>NZ_JAELUG010000014.1 GCF_016429255.1 Rhizobium sp. ASV8
ATACGACAAATCACGGATCGAGGCGGCGGTAGACGGCATTCTCGACCGCTTCGGCGTTCGCCATCTGGCGGCGCGTCGCGCGCATGAGCTTTCAGGCGGCGAGCTGCAAATGGCGGCCCTCTGCTCCGTGCTGGTCACCGGCCCCGACATTCTCATTCTGGACGAGCCGACCAACCAACTCGATCTCCGCAACCGGGCGCTCGTGCAGAAAACCATGGCAACGCTGCCGGAAAATGTCATCGTCATCAGCCACGATCTGCCGCTGCTGGAGGATTTCGAGCGGGTGCTGGTGTTCGACCAAGGCCGGTTGGTCGTCGATGCTCCGGCGGCGGAGGCGATCGCCCGGTACAAGGAGATGGCTGCCTGATGCAGACGTTGCATGTCGACGTCGACACATGGCTGCACCGGCTGACGCCGCGCGTGAAGCTCCTGGCGTTGGCCGCTCTTGGCGTCGTGCTCTTCCTGACGCAGTCCGTCCCGTTGCTTGCCTGCGCAAATCTGGTCGGCGCCGGTCTCTATTTTCGCGCCGGTCTGTCGATCAGGGACGCGCTGCGGCGACTGCGACCGATCCTGATCTCGATTGCCGTGCTGGCGGTCTTTGCCGCATTGGTCGGTCCGCTCCACGCTGCAATCGTCACGGCACTGAGGCTGACCGCGCTTGCGCTCTTTGCCGCCACGGTGACGGCAACCACATCGACAGCGGCTTTTATTGACGAAATCACCGCCCTTGCCATGCCGGTCGAGAAGGTGAGCCCGCTCAAAGCCGCCGATATCGGGCTTGCGATCGGCCTCGTCATTCGTTTCGTGCCTGAAATTCTCGATCGCTATCAGGCGATCCGCGAGGCGCATCAGGCGCGCGGAATCAAGGTGAGGCTGGTCACGACCCTCGCGCCGCTAATCATTCTGACGTTGCGCGATGCGGACAATATCGCCGCTGCGATTGACGCACGCGGCATTCGGCGGCAATGAACACAGATCTGTTTCGCAAGGAGCTGCCATGAACACCCGCGACCTCGTCCTTTCGGCGCTGTTTGCCGCCATCATCGTGGCGCTCGGCCTGCTGCCACCGATCCCGATCGGCATCATTCCCGTGCCGATCACCGCGCAATCGCTGGGCGTCATGCTTGCCGGTGTCGTGCTTGGTGCCAAGCGTGGCACGATCGCTGTGTTGCTGGTTGTCGTCCTCGTCACGATCGGCCTGCCGGTCTTGTCAGGCGGTCGTGGCGGCCTTGCCGTGTTCGCTGGCCCAACTGCCGGCTTTTTCGTCGGCTGGATTTTCGCGGCATTCGTTACCGGCTATCTCTCCGAGCGGCTGGTGAAGCCTGAGCAGAGCAATCTCGCACAAGGCGTCGGCTTCTTCATCGCGGCTGTCATCGGCGGCGTGGTGGTGCTCTATGCCTTCGGTATCGCCTGGCTCGCCATCAATATCGGCTTCGGCAAGGCATTTTTCGGATCGCTGGGTTTCGTGCCCGGCGACGTCGTCAAGGCAGCCGTGGCAGCGCTCGTCGGACGCGCCGTAATGGCCGGTTATCCGCTGCTACCGCAGCGAAGCTAAGCCCGGCTCAAGCCAGATATTTGTAGAGCCAATCGCGCGTGTCTTCCGGCAGCGAGACGGGTTCATGCTCCTCGCCGCGAACCGCGAGCCACAGGATTTCCACCTCGGCCGCCAGTTCGTTGCCGGTTTCGACGGCAACGACAAAGCCGATCGATTTTCCACCGATCTTGTTGACGCTGACCGAGAAACGCGCAAGGTCGTCGTAGCGAAGCGCTCTGTGCAGCGAACAGGACGCCTTTCTGGCGACATAGATTGGCTCGTCATCGACGAGAGGCCGCGTCCGCCAGAAATTCGAAAGCGCTGTCTCCGCCTGCGAGATGTAGGAGGCGATGAACATATGGCCGTGCCTGTCGACATCGCGCGGCGGCACCCTAAACTCGATGACATCGGATCGTTCTATGCTCATCATCACGCAACAACCCTGGCCGACGCCATACTGACCTTAGAGCATGATGCCGAAAAGTGCGCGCGGTTTTCGGGCGACATCATGCTCTACTTCTTTGATTTTAGAGCGGATTCAGATTTTAGGTCGAGCAGACCTAAAATCATCCGGCTCTAACGAAAGCTTAACACCGCGCCTCGATAAGTAAACGGGCGCCCTGCCAAAGTGGTTAAGATGGATTGTTGACATCGTAGTGACATTGTCCATGTCCTGTAATAGGCGTCACACCTCTTTTATAGATTGGGCCCATGAGCACACGTCTTTACGAACATCCGATCTTTCTTGAACATATAGTTCCACCCGGCCACCCGGAGCGTCCCGACCGGCTGCGGTCGCTGAACATTGCACTTGAGCATCCGAATTTCGAGCGGCTGGACCGGCGCAAGGCGCCGCCTGCTCCTGAGGAAGCGATCCTGCTTGCGCATCCCGAAGAGCATCTGGAATTCGTTCTGCGCTCGATGCCGGACAAAGGCGACGACGGCGAGATCAACCAGATCGAGGCTGACACCTACACAAGCCCGAAGACGCTGCAGGCGATCATGCACGGTGTCGGCGGTGCCATGGCGGCGGTCGACGACGTGTTTACGGGCGCTGCGGACAATGTCTTTGTGGCGGCCCGGCCGCCGGGCCACCACGCCGAAAAGTCCAAGGCCATGGGCTTCTGCTTCTTCAACAATGCGGCGATTGCCGCGCGCCACGCACAAAAGGCCCACGGCGCCGAACGCGTCGCCATCGTCGACTGGGATGTCCACCACGGCAACGGTACGCAGGACATTTTCTGGGACGATCCGTCCGTGCTCTTCTGTTCGACCCACCAGATGCCGCTCTACCCGGGCACAGGCAAGAAAGACGATCGTGGCACGCACAACACCATCGTCAACGCACCGCTTTCGCCGAACACCGGCGGCGACCATTTCCGCGAAGCTTTCAAATCGCGCGTTCTGCCGGCGCTGCATGATTTTCGCCCCGACCTCATCATCATTTCGGCCGGCTTCGACGCCCATCACCGCGATCCACTCGGCCAATTGAACCTCGTCGGCGAAGATTTCGACTGGGCCACGGGACGGCTGCTCGAAGTCGCAGACCGTAGCGCCAACAACCGGGTCGTCAGCCTGCTAGAAGGCGGCTATGATCTGGAAGGCCTCGCCGAGTCGGCGGGGATGCATATTCTACGCATGATGAAGGGTTGACGATGAGCGAGAACGCCAAAGTAGATGTTTCAGGCTATTCCTTCGAGAAGGCCGTGGCGGAGCTTGAGGGCATCGTCGCGCGGCTGGAACGCGGCGATGTGGCACTCGACGAGTCCATCTCCATCTACGAGCGCGGCGAAGCGCTGAAGAAGCATTGCGAGGCTCTGCTCTCGGCTGCGGAGAACCGCATCGAAAAGATCAGGCTCGACCGCGCCGGAAAGCCACAGGGCGTAGAGCCGCTGGACGGGCAGTAGGACGAGCGGGAAAATTTGAGTTTGCCTGACATTCCCGGTAGGTTGAGCGTCAACCGAAAGGAGACCCGATATGTCTTTCTTCCCAGGCAACGATCCTCAGGCAGGTGATGCCTTCGCCTGCGACGCGATCGAAAATCTCATCATTCCGCGCACCAGCGACCTTGGCGGATTTTCCGTGCGACGCGCGCTTCCGAGCAGCCGGCGGCGGCTGGTGGGGCCGTTCATCTTCTTCGATCGCATGGGCCCGGCCATCCTGCGACCCGGCGAAGCTCTTGACGTGCGCCCGCATCCGCATATCGGCCTTTCCACCGTCACCTACCTCTTCGACGGCGAGATCCGCCATCTCGACAGCCTCGGCACCGCCAAGGTGATCCGCCCGGGCGACGTCAACCTGATGACGGCCGGACGCGGCATCGTGCATTCGGAGCGCACGCCGGAGAACCTGCGCGACCATCCGTTTGCCATGTCCGGCCTGCAGACGTGGCTGGCTTTGCCCGACGACAAGGAAGAGATCGATCCCGCCTTCGCCCACACGGAAAAGGAGGATCTGCCTGATATCTCCGACGCCGGCGTCACCGGACGTGTGGTCATCGGCAACTTCGAGGGCCTCAAGTCACCGGTAAAGTCCTTTTCCGATACGCTTTATGTCGATCTTCAGCTGCAGCCGGGTGCAAAGTTTCCGTTCGGTGCAGCACATGAGGAACGTGCGGTCTATATTCTCTCCGGCTCGCTGGTCGTCGCCGGCGACCGGTTCGCACAGGATCAGCTCCTCGTTTTCCGCCCCGGCGACGCCATAACCCTGGAAGCCGCAGAAAAAGGCTGTCACCTCATGCTTTTTGGTGGTGCGGCGCTCAATTCGAAGCGCTATATCTGGTGGAATTTCGTGTCATCTTCCAAGGAGCGGATCGAAAAAGCCAAGGAAGAATGGCGCACAGGCCGCTTCGACATCGTGCCAGGCGACGAAGAAGAATTCATTCCCCTGCCGGAAGGCTGACGGGTTCATGACAATCCCACATGTTTCTTGTTCGGGATCACCTTGAATTCGGCGCCTTTTGCCGCAATCTGTTTTGACGTAAAGGCGGACCGCCGCCCAAGAATAGCAAGAAAGAGGCTTCCGCCTTGACACAAATGCCACAGACGCCCCTGCTCGATCAGGTCCAGTATCCTTCCGATCTGCGGAAGCTGGAAGATCGGGATCTGCCGCAGCTCGCGCGCGAAGTCCGCGACGAGATGATCGATGCGGTGTCTCGCACGGGCGGGCATCTCGGCGCCGGCCTCGGCGTCGTCGAACTCACCATCGCCATTCACAGCGTCTTCAACACACCGGATGATCGGCTGATCTTCGATGTCGGGCATCAGTGTTATCCGCACAAGATCCTGACCGGGCGCCGCGACCGCATCCGCACGCTGCGTCAGGAAGATGGCCTTTCCGGCTTCACGCGCCGGGCCGAAAGCGAATATGATCCTTTCGGCGCCGCGCATTCGTCGACCTCCATTTCCGCCGGTCTCGGCATGGCGGTTGCCGCCGAGCTCGATAAGACCGACCGGCGCGTGATCGCCGTCATTGGCGACGGCGCCATGTCGGCCGGCATGGCCTATGAAGCCCTGAACAATGCCGGCGCGCTCGATGCGCGACTGATCGTCATCCTCAACGACAACGACATGTCCATTGCTCCGCCGACGGGCGCGATGAGCGCCTATCTCGCGCGCCTCGCTTCCGGCCGCACCTATATGGGCTTCCGGGATTTTGGAAAGAAACTGACGGCCTATCTCGGCAAGAAGGTCGACCGCGCCATCACGCGGGCAGTAGAGCACGCACGGGGCTATGTGACCGGCGGGACGATGTTCGAGGAGATGGGCTTCTACCATATCGGCCCGATCGACGGTCATTCCTTCGAACATCTCTTGCCCGTGCTGCGCAATGTCCGCGACAATGCTCAGGGACCAGTACTGATCCATGTCGTCACGCAGAAGGGCAAGGGCTATCCGCCCGCCGAAGCCGCCGCCGACAAGTATCATGGCGTCAACAAATTCGACGTCATCACCGGGACCCAGGCCAAGGCGAAGCCAAACGCACCGAGCTATACCAGCGTCTTTGCCGACGCTCTGGTGCAGGAAGCAACGCTCGACGACAAGATCGTCGGCATTACCGCCGCCATGCCGAACGGCACCGGTCTCGACAAGCTGCAGGAGTTCTTCCCCAAGCGCTGTTTTGACGTCGGCATTGCCGAGCAGCATGCGGTCACCTTTGCAGCCGGCCTTGCCGCCGAAGGCTATAAGCCTTTTGCCGCCCTCTATTCCACCTTCCTGCAGCGCGCCTACGACCAGGTGGTGCATGACGTAGCCATCCAGGGACTGCCGGTACGCTTCCCGATCGACCGCGCCGGCTTCGTCGGCGCCGATGGACCGACGCATGCGGGTTCCTTCGATACCGCATTCCTTGCCACCCTGCCCGGTTTCGTCGTCATGGCCGCCGCCGACGAGGCGGAACTGAAGCACATGGTCCGCACCGCCGCGGCCTACGATCTCGGCCCGATCTCCTTCCGCTATCCGCGTGGCGAAGGTGTCGGTATCGAGCTTCCGGAACGCGGACAGATTCTGGAAATCGGTAGGGGACGCGTGGTCAAGCAAGGTTCGAAGGTCGCGCTGCTATCCTTTGGTACGCGCCTGGCCGACAGCCTCGCAGCCGCTGAGGATCTCGATGCGGCCGGTCTGTCGACGACGGTCGCCGATGCCCGCTTCGCCAAGCCGCTCGATCACGCTCTCATCCGTCAGCTGGCCGCTCACCACGAGATGCTAATCACCATCGAGGAAGGCTCGGTCGGCGGCTTCGGCAGCCAGGTCATGCAGTTCCTCGCCAGCGAAGGCCTGCTCGACAACGGATTGAAGATCCGCACGCTCGTCATGCCCGATATCTGGATGGAGCAGGCGAAGCCCGAGGTCATGAACGCCAAGGCCGGCATCGACCGGGCCGGCATCGTGCAGACCGTGTTCAACGCGCTTGGTCGTGGCAGGATCGTCGAAGCGGCGGGATAATTTGCCGGGCCGGCAGTTTCACCGCGTCCGGGCTTCTCTCCAGAACGTTTCGGCTTTTCTTCGAAACGCGAAGACGCTGTAAAGCGCGTCGCGATCTTTCAGATTCGCTTCACGCGCTTTAGCTTTTTGATTTCGCGCATGTCGTAGTCGCAAAACCGCTGCACACTTTTGCGCGACATGCTCTAGCTTATTGTTTTCTTGCGCATTCCGAACGGAAAACCGCTGCGCACTTTTCCTGGAATTGCTCTAATCGTCAGGAACCGAATATCGCGACGCGATCGCGGCCGGCGGCTTTCGCCTGATAGAGGGCGGCATCGACATTCCGCAGCAATAGCGTGCGCGTTGCGCCATCCTGCGGCGCGACGGCTGCGCCAATGCTCAGCCGAGCCGAAATGGACACGCCGTCCACCGTGAAAGGTGCCCGGAACGCCATGAGCAGCCGTTCGGACAGGGAAATAAGCGCGCTCCCCTCCGGCAGATCGGGAACGAAAACTGCGAACTCGTCACCGCCCATACGCACGACGATATCCTCGGCTCGAATGACGGAGCGGATACGCGACGATGCCTCGCACAGCACTTCGTCGCCGACATTGTGGCCAAAACGATCGTTGATTGCCTTGAAGCCATCCATGTCCAGATAGAGAACGCCGAAGCGTCTGCCGGCCGAGATCGCAGCGCTCAACGCTCCATCGACAATACCTTCCAGCGCCGAGCGGTTGTAGAAGCCGGTCAATGGATCTGTCATGGCGGCGGTGCGCAAGCCGTTTTCGGCAATGCCCATCAGCAGATTATTCTTCTGGAGACGCAGCAGTGCACTTGCGATCTGCGCAAACTGCATGAGGCTGTGCTCCTCGCCTTCGGAGAAGCGCCTTGCCTTCTGATCCAGGATGCAGAAAGCGCCCACAGGTAAGCCGCTCTCCAATCTGACCGGCGCGCCTGCGTAGAAGCGGAAGCAGGGATCGTCTAGAACGAAGGGAGCGGTTTTCAACTCCGGGTCTTCAACCAGATCAGGAATGACCAGCAGCCCGTCGTCGAACACCACACGGGTGCAGATCGACATGTCGCGCGAGCATTCGGCGATCTTCAGACCCGCCTGCCCCGCGATACGCTGCCAGTCTTCGTCGATGATGTTGATCGCCGCGTAGGGGGTTTCGAATACGCCTCTCGCCAGCTCGGCAAGAGTCGCAAGCTCCGGCGTCGGACTGCTGTGAATCCCATTCAGGGAGCGTACGGCCAAAAGTCTCTGTGTTTCGTTGGCCGGAACTCGGACGAGCTGTCCCATTCGACTCTCCCTAGGCGGTCAGTATGCGCTTATAGAAATGGCGGTTCGCTACTGGGAGCAACCCTGCCGCCGATCAAATATTTAATAAATCTTGACCAAAGAATGGTCCGCCAGCTTGCGAAAAATGAACGCGCCTCCCGAACACCCTGCCTTTCAAGGAAAGAAGCGTCCTCATCAGAGATAGGGCTGCCCCAAGATAAGACAGGTGCAGCATGAGAGATTTTCGCACAGCCTGTGCAAAACCGAACCCGCTCGCCGCGAGGCAGCGAATCGCCGAGGCTCACGGCAAGCGGCAGCTTTACCCCGCGCGAATGATTTGCCGACGCTCCGAGGCGCTTTCGCCTCACTTGGAAGCCCACTAATTGACGGGTGTCGCAGCGAGAATCAAAATATCGAGATCGTGCTCGGGATAAAAATCCTGCGCCGTCATCTGGAAGGTTGTCGGGCCGGTTTTCTTCACGTCCTTGCCGCAGAAGCTGATGTAATTTTCCGGGCTGCCCTTATCGACGGTCAGTTCGAAATGTTTGATGGGGCCTGACCAATTGGCGCCCGTCGTCAGCACATAGGAGATCCAGCTTTCGGTGTAGGTGCGGCCACCCTTGTCGGCTGCGGCTGCGAGCTTGGTCGCTGTCTTCAGAAACGCCTCGTCGATGCAATATTTGCCGCGATAGGCCTGCAGCTGCCGGGTCTGATAATCTTCATCGCCGGCGAAGGTGATGGCGACGGTGCCGCCGACGCTTGGCTTGTAGCGGTGCTGGACTGCGATCTTGGCCTTGGCGGGAAATTTGGTGCGCCACCAATAGGTGGTGTGCAGCGTCCACATCGGCGTCGGATGATGCTTCATGCCCTGGCCGTCATTGTCGTATTCGTCGTCGGTAATCAGACCGCGCGCCGTCCAATCCTCCAACACCTCGACGGGCAGCTTGGCTGCGGCGTCCATCGCCGCCCGGCTGAGCGGCAGCAAGGGCACACCATGCGCCTTCAGCTCATCCGTCATGTCGACCCCGGCGACTGTAACGCGCTGCTGAAGGGTCGGGACGATGGCCTTTCCGTCTTGGGTTACGGTGAAGCCAAGGAAATTGTCGGCTTCGACATCGCCGGCATCGACCATGCTGTCGACGTCGCCCTTGATATCCGGCATGGGGAACGCAATGACGCTTTCGACATCCCTGTCCGAGGTATTTTGGAAAACGTAGTCGACGCGCACTTCGGCCGGCGAAATGAAGAGTTTTTCCTGATCCATGCTGATGTCGCCGGTCCGGACATAGGCCAGGCCGCCGGTCTGCAATTCAGCCATGGTGTCATTCGCCAAGGCTGGCGCAGCAAACATCGCCAATAGCGCCGCATAGCCACTGATTTTCCGCATGATGCTCCCCAGCCGCTGATTTGCTCAATTAAGGCCAGCGGCAATCCGCCGTCAACGCCACGATCAGCACAAAAGGCTTGCAACGCACTGCATTGACCGGCATGGACTGCCTATGTCCGAACCACAACGTCTCGACCAGCTTCTCGTCACCCTTTCGCTCTTCGCCAGCCGCTCCCGCGCGCGCGATGCCATTCAACGCGGCACCGTGACCGTCGACGGCAAGGTGGTGACCAAACCGGGTACGCTCTTTACCGCAGAAGCCGAGATCGGCATCGACGATCCGGCTCAGGATTATGTCTCCCGCGCGGCGCTGAAGCTGGTAGCGGCCCTGGATCATTTCGGCCTCGATCCGCAGGGACAAAGCTGTCTCGACGTCGGCGCATCGACCGGCGGCTTCACCGAGGTTCTGCTGCAACGCGGCGCGGCCTATGTCACGTCGATCGATGTCGGCCACGGCCAGATGCACCCGCGCATAGCGGCCGATCCGCGCGTCACCAACATCGAAGGGTTGAACGCCCGCAACCTGACAGCCGAGGATATTGGCCGGCCCGTTTCGTTCGTCGTGTCCGACGTGTCGTTCATCTCGCTGAAACTGGCGCTTGCGCCGGCACTCGCTCTTGCCGAGCCGGGTGCGCGTGCAGCACTGCTGGTAAAGCCGCAATTCGAGGCGGGCCGGGATGCGATCGGCAAGGGTGGACTGCTGAAGGACCCCTCCTCCGCTCCATCAGTCGCCGCAGAACTCGAGCGCTGGTTCGTCGAGGATATGGGCTGGCAAAGTCTCGGCCTCATCGACTCGCCGATTGCAGGCGGCGACGGCAACCATGAATTTCTTCTCGCAGGGATCAAGCCATGAGCACTGAAAACGTCACCATCCAGAAGCTTGGCGGTCAGGGCGACGGCATCGCGCAGGGCGCCGATGGCCCGATCTATGTACCCTTCACACTGCCGGGCGAAAATGTCGCCATCGCACGGGTGAAAAGCCAAGGCACGTTGATGTCGATCACCACTGCCTCTCCGGATCGGCAGGAGCCGCACTGTCGCCACTTCGGGCCGGATGGCGTCAACGGCACGTGCGGCGGCTGCACCCTGCAGCACTATGCCGATGCGCCCTACCGCGCCTTCAAACGCCAGCTCGTCATCGATGCGCTGCGCTCCAAGGGTCTGGCGCCTGAGGTGGACGATATCGTTGCCGCTCATCCCGGTGAGCGCCGCAGGGTCGTCTTTGCCGCGCGCAAGACCGAAAAGAGCACACTGATCGGTTTCAATCAGGCCGAAAGCCACCATATCGTCGCAATCGAGGAATGTCCCATCGCGTCAGCGGGGATCATGGCACGGCTCGACGCGATCAGGGCAGTCGCAACCGCGATCGCTGCCAATGCCGAGGCTTTCCGCATCTCCGTGCTGGAAACCCTGTCCGGCCTCGATCTGGCCGTTGACGGCATCAAGTCGCTTTCCGACAAGCAGCGCCGCAGCACGGTTGAAACCGTGCTGGCGCTTCGCGGCATCGCCCGCGTCTCGCTGAACGGCGAAATCCTGGTGGAGCCGGCAAAGCCGATGATCGATTTCGGCGGCGTGCAGGTTGCGCCACCGCCGGGCGCCTTCACGCAGGCGACCAAGCAGGCCGAGGACGCCATGGCCGCACTAGTGGCCACCCATGTCGGCAAAGCCAAGCGTATCGCCGATCTCTTCGCCGGCAGCGGCACCTTCTCGCTTCGCCTGGCGCGCATCGGGCGCGTGCATGCGGTGGAAAGCGAAGACAAGCCGCTTGCCGCGCTGGACCACGCCGCCCGTAATACACAGGGTCTGAAGCCCGTGACCGTCGAGCGCCGCGACCTGTTCCGCCGGCCTTTGATGGCCCAGGAGCTCAAGGTCTATGATGCCGTGGTCTTCGATCCCCCGCGTGCGGGAGCCGAATTCCAGTGCAAGGAACTCGCCCGCTCGCAGGTCAAAAAAATCGTCGCCGTCTCCTGCAATCCGTTAACGTTCGCCCGCGATCTCGCGCTGCTGGTCGAAGGCGGTTACCGCATCACCAAGGTAACGCCGATCGACCAGTTCCTCTGGACCTCGCATGTCGAGGTGGTTGCAGTGCTGGAAAAGTAAGCCTTCACCGCTTCATGAAAGCTTCGAAGGCCGCCCGGGCCTCGGCGCTCTTCAGCTGAGCAGCGAAATGCCCGGCTTCCTGCTGGATGCGGTCAAGAACCGTGTCCGGTGGGCCGCGCATGAGGTCACGAGCGATCCGCAGTGCCTCCGGCGGTTTGGCGGCGAGCTTTGCTGCCAGCGATAGCGTTTCGGCCTCCACTGCTTCCGGCGCCGTTACATTCCAGATCAGGCCGGCCTCCTTGGCTTGCGCAGCGGAGAAGCCTTCACCAAGCGCAAGCAGCGCAAAGGCGCGCTGCTGACCCATGACACGCGGCGCAATCAGGCTCGAAGCTGCTTCGGGAACGAGCGCAAGGTCTACGAAGGGCGTCTTGAACAGGCTGCGGTCGGAAGCAACGGTCAGATCGCAATGGAGATGGATCGTCGTGCCGATGCCGATCGCCAGGCCATCGACGCCGGAGACGACCGGCTTTCGGGCGCTGGCCAGAGCGACCAGAAAATCCACGACTTCGCGGCCCATGCTGCCGCCCATGGCGAAGGCAAGGAAATCGGCCATGTCATTGCCTGCAGAGAAGCAGCCTTCCGTACCGAGGAAGACGTTGACACGGATATCCGACGCCTCATCCGCCGCCCTCAGCGCATCGGTCATAGCCTGATACATGGCCCGGGTGATGGCATTCTTCTTTTCCGGCCGGTTGAACCGGATGATCTGGATATGTTGCGCCGTTTCGGAACGTTCGATCAGAATGTGGTCGGTCATGGCCTCTCCTCAGGCAAGAGCAATGCGGGCAGCTTCCAGGCTGGATGCGCCGGCCAAGACGCGATCGGCAAGCGCCGCCGTTTCAGCCAGCAGGTTCTCGGCGGCAAAACGGCAGAGTGCGATGCGTTTCGCCCCTTCACCATCCGCGACATCGGCAAGACCGCCCATGGCGAGATAGGAAGCTGTCAGCACCAGGCCGAATAGCCGCTGGTAAGGGGTGGCGCCGGCGAGAGCCTCCGCAACCGCGCCCTCGGCCTGCTTGGCTAGGAGCCATTCGCCCGTTTTTTCAAGATCGTCGATCGCGGCTGCCAATCGCGGCGCGGTCTCGCCGAGACCTTCGAGATTGGATCTGGCAACCGAACCGGCAATGTCGCGCAGCTCGCTGATGAAACCGCGCACGTGCTCGCCATTAGCAATCGTCAGCTTGCGGGTCACGAGGTCGATGGCCTGAATGCCGTTGGTACCTTCGTAGATCGGCGCGATGCGTGCGTCACGCAGCAGCCGTGCCGCACCGGTCTCTTCGATAAAGCCCATGCCGCCATGAACCTGGATGCCGAGCGAGGCGACATCGACGCCAGCGTCGGTGGAAAAAGACTTGGCGATGGGCGTCAGCAGTGCAGCCCGCTCCTGCCAGTGCTTTGCCTTCTGCGGATCACGATGCGACATGTCGATCGCCTCGGCGCAGGCATAGCAGATGGCGCGAGACCCTTGCGTCAGCGACTTCATCGTCAGCAGCATGCGCGCAACATCGGGATGCTCGATGATGGGGCTCATGCCTGCTGAAGTTGTGCCCGGCGCACGGCCCTGCGTGCGCTCCCTGGCATAGGCGATAGCCTTCTGGGTGGCCGCTTCCGCGATCGCCACACCCTGAATGCCGACAGCCAGGCGCGCGTTGTTCATCATCGTGAACATGCAGGCGAGGCCCTTGTTCTCATCGCCGACGAGCCAGCCCAAGGCGCCCTTCTCGCTGCCATACTTGCCGTCACCATAGATCATCGTACAGGTCGGAGAACCGTGGATGCCGAGCTTGTGCTCAAGTGAATGGGCAAAGCAATCGTTCCGGGCGCCCAGCGAACCATCTTCGTTCACAAGGAACTTCGGCACCAGAAAGAGCGATATGCCGCGCGTTCCGGCAGGGGCATCCGGCAACCGGGCGAGAACGAGATGGACGATATTGTCGGTCGCCTCGTGATCACCCCAGGTGATGAAGATCTTCTGGCCGAAGATGCGGTAGCTGCCGTCGTCGCGACGTTCGGCACGCGAGCGGAGGGCACCGACGTCGGAACCGGCATGCGGCTCCGTCAGGTTCATGGTTCCCGTCCATTCGCCTGATACGAGCTTTGCCAGATATGTCTTCTTGAGATCGTCGCTGCCGTGCGCCCGCAGCGCCTCGACCGCCCCCATGGTCAGCGTCGGCGCCAGGCCGAATGCCACCGAAGCGGAATTCCACATTTCCAGCGTTGCAATGTTCAGCATGTGCGGCAGGTCCTGCCCGCCGAATTCCTCCGGCGCGGTCAACCCGTTCCAGCCGCCCGATATCCAGTCGCGATAGAGTTTCTCCCAGCCGTCGGGAAGAACCACCTTGCCATCGACCAGCCTTGCGCCTTGCCGGTCGCCGTTTTCGGCCAGCGGCTCCATTTCCTCACCGGCAAAGCGCCCGGCTTCCGCTAGAATGGCGTCGACGACATCGGTGCTGAGATCACCGAGGATCCCCTGCTCCATCGCACGTCCCATGCCTGTGACGTGGTTCAGCGTGAATGCGATTTCCTCGACGGGCGCCTTGTACATGCTGTCTCCTCCGCATGAGAACAATTCCAGCAATCTTGCGTCCGGAATTGCGTGAAAACAAACAGATAGAGCATTTCCGTGACTCAATTTGAAAGCGGAAACGCTCGATACTGCCTTCGGCCTGCCTCACTCGGGCCGAAGGCGATGGCCAATACAGCTAGTTGATTTTTACGTAAACGTCAATTTTTCGAAGCAGCAATCGTGACGATTTCCGCTAGGCCGCAAACACGATCTCGCAGCCGGTTCAAAACTGGTCTTTATCGCAAAGCTGCCGCCAGTCGCCGCAGCCGCGCCAGCAATTATTCCGGCTAATGATACTCTTGTATAAACAATCGTCATGAACAAAGACTAAGGCAACTGTTCAGACAATGCGAACGATCCGGCCATGAACACGATCATCTCCGCCAATAAGATACCGGGCTTCGTCTGGGCCTATCGTCTGCGACCGGGTTCGGAGAAGCCGGAGCGGTTGGCCGACGATACCGATCGTACGGCGCTCTTTACCGGAGAAGGCTTCCTCTGGCTGCATCTCAGTCTCGTCGATGCCCGCGTCCCGGCCTTCCTCGCGGACGCGCCAGGCCTCAACGACGCCGCACGCATCGCGCTGACGACACATGAAACGCATGCCGCCGTCACTGTCGATGAACAGATGCTTTTCGGCACACTGGTCGATTTCCAGCGTGATTTCACCCACAACACCCACGATATCGGCTGGCTGCATTTCGCGCTGACGGATCGCATGCTCATCACCAGCCGGCTGCAGCCGCTGCGCAGCCTGGATCGGGCCCGTACGCTGATCGAAAAGAACCCGGGGCGCTTTTCCAGCCCGGTGGATGTTTTCGAGGCGCTGGTGGTGGAATTCCAGCGCGCCCTGATCTCCGTCGTCATCGAAATCGGCGAGGAACTGAACGCCATCGAAGATTTCGTGCACGGCAATACGTCGCATGACGAGCGCGCACGGCTTCCGCCCATTCGCCGGACGATCGTGCGGCTGCACAGGCATCTGCGAACGGTGCTTTCCCTGATGCGTCACGCCGCCGCCTCGGATGACGAGGAAATGCCGCTCGGTTTCGACGATGTGGCGGGGCGCTTGACGGGCCGGCTCGAGGCGGTCGAGCATGACATTTATGCGCTGCAGGAACGCGCCAGGCTATTGCACGAAGAAATCGGCTCGAAGCTCTCGGCCGAGATCAATCGCCACCTCTACATCCTGTCGATCATGACGGCGTTTTTGCTGCCACCCACGCTGGTAACCGGCTTTTTCGGCATGAACACATCGGGCCTGCCGCTCGCCGGCGGCTCCACCGGTACCGGATATGCGGTCGGCTTCATCATCGCGTCCATATTGCTGGCTTGGTGGCTGCTGAAGCGCGTCGACATTCTCTGAGGTTGAGACATGCAAAAGCCGCCCGGTGGGAACCGGACGGCTTGTGTCTGTAACTCTCAATTCTATTGCCTTGCGCCATTCCAGACGGAAAGCCGTTAAATGGTTTTCCCGGAACTACGTTAGCTGCCGCTTAGTAATACGGCGAGTAGCACTGGCGGCGCGGGCCATAATTCGGCTGGAACGTATTGTCGTAGGCGCGATAAGAGCGGTAGCGTCCTTCGCACCAGTCAACGTGCCGAGGGTTTATGCCAACGGAAGGAGCCGGAGCCGGCGCATAATAACGCGGCTGGCTGGCGATTGCGCCACCGATCAAAGCGCCGGCGCCGAAGGCGGCGAGCGGGAACCAGTAGCCGTCATGATAGCGATAACCGTGACGATAACCCGAGTAGCCGCGATAGCCGCCATACCAACCACGACGATAGTAGCCGCCGCGATAGTCGCGCCATTGCACCTGCTCGACATTGCCGACTGACTTGTCGGCCTGCACGACCGGTGCGGTGGGCATCTGGATGGCGAAAGACGGTGTGAAGCTCGTCAAGGTGACCGCGGCCGTCACGGCTATGGTCGCAATTTTCGCACGGAAACCAAGCATTTTTATCTCCATTCCCTGGTTCGACTTGTGCTCAAGCCTATAGGTTTCATGTCGGGAATGCTTCCCGAGCAAGGTTTCGCTGCCTGTTTCGTCGTATATTCGAATAGACGACAAGAAACGCGGCAGCACACTGTTTGGTTCCTTAAATCCCTACCAACTTAAGGAGTTATGCGAGGGCTCCACACCGAGTTTATAGTGTTTGCATTCTTAACCCAAGATTAACCAGCAATCCTTACTATTATTTCATGAAAGGATCCTGGCAGAGCCACGCCCTGATTTGCACCTTCCTTACGGTTCTGAGCTTCATGGGCCCGGCCACCAAACCTTCGGCTGGTGAAAATCAACCTTGGACAGACACGAAAAACGCCCTCATCGTCGATGCTTACGAGCTGAATACGATCGATTGGAGTGCGTTTCTGCAGGACAAGCGCATCGCCGCCTTCATTTCGAAAGCCTCGGACGGCCTGCCGGCAACCTACAATTGCGCCACCAAACCCGCGGGCGACACACCCGCGCATTGCAAGACGATATGGCGCAAATACGCCATCAGCCGCGAACTCTATCAGACCCGTCGCATGTTGGCGAAGACGAATGGCCTATTATGGGGCGCTTATCATTTGGGACGGCCGGGCAATCCCATCGATCAGGCCAATCATTTTCTCGATTATGCCGATCCGCAGCCGGATGAGCTGATGGTGCTCGACATAGACGGGATGGACCCTGCCCAGTTCATGTCGCTGGACGATGCCCAGATCTTCGTCGCGCATATCAAGGTCAGAACCGGGCGCTATCCGATCCTATACACCAACCACAATACGGCGCAGTATGTTGCCGATCACCGCGATCTCTATCCGCTGCTGTCGCGGCTGCCGCTCTGGTATGCCCGCTACAAGCCGGACGTGAAGGGCACCTTCCCGCTCGGCAACTGGGACAGCTATGCCATCTGGCAATTCGTCTCGTCGGAAAACTGCTCCGACAAGAGTTGCCCCTACCGCGTTCCGGGCACCCTGACCGATATCGACGTCAATGTCGTGCCGATGACCAAGGTGCAGCTCGCCGCGATCTGGCCGCAGGGCGATCTCGTGCCGGCCAAGCCGCTTCCCGCCCCCGACCTGACGATTGCTCAGGATGCGACCTGCAGCGGGCCGCGGCAAACGCTGGTCTCGCTGCTGCTCGACCCGGTGGTCACGGCTTCGATCCCGCGATCCAAGCCGGTCGCTGAGATCAACGAATTTAACTATCAGGATTTCTAGAGCGCCGTGTTTCCTTACGGAAGCACAAAGGTCGCTCCATCTATTTGAATCGGCGCATCAGGCTTCGACCTGAACATCCGTCTTCGGACGCGAGCAGCAGGCCAGAATGTAGCCCTCCTCGATCTCGTCGTCGAGGATGCCGCCATTGTGGCTCATCTCGACCTCGCCAGAAAGCTTCAGCACGCGGCAGGTACCGCAAAGTCCCGATTCGCAGGCTGCGCCGATGCGCACGCCGGCGCCACGGGCCGCCTGCAGCACGGTCTGACCGGCCGGGCAGAGTACGTCCTTGCCGGCCATGGTGAAGCGGATCGTCGTCGCGGCCTCGGTCGACGCGTCGTCGGTCACCTCGGCGAGCGGCGTTGCCGCATTTGCCGGCTGGAAGCTCTCCTGATGGTAGCGCGACATGTCGAAACCATGCGCTTCCAGCATGGAGCGGACGGCATCCATGAAGACTTCGGGACCGCAGCAGAAGATCGTGCGATCCATGAAATCCGGCGAGAGCAAGCCGATCTTGGCCTTGTCGATGCGACCCTTCAGCCCCGACCAGAGATCGGTGCGGCCGCAACCCTCGACGATCAGGCCGAGGCTGAGGTTGGGCATGAAACGGGCGAGATATTCCAGCTCCGAGCGGAAGATGATGTCGGCGGGGCTGCGCGCGCAATTGATGAAGCCGATATCCGACAGCGGCGCGATATCGGCCATGTAGCGGGTCATCGACATCATCGGCGTGATGCCGGAACCGGCCGAGACGAACAGGTATTTTTCGCCAGGATGGCGGATGTGGCTGAAATCGCCGAGCGGTCCGAAGGCCTTGATACGCATGCCCGGCTTCAGATTGTCGAACATCCAGCGCGTGCCGATGCTGTCCTTTTGCGCCTTCACCGTCACGGCGACCGAAAAGGGCCGCGACGGTGTGGACGACAGCGTATAGGTGCGCATGACCGGCTCCGGCGTCGTCGGCAGCTCAAGCGTCACGAACTGGCCCGGCAGATAGCGGAACCAGTTGTCCTTGTCGGACCCGAATGTGAAGGTCATCACATCGGGCGCTTCGGGCGTGACCGAGAGGCATTCGAGCAGATGCTGCCTGTCGCTCCAGGGCTGCATCTGATCGAGGTGTCGATGACTGTTGGAGGCGGTCTTGCTCATACTCAGGCTACCGCCGATAGCTTGGCCTGATCGCCCTGCAGGCGGTCGATCATGAAGTTCGAATACCACTCGACGAACTGCATGACGCCGCCTTCGTGGATTTCCGAATAAGGACCGGGCTCATAAGCCGGCGAGTGGATACCGAAGGCATTCTCCTCGACGATGCGGCGGTCCTGATCGTTGGTCTCGTTCCAGACGTGGGTCAGCTCCTCGATATCGTAATCGACGCCTTCGACTGCATCCTTATGAACCAGCCATTTGGTGGTAACGGCGGTTTCTTCGGCATTGAGCGGCAGCACGCGGAAGGAAATGGCGTGGTCGCCAAGCAGGTGGTTCCAGGTGGTCGGGTAGTGGAAGAGCAGCATCGTGCCGATGCCGTTCATCGTCACGTCGGAGGCCAGCTGACGCTTGACGGCCTTCTGGCCGGACATGGTGTAGCTTTCGGCTCCTTCGATCAGCGGCATGCGGGCAGTACGGAACTGACCGTCCGGCGAGATCTTGAATTCGCTCGGCAGGCCTGCGGCTTCGCAACGTGCCCAATGCTCCAGGATGACCGGATCGCTCATCGCGCCTTGAACGCCGGTAACGGTCGGTGCTTCCGGGAAGGTGCGGCAAAGCTCGGGGTGGTTGGCGGCGCAGTGGTAGCACTCGCGATTGTTTTCCCAGACCAGCTTCCAGTTGCCCTTCTCGATGATGGTGCTCTGGAAGGCGACCTTGGCTTCGCTCATGCGATGCGGCGCCATGTAGGGCTCGATCGCAGCACGAACCGGCGCGAAATCCGGCGCATTCTTCGCAAGGCAGATGAAGATATAGCCGGCGACACTTTCGCAGTGGACTTGCTTCAGAGAATACTGGCTCTTGTCGAAATCCTCCGCCATCTGGCGGGCAAAGAGCAGCGAGCCGTCGAGTTCGTAGGTCCACTGGTGGTAGGGGCAGACGAGCTTGGCCGAGGAGCCGCGCTCGGTCGTGCAGACGCGCGAGCCGCGATGGCGACAGCTATTGTGGAAGGCCCGGATCACCTGGTCGCGGCCGCGAACGATGACAACAGGATATTCGCCGATCTGTACGGTGAAGTAGTTGCCGGCGCGCGGCACCTCGCAATCATGGCCGATGAACAGCCAGTCGCGATAGTAGATCATTTCCATATCGAGCTTGAAATAATCCTGATCGATATAGAAAGGTTGCTCCAGGCTGAAGCCCTCACGGCGGCTCTTCAATTGCCGCAACACATTGCTCTTGATATCCATTTGCCTATCCTCGCGCAGTACCGGAAGCGAGGGAGGACCTGCGCAATCGTCAGGACGATTGAAGCAGTATCCGACCACCCGTCGCGGTCAGTAAACCATATCTGCCCAAGGCTGGTTTCCGGGTTCTGGAAAAGCCCTGTTGCCAGGACCTCCGCCTCCCTGATGGACGGCACCTTGAGATTGATATCATCATAGCTCCCGGCCCTATCCCCCGCTCCGCTACAATGCGACATCGACTTCGAAATTGACGACAGACGAAACCATATCTGGAGATGGTTGCGTACAGCGGCAATATAAAAAGAGAATTCAATCCCTTAAGCATCACCATCGCAAATCGGCGGAGCAACTGTTCCACGCCTTGCTGATGACGCTTTATTCTGATTGCGACAGAACGACCGACACCAGGCAATCAAAGCGGCGTCTGCGCCGCAGAAAGCGCCCGCAATGCCGCCATCGCTCGGTCTGCGTCGCCCGAGGGGACGAAGATATGGTCGTGATAATAGGCTGCGACGACATTGGCGCTGATGCCTTCATTTCCGAGCGCCGTGGCGAAAGCGGCGGTGAGGCCGACGGCCTCGAGCGACGAATGGATTTCGAGGGTGATCATCCGCATGGCAGGGGTGGTCGCAAGTCCCGCCTGTCGCGCGGCTTCCAGTGGCAGGATCAGCGTCATACCCTCGCGCTCCCGAAAAAAGCCGATAGGTTCCAAATGAATATGGTCTATCAGCGCAGTGGCCGGCACGCTGCAATAGATGAATTCTCCCTCGACGAGACTGGGCTTCATGCCGGAAAGCAGCTGCTTGAGATCGGTTACTCCGGACATGTCTTGGTCTCCTTAGGAAAGTGCGCCTGCGCCGTTAAGCCCTGCTCAAGCCAGGTGTATTATCATGCAATCACCAGATTCTTATAGCGAGACCCGGCATGGCCAAACTCAGATATTTCGACACTGGGAAGCCCGCCGACCCCGAGCCAACAGCAGCGGTGTCGACGACGGGGCATAGCGAATTCCTGCGAACCGGCCGCATCAATCGCGACAGGTCACATTGGCTTGCCGAAGAGCGCCGATACATGACCCACCAGGAGGTCGCCGAACGCACCGCGCAGAAGCTGCTGAGTGCCGGCGAAAAGACCCATGACCGGCTGAACGGCTTTCACAAGTCGATTCGCTTCCCGAAACTCATCTTCCATCACACACTGAAGGACACGCCGCATCTGGGCTATTGCCACGTCACCGCCGCGCGAACGCAGTTCGCGCATTATGAGGACGTGAACTGGGCCTTCTATATCGCCAATTTCTTTGCCCGCATCGGCCAGGAAGAAAACTTCTTCGAAGACATCAGCCTCAAATATTCGCGGATGTATTTCGCCGTCGCCATGCATCCTGACAAGGAAGCGGAAGACAAGAAGCTGACGATCAATCGCGACATCCGCGGCAACGGCGTGTTGTTCCACACGCACGATCCGCAGATCGCCATCCGCAATGTTCTTCTGCTCGGTGCCCGCAACGAGCAGCTTCGCGACATCATTCGCCAGCTTTGACGATTGATCCGAAAACTCGAAGAGCATAAGAAACGGCCTGAACTGCAAGCAGGCAGGCCATGGCACGACACATAGACATTCTCGAACATCCGCAAACGGCGATCGACGTTGCCTCGGGGACGCTCGCCGAGGGTTTGCCCATAGGGTTGCCGACGGAGACGGTCTACGGCCTTGCGGCTGACGCCACCAATCCAGCCGCGATTACCCGGATCTACGAGACGAAGGGCCGTCCGCGCTTCAATCCGCTGATCTGCCATATGAGCGATCTTGCCATGGCAGAGCGGTATGCGGTCTTCGATCCGATCTCCCGCAAGCTCGCAGAAGCTTTCTGGCCCGGCCCGCTGACGCTGGTGCTGCCGCTCAGGCCCGATAGCGGCATCCATCCGCTGGCAACAGCCGGTCTCGACACTGTCGGCATCCGCGTACCGCAGGGCTTTGCCGGCGAGTTGATCCGCGCCTTTGACCGTCCCCTTGCCGCGCCGAGCGCCAATACGTCGGGCAAGATCAGCGCCACCAGCGCCGATCATGTCGATGACGATCTCGGGGAGCGGATTACCCTTATTCTCGATGCCGGAGCCTCGGTCGTCGGTGTGGAGTCGACCATCGTCAAGGTCGAGAATGGCGAGATGCGTCTTCTGCGGCCAGGTGGTCTGGCGGCAAGCGAGATCGAGCGCGTTGCCGGCAAACCGCTGAAGCGCAAGAAGAAGGCTTCGGCCGCCATCGAGGCGCCCGGCATGATGGCCTCGCATTATGCACCGGGTGCAGCCGTGCGGCTCGACGCGACAGATGTTTCCGCGAACGAAGCGCTGATCCGCTTCGGGACGCCAGACATCCCCGGCAGCGAGAATGCCCTTGCCGTGCTCGATCTGAGCGCTAGCGGCGATCTCTCCGAAGCCGCTGCGAACCTCTTCGATTTCATGAAGCGCGCCGATGCCACCGGCGCTGCGACCATTGCCTTTTCGCATATTCCCGACGAGGGCCTCGGCGAGGCCATCAACGACCGGCTGCGGCGCGCGGCCGCGCCCAGAGAGTAAATCAGCCCGACACCATCAGGCAAAGGACACGCCATGAGCAGCTCCGTCCCCTCTTCCGACCTCCTCGATCGCTTCGCCGCTATCGTCGGCGAGAAACATGCCCTACGGGACCAGGCGGATATCGCGCCGCATCTCGTTGAGAACCGCGGGCTCTATCATGGGGCTTCGCCCATGCTGCTGAAGCCCGGCTCGGTGGAAGAGGTTTCCGCGATCCTCAAGCTTGCCAGCGAGACTGGCGCGGCCATCGTTCCCCAGACCGGCAATACCGGCCTCGTCGGCGGTCAGACGCCGCGCGAGGACGGCTCCGACATCATCCTGTCGCTGGAGCGCATGAACCGCGTGCGTGATATCGATCCGGTCGGCAATACGATCGTTGTCGACGGCGGCTGCATTCTCGCCGATGTCCACAAGGCCGCGGCGGAGCATGGCCGCATGTTTCCGCTGTCGCTCGGCTCGGAAGGCTCCTGCCGCATCGCCGGCAATCTTTCCACCAATGCAGGCGGCACGGCTGTTCTTGCCTATGGCAACATGCGCCAGCTCTGCCTCGGCCTCGAAGTCGTGCTGCCCACGGGCGAGATTTGGAACGGCCTGCGCCGCCTGAAGAAGGACAATACCGGCTACGACCTGCGCGATCTCTTCATCGGCGCAGAAGGCACCCTTGGCGTCATCACGGGCGCTGTGCTGAAACTCTTTCCGCAACCTCTCGGTCACCAGGTCGCCTTTGCCGGGCTGCAATCGGTCGAGGATGCGCTCACCCTGTTCAAAAATGCATCGAGCCTGTGCGGTACGGCGCTGACCGGCTTCGAGCTGATGCCGCGCATCGGTGTCGAGTTCACCACTCGACATATTCCGGGCGTGCGCGATCCGCTTGAGACTGCCCACCCCTGGTATGTGCTGATCGACATATCCACCTCCGATTCGGCTGAGACGGCCGAGCGGATGATGACGGCGCTGCTCGAACAGGGCTATGAGGACGGCCTGATCCAGGATGCGACCATAGCCAGCTCCGAGGCGCAACAACAGGCCATCTGGCATATGCGCGAGAGCATGTCGGACGCGCAGAAGCCGGAAGGCGGCTCGATCAAGCACGATGTTTCCGTGCCGGTGGCGCAGATCCCGCAATTCATGGCGGAAGCCGAAAAGGCCGTTGTCGCCGCCATGCCGGGCGCACGCGTCTGCGCCTTCGGCCACATGGGCGACGGCAACATCCACTACAACATCTCCCAGCCCGTCGGTGCCGACAAGGCCGAGTTCATCGGCCGCTGGCGCGAGATGAACAAGATCGTGCACGGTCTGGTGCTGCGACATGGCGGCTCCATCTCCGCCGAGCATGGCATCGGCCAGTTGAAGCGCGACGAGCTGGCTTCGATCCGCTCCGATATCGAGATCGACCTGATGCGCCGGATCAAGACCGCCTTCGATCCGGCCGGCATCATGAACCCAGGCAAGGTTCTCAAGGTCTGAGACTCAAGAGCTTTTCCGCTTCTCTTCGAATCGCGGAAAAGCTCTATCTTATTGTTCCCCAACGCATTCCAGACGGAAAACCGCTGCGCACCTTTCCTGGAAATGCTTAGACCGTTACGACAACCCGCTCGGAGGCGAAGCAGCCGATCTGGCACGAGATGATCGTGCCGTTGGCATCGATGTCTTCCCCGGCATAGGCAAGCACCGGTGTCAGGCGCGATTGCTGCAGAAGGCGCGCCTCAGCCTCTGTCGGCATGCGCGCCGTGATGTCGGTGGAGCGACGCCAGTAGTCCGTCACGCCGTAATCCCTCAGCGCCGTTGTGAACGAGCCCGTCGCAGCGAACTTCTCCGCAAGATCGGCAAAGCGTTCCGCCGAGCAACTGCGCGTGACGACCGAGACGGGAAGTGCATCGGCATAGGCGACCACGCACATTTCCAGTACCGCTTCGCCCTGCTGCAGATTAAGCCGCTTAGCGATATCGGCATTGGCTGGAATTTCCCGGGTCGAGAGAACCTTGCGGGTGAGATTTGCATCCCTCGCGGTAAGATCCTTGCCGAACCGGACCTTGTCACCGAGTTTGAAGCGGACGGGCATGTCGGCGCGGACATAAGCGCCGCTTCCACGCGCCACGCGCAGCAACCCCTCCCCCTCCAACTCGGCGATCGCGCGTCGCATCGTCACCCGCGAGACCCCATACTGTTCGGACAGGGTGCGTTCACTCGGCAGGCGGCTGCCGGGAGCATGCCTGCCTTCGTCGATAGCGTTTCGCAGCTCCGCAGCAACATTCGCCCAGCCACCGCCGGACGTTACGCCTGCGCCCTGTCGTTTTTTTTCGTCCATCACAATTCTGTCGCCTTGAAATTGGTATATACCAATTTATAGAGATCCAGATCGTTTATGGAAGGGTTCGGCATGGGCGACAAGCGCATATATGTGACGGCGGTCAGCAGCAGTGGCGTGCATGGGTTTAGCAAGCAGATCAAGGATCATATCCAATTGCTGACCGGCCTTGGCGTCGAAGGCGACGCGCATATGGGGGTGACGGTAAAACATCGCTCGCGCGTCGCGGCCGATCCGACGCAGCCCAACCTACGCCAAGTGCATATCATCCACGAAGAATTGTTCGAGGAACTGACCGAGAAGGGTTTTTCGGTCGTTCCGGGCGACATGGGTGAGAACATCGCCACCAGAGGGATAGACCTGCTTTCCCTGCCCCAGGGCACCCGCCTGCATATCGGCGACGATGCGATCGTCGAGGTGACGGGCTTGCGCAATCCCTGCAAGCAGATCGACGATTTTCAAAAGGGTCTCTTGCATGCCGTACTCGATCGCGATGCCGATGGCGGCCTGATCCGCAAAGCCGGAATCATGGGCATCGTTTCGCGGGGGGGCCGGGTGCAACCTGACGACGCCATCCGCGTCGAGCTGCCGCCGCCGCCTCATATCAAGCTCGAGCGGGTTTGATAAAAAAGAAGCGGCCTCCCATCGGAAAGCCGCCTCATACTGTCGTTCCGGTGTCGCGCTGGCTTTGCAGCCTGCTTGATCAATCGAAATCTTCCTGGCTCGCATTGCCACCGCCGTTGCGGTTGCCGGTGATGATCTCGCGCTTGCCGACGTGGTTGGCAGGGCCGACCAGACCGTCTTTTTCCATGCGCTCGACGAGCGAGGCGGCGCGGTTGTAGCCGATACCAAGGCGGCGCTGGATGTAGGAGGTCGAGCACTTCTTGTCGCGCATGACCACCTTGATCGCCTGCTCGTAGAGATCGTCTCCATCTTCCGAGGCGATCGCGCCCTTGTCGAAGACGGCCGTATCTTCCTCTTCGGCTTCCTCATCCTCATCGGCCGTAACCGTATCGAGATATTCCGGACGGCCCTGCAGCTTCAGGTGGGCCACGACCTTTTCGACTTCCTCGTCGGAAACGAAGGGTCCGTGAACACGGGAAATGCGGCCGCCGCCGGCCATGTGCAGCATATCGCCCTGGCCGAGCAGCTGCTCGGCGCCCTGTTCGCCGAGAATGGTGCGGCTGTCGATCTTCGACGTCACCTGGAAAGAGATGCGCGTCGGGAAGTTCGCCTTGATCGTGCCGGTGATGACATCGACAGACGGACGCTGCGTCGCCATGATCAGATGGATGCCGGCGGCACGCGCCATCTGAGCCAGACGCTGGATCGCACCTTCGATTTCCTTGCCGGCGACCATCATCAGGTCGGCCATTTCGTCGACGATGACGACGATATAGGGCATCGGCGTCAGGTCCATTTCCTGGCTTTCTTCAATCGGGGCACCTGTGCCCTTGTCGAAGCCGGTCTGTACCATGACGTGGATCGTCTCGCCCTTTTCCTTGGCGGAGGCGACGCGGCTGTTGTAGCCGTCGATGTTGCGCACGCCGAGGCGCGACATCTTCTTGTAGCGATCCTCCATTTCGCGAACCGCCCACTTCAACGCCATGACGGCCTTCTTGGGATCGGTGACGACGGGGGTCAGCAGGTGCGGGATGCCGTCATAGACGGAGAGTTCCAGCATCTTCGGATCGACCATGATCAGGCGGCACTGTTCCGGCGTCATGCGGTAGAGCAACGACAGGATCATGGTGTTGATGGCGACAGACTTGCCCGAGCCGGTGGTGCCGGCAACGAGCAGATGCGGCATCTTCGCGAGTTCGGCAATGACCGGCTCGCCACCGATCGTCTTGCCGAGGCCGAGCGCCAACTTGTAGCCGCTCTTCTCGAAGTCGGGCGAATCGATCATCTCGCGGAAGTACACGGTCTCACGATTGACGTTCGGCAGCTCGATACCGATGACATTGCGGCCGGGAACCACAGCAACGCGGGCCGACAGCGCCGACATCGAACGGGCGATATCGTCTGCGAGATTGATGACGCGCGAGGATTTGACGCCGGGCGCCGGCTCGAATTCATAAAGGGTGACGACCGGGCCGGGGCGAACGTGAATGATCTCGCCCTTCACGCCGAAATCTTCAAGCACGCTTTCCAGCAGGCCGGCATTCTGCTCCAGGGTTTCCTGCGTCATGATCACGCCGGTGCGGGCCGCCGGCTCCTGCAGCAGTTCGCGCGGCGGCAGCTCGTACTCGCCGTCGGCGCTACGGGCGATCGGCCGCCATTCGGGCGGCGTCAGCAATGCGGGCCGGCGCGGCGTGATCCGCGATGGTGGCGCGTCGATCAAACGCTGCGCTGCGGCCTCGACGGCCGGGAGTGCCGGTGCGGCCTTGGCAACGGGTTCGACCGGTGCGGATGCAACGACCTTTGTCGGCATCGGGGCCAGGACCATGACCGGGGTCGGACGGGCTTCCTCTGCTGGAGCAGCCTCTGCACCATAGACGGCAGCCACGAAAGCGGGGGGCACGAATGCGTCCGGCGCGGCAATGACTTGCGGCTCGGCAGGAGCTGGCGCGGTGGTCTCGGACGTTGCCTCGACGACAGCGGTCTGAACGACGGCATCCCATGCCGCCAATTCGTCCATGGCGGGTGTGCTGACAGGTGCCGGCGCCAGGACAGAAGCGGCCACGATCGGGGCCACGACTTCCATCACGGCAGGCACTTCGGCGACCGGCTGGACTTCGGCAGCCGTTGCGGGCCGACGGCATTCGACAACACGGAATTTCGCGACAATCGATTCGGCTTCGATCTCAAGCTCGGGGATCATCACCGGCTGGGCCGGCGCACCCTTGATGGCGGACACGAATTCGCCGTCGAAAGGCATCGCGTCCCAGAAGGCGAAATCGGAAAGATGGGTAAGCCGCGACTCGACCACAGGCGCGACTACAGACTCGGGAACACTTGACTGAACAGAGGAAGCATCCAGCGCGATCGCCGGAGCCTTCGAAAATGCGGTAGCGATAACGGTCATCTCCAATGCGTCCGGCGAGGTCGCCGGGGATTTCTGAATTACTGACGGCATGTAGCCTTCGACCGCGAAAGGCATGTCCTCAAGCGGCGGCAAGTGGAATTCGGCAGGCTGGACCGGCGGCGGCGCGATGATGGCCGGCGCAGCTTCGACAATGGGCTGCTCCATCACCCGCATCGCGACGTGCGTGGGGACCGGCCGCGCGACCTCGACGGGAGGTTCCGCAACAGGTCGGCGGCTGATGATTTCGTTTTCGCGCGTACGGGTGAACCGGACGTTCGGCCCCATGAGGAACGCGTTCTGCCAGCCTGGCGAAGCAAGATCCTCCGCGGAAATTCCCTGCGGCAGGACCGGCATCACCGGCGTGCTCTCCGCAGGTGTTGCCTGCAAGGCTTCTACGACCGGTTTCGGGGCTGCGGCAGTCCTCTGCCTTGCCTCTTCGGCGCGACGCAGTTCCTCGGCCCGGCGCTGCTCCTCGGCCTTGCGCTTGGCTTCGCGGGCATTGCGGATCTTCTCTTCCAGGAAAGCCCGGCGAGCAGCGATCTGCTCGGCCCGGCGAGCCTCTTCGGCCGCCTGTTCGGCTTCGAGTTCGCCCTCTGGCGGGACGCCTTGAGACGCATTTGAAAGTGTCGTTCGGGAAAGACGCATGAGACCTGCAACCCAGTCATTGATATTGCCGATGGCTTCTCAAATCGAATAGGGCAAGGATGGTTAATAAGTTCCTTCCTGACACCCCTGAAAGCTCTTAATTCCCCCCTCCTGTGCCGCCGAAACAACATCGGAAATCCCCCGCAAACAGGCGCGCGGAAACAGCTTTGCCGTGCAGGAACACAGCAAAGGGGACGGATGGATTTTTTTGTTTGGCGCGTTACCTCGACGACGACAGTTGCGCGATCGAGAGCAGCGTGTCGGCGCTGATGCCAACGCCGGACGAGGAGCCACCGAGAATCGATAGGGCTGGCGACGTGGAGGACGTCGTATCGTTCTGCATGTCGTACATCGCGGAGAATCGCTGCAGCAGCGAGTTGACCTTGGTCGGATCCTGCAGATCGCTGACGTTGATGAAATTGCCCAGCATCTTGGCCTGCGTATCCACATCCATGGACGACATGGCGCTCGGCAGGCTGAAGGTCGTTGTGATGACCTCGTAGAGCGCCGCATCCCCCATGATATCGTAGACCGAGTTGATACTCGGGGCCTTGCGCTGGAAATATAGCGCCAACCGCACGCCGGGATTCGTGTCGCCCTGCTGGTCTTCCAGCGTCTGATGCAGGAAGAGATCGTTGGTCGCCGACAGCGCCCCCTGGTTTTGTGCCGAACCGAGCTTGCTGTCGGTCAGATTGCCATCCGTGCCGAAGTTGAACGCTTCGACGATACTCTTGAACTTGGCGCCATCGGAGGTGTTGACGAAGCTCTTCGGATCGGAGGGATCGGAAGCGAAAGCCTTCTTCAGCGTCGCCGTGTCGACGGTTTTCGGATCGATGCCGTTGGCTGCGAGGACGAAATTGGTGAGCTTGCTGTCGGCCAGCAGATCCGTGACGCTCTTTACGTTGGCAATGTTGGTTGCAAAGTAGGTGCCAGCGTCCTTGGCATCGCTGGTGGCCTTGGTCAACAGCGCGCCCGTCAGCCCTGCCGTGCTGTGGGTGGAGTATTGAGAGATGAAACTGTTGACCTGCGTCGGCGACAGCGACTGAACCGGAGCCTTCAGATTGCCCTTGCTGTCGAAGTTGAAAGCCTCGGCGAGCGCCGTGAAGCGAGTATCCTTCAGCGAACTGACGTAGCTCTTCGGATCATAGGGATCGCTCTCGAGAATCTGCGTCAGTTGCGACTTCGTCACCTCGTTCGGGCCGATGCCGTAGGCGCGCAGCGCCATCTGATAGAGTTCTGGCGCGCTGTCGTTGGATGTACTGCCGTCAGCGGTATTGCTCGCGAAGAAGTCCTTGATGGTCTTCACGTTGCCAAGGCGGTTCTTATAGTTGTTGACAGCGTCCGTCGTCAGGTTCGATTGCGAGGTCTTGTAATTGGTCATGTAGGCCGTCGAGGCAGCGTTGGTCGCGCTTTGCGACTGCGCTGTCTGGCCTGCAGGGAGCGTTCCGTCCGATTGGAAATTGAAGGCGGCGACGACATTCGTCAGACCGAAGATCGAAGCGGTCGTCGGATCGGAGAAGGCGTTCTTGAAAACAACCGTGGGCGTGGTCGGATCGACACCATAGGCCGTCTTGATATAGTCGAAGAGACGCGAATCCGACGTCAGTTGATCGATCGATGTTACCGAGCCGATGTGATCCTTGTAATACTGGTCGTTGTCTGCAGCACCGACACTGGTGACGAACGACGGTACGGTGGAATTGTAGGCGCTCATCACATCGGACTGCTGACCCAGCGTCTGCGGCCCTCCGACGTAGTTCGTGGCATAGGCAGCCGTCATGGCATTCACCTGATCCGACGTTTGCGCCTGCGAACCGGAGGCGACGGTCCCGTCGCTCTGGAAATTGAATTGCGCCATGACGCTCGTCAGCCCGTTCGACGTCGCGACGCCGGCATCCTCGGCCGAAGCATTGAACTGGTCGGCGGTGATATAGGCCGGAATGTTGAGAGCAGTCTTGACGTACTGGAAAAGCCGCGGGTTGGAGGTCAGTTGATCGACCGAGGTGATATTGCCGATATTCGCCTGGTAGTAGGCCGTGTCGCTGTCAGGCGTCGAAGCCTTCACCGTACCGTCGGCGTTGAAATTGAATGCGGCCGCAAGAGCCTTGTCGGCCGTGCCGCCGTTCTGGTTCAGATAGCTGTTGGGATCGTTTGGATCGCTCGTCAGCATCTGCTTCAAGCTATCGTTCGAGGTATAGGTCGGATCGAGGCCATAGGCCTGCAGCACGTAGTTTCGCAGGCGCGTATTGCCAAGAAGGTCATCGACCGTCTTAACCGAGCCGATATTCTGACTGTAATAGCTCGTTTCGGTAGCCGCGGACGTCTCTTCATTCGTAAACGATTGCTGATAAAGGCCGATGAGATCGTCTTCCTGTGCGCTCGTTTGCGCCGAATTCGTGCTGCCCGTGCCGAAATTGAACGCCGCGGCAAAGGCCTTGTATCGCGGATCGTTCAGCTGGTTCGCAAAACTGCTGGAATCGCTCAGGTTGCTCGTCAGCACCTGTTTCATAAAGGCCTTGGCATAGGTCATGTCGGAGAGCCCGTAGGCTTCCATGGCATAACTGTATAGCTGATAGTCATTCACGAAGTCGTCGACGTTGGTTACTTTGCCGATATTGGCATTGTAATAGTCGATCTGACGCTTGCTTTGCGCCTGCGACGCCACCTGGTTGAGCGAGGTGGCCATATCTCTGGTTGCGATCGTATAACCAAGATAGGTGGAAATCATCAGCAGAATCCCAATAGATCTTCAATATAGTCGGCGAATCCATCTACGATTATTACATGCAAACCTTACCCGAGACTTACACGTACTCGTCTTATACGTGTACTATATTGAGGCGGCGGCCCTGCCGTGTATTCACCTTATGGAAACCCTGATGCATTCGACTTTGCTAACCATTTGAGGACGCAAAGTTTTCTTAACCTCGATTTTTAAGCTGTCTGGAAGGGACGCCGCCTAATCTGCCCAACAACGAGAGGACAAAAGTTCTCCGAGAGAAGACCGGAAACCGGCTCTCAGGTAAAGCAAGGGTAGAGAATCGATGACAAATACCGTCCTGAAGCCCGATTGGGCTGGAACCACACTGCGACTTGATCCGACGCGCTTTCCGCAACAGGTCAGCTACGCCATGAATGGTGCCGAGGGTGACGTCACCATCACGATCGACGAGCGCGGCGCGGTGCTGCGCAAGGTCCTGCCGTCAAGCGGACTGCCGCTGTCCGTCGCTCTGCCAAAGCGCGCTTTCATGGGTGTTGCAGCCCGCGCCATCGACCATGGCGACGGCGAAGTCACCGTCACGCTGGAACTGCATCACTCCGATCCGGACCTCTGCATCCCCCTCCTCGTCGCTCACGACTTGAGCGACATCGCCGCCGACTGGCGCTCCTGGTCGGAAGCCTTCCGTATTCCGATGCTGATGATCGAAGCCGACGGGGTTGCTCGCCCGCTGGAAGAACATCTCGGCGGCGTCCGTTCACAGGACAGCCAGCCGCGTCGCCGCCACGCCTACTTTGCCGACCGCCGCCCGCGCTTCCTGGTGCGCCGCTCCACCGGCAAGCTCGGCATCAAGATGAAGATCGAAGGCCGCGAGATCATCGCAAGGCGCTGAGCCCGGCAAAGACAATTCCCGATACGATCGGAGAGCGGCCGCGAGAGATTTACTCCCGCGGCCGCAATCATTATGGCTCCAACGATCGCTCCATGACGATCGTGCGCTCTTCCCAGTAGTAACGATCTTCCACGACCTCGAAACCGAGCCTGGCGTAGAAACCTTGCGCGGTGACCGATGATGGTACGCTTAGGGTCTTGATGCCTTGCGCTTGCGCTGCGCCGATGAGCGCGGCCATGAGCCTGGAGCCGATGCCCAGCTTCTGCGCCGAAGGCGATACGAATACGCTGCGGACGACGGCTCCGTCGAGGCTGCCGGTGCCTAACACGGCTCCGCCTTCAGCCGCGACGAAGACCATTCGAGAGCGCAGGAGGCTGCGCACGGCAGCGGGGCTGAAGTTTTCGACGACGCGATCGATAATCGCGGGGGAGTAATCCCTGGCATTGGTCTGGCGCAGCGCGTCGACGATCACCAGGCTGATTGCTTCTGCATCCCCCTCCCGTGCCAGGCGAATTTCACAGGCCACCGCAAAACCTCACCAGCGGTTGTTAAGGAACGAGGAACAGAAACGACAGAAAGAGCCCGGCAAAGATGATCAGACCGACCCGGTTGTTGGATTTGAACAGGGCAAGGCATTGCTCCCCGTCGTTGATGTCGAGCACGGCGATCTGATAGGCGAACATGCCGCCAGCAATGATCAGGCCAATGTAGGACAGGCCGCCCGCTCCGGCCAGGGCAAAGGCAACCAGCATCAAAAGCAGCGTCGCGCCGTAGAGGCCGACCAGCCAGAGGCGCGTCTGGTCGCCGAACAACCGCGCGGTCGAACGTACGCCGATCAGCTCGTCGTCCTCCTTGTCCTGATGCGCATAGATCGTGTCGTATCCGATCGTCCAGAGGATCGCGGCCAGGTAGAGAACGATCGCCGCAAAGGACAGGTTACCGAAAAGACCGGCCCATCCCATCAGGGCGCCCCAGGAAAAAGCGAGCCCGAGGAAGAATTGCGGCCAGTCGGTGAAGCGCTTGGCGAAAGGATAGAGCGCGACGATACCGAGCGACAGCACGCCGAGGATGACGGTAAACCAGTTGAACTGCAGCACAACCAGCAGGCCGACGAGAGCCTGAAGCGCGATGAAGACCTTGGCTTGAAGGCGCGTCACGCGGCCCGATGGCAGCGGGCGCGACCGGGTGCGCGCCACAGACATGTCGATCTCGTGGTCGACCAGATCATTATAGGTGCAGCCGGCGCCCCGCATGGCGACCGCGCCGATGAAATAAAGCGCGAGGTGATAGATCACGACCAGGCCCGGCGAACCCCGTCCCATCGAAATCGAGGCATTGGCGGCGAGCGCCACCGACCAGAAACACGGCCACATCAGGAGCTGCCAGCCGATCGGCCTGTCCCAGCGCGCCAGCTGCGCATAGGGCCAGAGCCACGGGGGCAGCACTCGATACACCCAGTTTCCGGATGGCGCGTCAGCGACGCGCCCGTTGATGTCGCCTGTCTTTTGCATGAGCGAGTAGTAGTGATATCAGGCGTTCAAGGTCAAGCGGCGACGGGGCCGCAGCCCCGCTCATTCGTCAGTTGGCCGTGAAGTTGAACTTGTAGCTGGCCGACATGCCAATGAGGAGCTGGTTGCGGTCGCCGCGCTCGCGCACGAGGCTGCTGTCGGCGGCAGGACCAGTCAGGCGCGTATATTCGAGGAATGTGCTGGTGGTCCAGTTCTCCGATGCCTTCCAGGTCAATGCACCGCCAACACCAACGGATTTGATGCCGCCTCCCGGATTATAGGGGCTAAGGCCCGATGCCGCCGACTCCCGGGCATTGACGCCATAATAGGTGTTGAAATAGTCGCTCGAGGCGACAGTCATACGGGGGCCGCCGGACAGGCGTAGTTCCGGGGTGATGTCGGTGAAGGCATCGACGGCGGCATCGGCGACGAGGCCGCTATGGGCACGGATGCCCTGGCGCACTTCGACACGCGCGCGCAGCCAATCGGTCGGATAGACCTCGGCGAAACCGCCGGCCTCCAGGCCCCATTTCACCTTTTTAAGCCCTTTGAGTTCACTGCCGTCGCTGGTGTCGCGGCTGCGCACGAACTTGCCGACGATACCGACCCGAAAGGCATCACTCTCGATGAGAGCGAAGGACGGATTGTCGTTACGCGAGGAGAAACGCGGGCCTGGCCCCTGCCTGCCGACCGACACCAGCGGCTGCCATTGCAGCCTGTTGTGCTTGCCGCCTTCGAATTTGGGCGCAGAGAAACCGGCCGCGCCGACGCTTAGATACCAATTGCCCGACCAGAAATGCTGGCCGTCTGCGGCGGCCGCAGAAGCAGAAGCGACGAGCAAACCGAAACTGATGAAAAGACGCGATCTCGCGAACATGATGCAACCCCCTGATACGCAATACAAAAGGCCATACACGCGGCCCTAGAGTTGCCCCAAACTATTCGGATCGCGTTACCGCTCTCTTAACCACAACGAACTGTTACCGACGGCAGCGAATTTAAGTGGAAAACCGGCCCAGCCGTTGCTTTGCGCCGACGTGCCGCGGTGATTTAAATCCGAAATGGATTATTCAATCACAGGTACTGATCGGATGGTGCGGGCAATATCTGATCAATCGAAGCCCCATAGTCTGCAGAGAGAAACACATGAAGACCACATCCCTGATTTCCCTGGGCTTATTTCTCGGCATCGGCGTGGCACTCTCAAGCTGTGTCGGCACTCCGATCAGCGGCGCCAAGCAAAGCCAGTTTTCCGTCAGGGCCGCATCCGGCAAGAAGACAAAAATCACCAGCGCTTCTCTTGTAAAGCAGGATTGCACCTTCGCAGGCTTCCCGTATACGGGCGTCGTCAAGGATCCGGCCCATGGCAAGGTCGAGGTCGAGCATGGCCCGGTGGCCGCGAAATTCCCGAAGGACAGCAACGCCTATCTGTGCAGCGGCAAGACAGTTCAGGGCAACATCATCTACTATACGCCAAACGCCGGCTTCACCGGGACGGATCAGTTCACGCTGCGGCTGACGGGATTGCATACCGACGGCACGGTGCAGGACGGAACGTTCAAGGTTCATGTCGGGCGATAGCCCGAAAGTCGGTCAACCCGGCAACGGCAACCCAGAAATGCGAACGCCGGCCCATGGAAATCCAAGGGCCGGCGCGATGAAGTGACGATAGGGAATTTTAGAACGTTACCTTTTCCAGAGGCGCGCGCGTTGCCTCGAATTCCCTGAGCTTTGCCTCGCGCTCGCCGATGTAATTGCGGTTGTCGGGAACGGCGAACTGGTTCTTGGCGATCTGAATCTGCATGATGAAAAGCTCATCCCAGCGGAAGCCCATTTCGGAGCCGGCCAGATAGAATTCCCACATGCGGAAGAACTTCTCGTCGTAGAGCGCAACGGCGTCGGCCTTGCGGGCGACGAAGTTGTTGCGCCAATGCCTGAGCGTATAGGCATAGTGCATCGGCAGGGTTTCGACGTCCCTCGTCAGCAGACCGGCCTTCTCGAGCGGCGGCGTGGTCTCGCCGATCGACGGGATGTAGCCACCCGGGAAAATATACTTTTCGATGAAGGCGTTGGTGGCGTAGCTCGGCTTCGGACGCGCGATGGAATGAAGCAACATCACGCCATTATCATCAAGCAGCTCCGAAACCTTGCGGAAGAACTTGCCGTAATCGCCGATACCGACATGTTCGAACATGCCGACGGAAACGATGCGGTCGAATTTCTTGCCGGTCAGGTAACGATAGTCCTGGAGTTCGAAGCGGACGCGATCGGACAGGCCGCGCTTGGCCGCACGTTCGCGAGATACTTTCAGCTGTTCTTCGCTGAGCGTGATGCCGGTGACGTCAAGGCCCGGATAGGCCTCCGCCAGATACATGGCCATGCCACCCCAGCCAGAACCGATCTCCAGCACCTTCTGACCCGGCTCGACCAACAGCTTCGCGGCGATATGGCGCTTCTTGGCCACCTGCGCTTCGTAGAGGCTGATGCCGGGCGGATTGAAATAGGCGCAGGAATATTGCCAATCCTCATCGAGGAAGAGATCGAACAGCTTCGCCGACAGGTCGTAGTGATGCGCAACATTGTATTTGTTGCGATTGACCGGCGAGCGGCTCTTGAGCTGCTGCCAGACGATACGTCCGAACAGCAGCGCCGCCATGCGGAAATCGAAGATTTCGTTGGTGGTATTCTGCTTCACCAGCGAGAGGAATTCATAGATATCCCCCTGCTCTAGAATGAAGCGGCCCTCCATGTACATCTCGCCGAGCTTCAGCGTCGGATCGCGCGCAATCGCGTCTTCCGCCTGCTGGTCGGCAATGCGCGCCACGATCGTTTCGCCGGAGCCGTCACCGATCGTGTGCGTCTCGCCGGATGCGAGCGTGAGCTTGAAGGAGCCTTTACGGATGAGTTTCTTAACGAGAGAAAGAAGTGCCGACGCCATGGACGCCTCGAATGTTATGACATGACATTAAGGCAGACTTTAGCGCCTCACAGCTGAGTGGCAAGATCAGCTTTTCGCACAGGTTGGCACTCTGGCAACAACTCTGCCAGAGTGTGACATTCTTGCATAATCTCTCGCTAAGTCCTTATTTTCGTTTGAGTGCGTCCGCCAAGGCGGCACCAAAACTACCCCGTTCTTCGGTCTTTGGGCGGCTATTGTTCTTAACGCTAGCGTTGCGGGCACCGTTCTGCTCGCGCGACTCACGCCCTGGGGGGGCCGCCGCAGTGCCGCCATCTTTGCGCATCGACAGGGCGATTCGCTTCCGCTTAGCGTCGACCTCGACCACTCTCACCTTGACCACGTCGCCGGCCTTCACGACCTCATGCGGATCCTTGACGAAGCGGTCGGCCAGTTGCGAGACATGCACCAAACCGTCCTGATGGACGCCAATATCGACGAAGGCGCCAAAGGCGGCGACATTGGTAACAGTCCCCTCCAGCAACATGCCAAGCTTGAGGTCGCTGATCTCGTTCACGCCTTCGGCGAAGGTCGCGGTCTTGAAGCTCGGACGCGGGTCGCGGCCGGGCTTCTCCAGCTCGGCGATGATATCTCGCACGGTCGGCAGACCGAATTTCTCGTCGATGAACTGTCTGGGATCGACGGACTTCAGCGCAGCCGTATCGCCCATCAGCGTGCGCAGGTCGCGACCGCAGGCGGCGACAATCTTCTTGGCGACGCCGTAGGCTTCCGGATGCACGGAGGAAGCATCCAGCGGCTCCTTGCCATTGGGAATGCGCAGGAAGCCCGCGCATTGCTCAAAGGTGCGTTGACCGAGACGCGCGACCTTCAACAGATCGCGACGGGTTTCGAAGGCGCCTTCACCATCACGATGCTTGACGATCGCCTCGGCGATCGAGGGGCCGAGGCCGGAGACGCGGGCCAGCAGCGGCGCCGAGGCCGTGTTCAGGTCGACGCCGACGGCATTCACCGCATCTTCGACGACCGCATCCAGCGAACGGGAGAGCTTCTGCTGGTCGACATCGTGCTGATATTGGCCGACGCCGATCGACTTCGGCTCAATCTTCACCAGTTCGGCCAGCGGATCCTGCAGGCGGCGGGCGATGGAGACGGCACCGCGCAGCGAGACATCGAGGCCGGGGAACTCAAGCGCTGCCGTTTCCGAGGCGGAATAGACGGAGGCGCCTGCCTCCGAGACGATGACCTTGGTGGGCTTCGGCGCCGGCAATTCCGCCAGCATATCGGCCACCAGCTTTTCCGTCTCGCGGCTGCCGGTGCCGTTGCCGATGGAGATCAGCTCGACCTTGTGCTTACGGATGAGGGCCGCAAGGGTCGCCTGCGTGCCGCGCACATCGTTCTTCGGCGGGAAAGGATAGACCGTCGTCGTCTCCAAGAGCTTGCCGGTGCCGTCGACGACAGCCACCTTGACGCCGGTACGGATGCCCGGATCGAGGCCCATGGTGGAGCGCGAGCCGGCGGGCGCGGCCAGCAGCAGATCCTTCAGATTGCGGGCGAAAACATGGATCGCCTCTTCTTCGGCGCGCTCGCGCAGTTCGCGCATCAGGTCGAGCGACAGCGACATGGAGAGCTTCACACGCCACGTCCAGCTCGCAACCTCGGTGAGCCAGCGGTCGCCAGGCCGGTTCGGGCCGATCTCGTAGGCGGTGGTGATCATCCGCTCGACAGGCTTGTTCGGGGAGACGGCATCAACATCGACTTCGATATTCAGCGTCAGGAACTCTTCGTTCCAGCCGCGCAGCATGGCGAGTGCACGATGGCCGGGGGCTGTCGCCCAGCGCTCCTGATGCGCGAAGTAATCGGAGAATTTGGCGCCGGCCTCCTGCTTGCCGTCGACGACGGCAGCTTTGAGGGTGGCGTTCACCTTCATATAGCCGCGCAGCTTGCCGAGCAGGTCGGCATTTTCGGCAATGCCTTCGGCGATGATGTCGCGCGCGCCCTCGAGCGCCGTCTTCACATCCGTAACCTCGGCTGTGATGAAGCCTTCGGCGAGAGCCGCCGGCTCCTTCGAGCGATCGGCGAGGATCGTATCGGCGAGCGGGCCGAGGCCGCGCTCCCTGGCGATTTCGGCACGGGTGCGGCGCTTGGGCTTATAAGGCAGATAAAGATCTTCCAGCTCGGCCTTGGTGGCAACGGTGGCGACCTTGCGCATAAGCTCGTCGGTCATCTTGCCCTGGCCGGTGATGGATTCGACAATGGCGGCGCGGCGGGCTTCCAGTTCGCGCAGATAGACCAGCCGTTCGGCCAGCGTGCGCAGCTGCGTGTCATCGAGACCACCCGTCACTTCCTTGCGGTAGCGGGCTATGAACGGCACGGTCGCGCCTTCGTCGAGAAGCTCGATGGCTGATTTGGCCTGATCCGGGCGGGCATTGATCTCGGCGGCAATGGTTGCGGCAAGGGAACGAATATCGGCGGCCATGTGACTCTCTGAACTGGACAATCGTGAAGGGGACCATAAGCACGATCCCGCTGGCATAAGAAACAGTTTTCGACGCGGATCGTGCCGATCCACGCAGGAACCGGACGATCTCGCGTCGAAATCGCATCTCGCTTTAGCGATAGAAAAAGGCGTGGCAATGTTGGTCGCGGAACCTCCACAGGATTTGATGCTTGACCTTTGGGCCACGCCCGCTTAACCGCGCAAAGGAACGCAACGAAAGGGCAAGCCATGAGAGTTCTGTTGATCGGATCGGGCGGACGCGAGCACGCACTGGCCTGGAAACTGGCGCAATCGCCTCTCATGACGGAGTTCTACGCCGCGCCTGGCAATCCCGGCATCGCCGAGCATGCGACGCTGGCGGCACTCGATATCGACAATCACGATGCTGTCGTCGCCTTCTGCAAAGAGAAAGCCATCGACTTCGTGGTTGTCGGGCCGGAAGCGCCGCTGGTTGCGGGTATTGCCGACGCGCTGCGCGCCGCTGGCATCGCCGTATTCGGCCCTTCGGCAGCGGCGGCACAGCTCGAGGGATCCAAGGGCTTCACCAAGGATATCTGCGCCCGCTACGACATCCCGACCGGGGCCTATCAGCGCTTCAACAACGCGCCGAAGGCGAAGGCCTATGTTCGTGCGCAGGGTGCGCCGATCGTCGTCAAGGCCGACGGGCTTGCCGCCGGCAAGGGCGTGACGGTCGCCATGACGGTCGACGAAGCATTGGCGGCCATCGACGATTGCTTCGAAGGTGCATTTGGCGAGGCCGGTGCGGAAGTCGTGATCGAAGCCTATCTCGATGGCGAGGAGGCAAGTTTCTTCTGCCTCTGCGACGGCAAGCATGCTCTGGCGCTGGCCACCGCACAGGACCACAAGCGCGTCGGCGACGGCGACACAGGCCCAAACACGGGCGGCATGGGCGCCTACTCCCCGGCTCCGGTCATGACGCCGGACATGGTCGAGCGCACGATGAAGGAAATCATCGAGCCGACAATGCGGGGCATGGCGGAAAGCGGCCATCCCTTCAGTGGCGTCTTCTTTGCGGGGTTGATGATCACCGCCAAGGGTCCGGAACTCATCGAATACAATGTCCGCTTCGGTGATCCGGAATGCCAGGTGCTGATGATGCGGCTGAAGAGTGATCTGCTGCCGCTGCTCTTTGCCTGCGCCAACGGTACGCTCGATCAGGTGAGCGCCGAGTGGAGCGACGACCCGGCACTGACCGTGGTCATGGCCTCCAAAGGCTATCCCGGCTCCTACGCCAAGAATACGCCGATTGCGGCACTCCCCGCCGACAGCGAGGGATCGAAGGTGTTTCATGCCGGCACAGCCTTGAAGGATGGAGCGCTGGTGGCGACCGGCGGCCGCGTTCTCAACGTCACCGCGACCGGCAAGACTGTCGGCGAGGCACAGAAGCGCGCCTATGCGCTTGCCGGTGACGTGGAATGGGAAAACGGCTTTCACCGCAACGACATCGGCTGGCGTGCAGTCGAGCGCGAAGGGTAAACAAACGGCCGATGCCTCAGCCGGCAGTCCATTAAATCTTTACCTAATCTCCTGACGGTATGGAAACAAAGCTTCGCTAAAGTCTCCTTCAATCTGAAGCGTGTCGCGATCTCCGGGATTCGCGCTCCGCGCTTCAGGCCTTTGATTTCACGCATGTCATTATCGCAAAACCGCCCTACACTTTTGCGCGACATGCTTTGGATGGAGTTGTTTGCGATGCGTTCCTTCTTCCTGACCTTGGCATGCGTGCTGGCCGGTGGTTCGGCCATGGCTTCGTCCATCCAGTCCATCGACGGCACGATGCGTGGCGACAAGACCAGCATTGTCGAGAAGAGCTGCGCAGAGTGCCCTCCTCTCAAGCCGCAGGAGAGGGAAAAGGAATACACCGTCCCGACCCTCGCGCCCGGCACTCAATCGGTTGCCATTCAGACGGTCGATGGCGAAAAGAGGGTCGTGCGTACCGAGGCCTGGATGGGAGGCTCCCCGGTGATGTTCGTCAGCAAGCCTACCCCTGAAGCGCTGGCTGCTGCCGGCACCTCTCCTGACGGTATCGACCTCACGGCCAAGACGGCATCGCTGTTGGCGACGGCTCACGAACCCGCACGTCTTGATATCTCTACCTTCGAGCTTCGTCAGTAAGAGCTGGATTTACTGCTCTGCCTCCTCACGACTTGCGCCGCGAGTTCAAGATTCTCGGTTATTATGCGAATCTACATTTAAGAACATTCGAATTATCAAAATAAAAGATCCGTGGTCCAGTAAAAGCTGCCATTGGCGACAACTCAAACCGGATATTACTGTTGCCTGCAGGAGCATATCCCCGGTTTCATCTAGGGTAAGATACAACCATGTCCCTGCAATTAAAGATTTTTTAGACATAAACGGCGATTTTACTGTCCACCGGACAGCAGCATGTCATTCAAGCAGCGGCAAACGTATTGGGTCTCTCTCAGGCGCTCGCACAGGCGGTAGGATACCGCACCGGTACCCAGTTACCTGTGGAGGCACTATTGAAGAATCTCAAGATCGCGCATCAACTATTTGCCCTGCTCGGCGTCCTAATGGCCGCCTTCGCCGTGGCCACTTATTTTCAGATCAAGTCTCAGGCCGATTCCATCTATGACGACCGCTTCGATATGCTGCGCACGCAGGTCGAATCCGGCGTTTCCGTTTTGAACCAGTATTATCAGCGCGAAAAATCCGGCGAGCTGACGCATGAGGCCGCCCAGGCCGAGGCCTTCAAGGTCTTGTCGCATGTCAGCTTCGCACCGGCGGGCTATCTCTTCGGTTTCGACTACAATGTCGTGCAGCGCATTCACCCGAGCCCGGTCAATATCGGCAAGGACATGTCCTCGCAGGTCGACAAGAACGGCACCCATTTCAGCAAGGAAATGGTCGAGAAGGCCATCAAGGGTGGCGGCCGCACCATCTATTATTGGAACAAGCCCGGCCATCCCGATAGCGACTTCTTTCTGAAGGGCAGCTACTCGGCCGCTTTCGACCCCTGGCAGATCGTGCTCGGCTGTGGCGTCTACATGGATGACCTGCAAGAGCAGATCAACACGACGATGTGGCGCGCTCTGCTCATCTGCGGCATCGTCTTCGTCATCGGTATCGGTGCGGCTCTCTATTGCATCCGCGGGATCACCCGACCGCTCGCCAATGTCCATGCAGCCCTCAAGGCCGTAGCCGATGAAGACGTGAAGATCACAATCCCGCACGTCGAGATGCGCAATGAAATCGGCCTTATGGCAAAGGCGACCCAGGCGTTGCAGGAAAAGATCCGCGAACGCCACATGCTGGCCGACCGACAGGCAGCCCAGGAACTCGAAATCAGCAGCGAGCGCGAACAGAACATGCGCCAGCAGCAGGACGAAGCCCGTGAGCAGGCGCGCGTCGTCTCCGTCATTGGCAAGGCGCTGGAAGATCTCGCCCGCGGCGACCTGACGGTGCGTTGCGGCGATCTCGGCGCCAGCTATGCCGGCCTTCGCAACAACTTCAACGAGGCGCTGTCGCATCTCGAAGCCGCGATGGGTCGCGTCAATGCCAAGGGCAACGACATCGGCCTCAGCAAGGAAGAAATCCGCCGCGCCTCCAACGAACTGTCGCAGCGCACCGAACGCCAGGCCGCCAGCCTGGAAGAGACCTCGGCAGCACTCGATGAGCTCACCGTTGCCGTCCGCCAGACGGCGGAGGGCGCACATGAGGCCAGCAAGCGCGTTCACTCAGTCAGCACCGAGGCCTCGCGTAGCGACGCAGTCGTTGCCCAGGCAATCGAAGCGATGAGCGGCATCGAGAGATCTTCCTCGGAAATCGGCAAGATCATCGGCGTCATCGACGAGATCGCCTTCCAGACCAACCTGCTTGCGCTCAATGCCGGCGTCGAGGCCGCCAGAGCCGGCGAATCGGGCAAGGGCTTTGCTGTCGTCGCCCAGGAAGTGCGTGAACTGGCCCAGCGCTCTGCGGCAGCCGCCAAGGAGATCAAGGATCAGATCGCTCGCTCCTCCGGCCAGGTCGACCAGGGCGTCCGTCTCGTCGGCGAGGCAGGCGAAGCGCTGAAGCGCATCTCCGACCAGATCAAGGCCGCCAACGAGATCGTCTCGAAGATCGCCCACAGCGCCTCCGAGCAGGACACGACGCTGCGCTCGATCTCCTCTTCGATGAACCAGCTCGATGCCGCCACGCAGCAGAACGCCGCCATGGCCGAAGAGACCACCGCATCGGCCGAGACGCTCGCCGCCGATACGGAAGATCTTCTTGCGCTCATCCGCGGCTTCCGCGTTGCCGAAGGCCGCTCGGCCATGGATCATCGCCGCGCCGCCTAATCAGCGTCGGACAGAAAACCGAAACCGCCGGGCTCGCGTCCGGCGGTTTTCTTTTAAACTGCGATTGGCTTTAGTCTGCGATTTTCAGCCGCTCGACAAGGCTTTCGATCTCGCGATCGGAATAGACTTCAATGCCGGCCTGCTTGAGCAATGCCGCCGTGACGCCCATGCCATTCTGCCGGCCGCCGGAAAATGAGCCGTCATAGATGAAGCCGGAGCCGCAGGACGGGCTGCCGTCGATCAGGAGGGCATAGCGACAGCCGGTTTCCTGTGCGAGCGCCAGTGCATTTTCCGCTGCTCGACGAAACTCCGCCGTGACATCGCCGCCAGTGATCTCCATGACCGTTGCCGTGCCTGCAAGCACATCCTTGCCGGTTGCGCCGCCCGCAATCTCGGCCGGTGGCCTCGGTACGGCCATCCCTGCGGACATTTCCGGACAGATCGTCACCAACAGCCCCTCTTCGCGCCAGCGATCGATTGCCGGATGGATGAGCGGCTTGGAACGGCCGTCATAGCGAACGGCATGGCCCATGAGGCAGGCGCTGACGAGGATCTTTCCGGTCATCGCGCGCCCATGCCTTATCCCGCGATTTTCGAGAAATCGGCGACGGTGCCGGTTGCCTCGCGGATCAGATGCAGCAGCGCCAGACGATTGGCGCGGATGGCGGCATCTTCGTCATTGACGAGTACATCTTCGAAAAAGCGATCCACGGGCGCGCGCAGCTTGGAAAGGGCTGCCATGGCCGAGCGGAAATCTTCCTTGGCAATTGCGCCGGAAGCCTCGGCGGAGGCGGCCTTGACGGCGGCGAAGAGATCCTTTTCCGCATCGAGCTTCAGCAGGGCTTCCGAAACACTATCGGCAACGACGGTGCCCTTCTTCTCTTCGGCAGCCAGAAGCTGGGTGGCGCGCTTGGTGCCCGCCAGCAGGTTCTTGCCGTCCTCAGAGGTGATGAAGGCGGTCAGCGCCTCGACGCGACGGGCGACCATCAGCAGATCGTCGGTCTCCGGCGTCAGCACTGCGTCTATCAGATCGTGGCGGGCGCCAAGATCGCGGAGATAAACCTTGAGACGATCATGGAAGAAAGCGAGCAGGTCTGCATCCTTGGTGGTCGCGAGCAGCGGCAAGCGCACGCCGCGTTCCAGGAGGATGCGGACGACGCCAAGCGCGGCACGGCGCAACGCGTAGGGGTCCTTCGAGCCCGTTGGCTTTTCGTCGATCGCCCAGAAGCCGACGAGCGTATCCAGCTTGTCGGCGAGCGCGACCGTGATCGCGACCTTGTCTTCGGGGACGCGGTCGGACGGGCCTTGCGGCTTGTAGTGATCCTCGATAGCGGCGGCGACCGAGCCGTTCTCGCCCTGCAGTACCGCATATTTGCGGCCCATGAGGCCCTGAAGCTCGGGGAACTCGCCGACGGCTTCGGTGCGAAGGTCAGCCTTGGCCAGCACAACGGCGCGATCGACCAGAGCGGCATCGGCGCCAGTAATTTTGGCGAGGTCAGTGGCCAGCGCACGGATGCGGGCGACACGCTCGCCCTGGCTGCCGAGCTTGGCATGGAAGGTGACGTTCAATGCGTCGAGCTTCGCCATGCGCTGATCGAGCGGCTTCTTTAGGTCGAGACCGAATTTTTTAGCGGAAGCTTCCAGCGTTTCGAGATCGGGCAGATCGCCCTGGTCACGCTTCCAGAAGTGCAGCGCGTCGGACAGACGGGCGCGCACGACCTTGCCGTTGCCGTGGATGATTTCCTTGCCGCCATCCGTCGCCTGGATATTGGCGACGAGAATGAAGCGGTTGGACAGCGTCTCGCCGGCCTGCGGACGGGTGACGAAACACTTCTGATTGGTCTTGATAGTCAGGCGGATGATCTCGGACGGGATCGACAGATAGTCTTCCTCGAAGGAGCCCATCAGCACCTGCGGCCACTCGACGAGGCCGGATACTTCTTCCAGCAAGCCTTCGTCTTCGACCAGCTCCAGGCCGTTGGCAAAGGCGATGTCGCGGGCATCATGCAGGATGATGTCCTTGCGGCGCTCCGCATCCAGGATGACATTGGCCTTTTCGAGGCTCGAGACATAGTCATCGAAACGCTTGACCGTAATCGGGCCTGGCGCATGGAAGCGATGGCCATAGGTCACGTTGGAAGCAACGATACCGTCAATCTCGAAGGGGATGACCACGGTCTCTTCATGCTCGGTGCCGAAGGTGCAGACGATCGATTGCAGCGGGCGCACCCAACGCAGCGAGCCGGGCTTTACCGATGCGTTGCCCCAGCGCATGGATTTCGCCCAGGGGAAGTTTCTTATGATGTCGGGCATCACGGCCGCAACGATCTCCTCTGCGGCGCGACCAGGCTTGGAAATCACGGCAACGTAGAAATCGCCCTTCTTCGGGTCACTCTGCACCTGAGCTTCTGAAATCGAAGAAAGGCCTGCGCCACGCAAAAAGCCTTCGATCGCCTTCTCGTTGGCATCGGTGCGCGGACCCTTGCGCTCTTCGCGCACATCGGCCGAGCGCGCGGTCAGGCCGCGAATATCGAGCGTGAGGCGCCGCGGCGTCCAATATTCCCTGGCCCCCTCATAAGAAAGACCCGCTTCGACCAGGGCATCGGTCACCAGCTTCTTCAGGTCACCGGCAGCCTTGCGCTGCATACGGGCGGGAATTTCCTCGGAGCGGAGTTCGAGAAGGAGATCGGGCATGGGAGCTGTCTTTGCGTTGAGGCAGAAATGGTCCGGGCGGACTTAGCAAGCCCGGCGACAAAAGTCACCAAGGCAAACGGCGAATTTACCACCCTCCACCGCCTCCACCGCCACCGCCCCCGCCGACGGAGCCGCCACGTCGGTCCGGTGGATCCTCGGAGGTCTCGTTTCGGCTGGATGAATCCGACGATACGCTTCCCGAAAAGGCGGAGATATCGGCCGAAACCGGCGCAGAAGAAATAGTGGATGGGATGAATGCGGCAACGGCCGACGGCAGCTCGGCGACACCTCTTACCCACCCCGCGCCATGATCATGGTAGTGATGGTATCGACTGCACCATGTCGGTTGGTAGGAAGACGCTTGCTCTGGTCCCGCAACCTTTCCGGCGGCCTTAGTGATCCATGTCTCAAACACTTGTGACCATTTCTTTTCCACGCCAAGCGCGACGGCGTAGGGCAGCAGCCTCTCAAAATGCTCCGGCGACATGCGGACATCGTCCTGCACGACCATCCGCCCTTCGTCGACCAGTGAAAGATATTGCCGCAAACCCTCGATCTGTCCGATCGTTCTGGCGCCGAGCTTCGTCCATGTTTCGACGAGAGGGACGAAGACGAAATTGGCGCCGACGATGGCCATTATCAATCCGGCCAGCAGCATCCCTTCCGAACGCACCGTCCACGATCTGTCAGACGCCGTCGCGACTATGAACATCAACGCGCAAAAGCCGAATAGAAACACAAGGCACCAGATCGCAGAAAGACGCGTCCGCCGACTGACACCGCGCCGATGGAGAAACGTGGTTAGTCCTCCGATCATTAATGCAAACAGGCCAAATACTAGCGTCATTGCAAAACCGCCGCTGTCCCGGCCGCTCATCGAAACCACGCCAAGCGCCGCTAGGGTCAACAGTAAGCTGCCTCCCAGATACGAGGCGTTGGACTTGAAGTATCGACCTTCATGGTCACGCTCGATTACCTTCCGAAATAACCAGGCCACACGCCTTGCTTCAGCGTCATTCTTGCGATCGAACACCAGCGGGTCGCGAGGACCGATAGCGTTCATCAATACCAATTCGGAATTATCAAGCGCCTCGGACGGCGGCTTTCCGGTGGAGTGCACCAAAAGCCTCTCGCCGAGGTCGTCGAGTTTGACGTAACCCTTGACCGCAAGGCCGAGAAGAGCAGCCGATATCGCCGTTCCCACGCCATTGGGGAAACCCTTGTTATCGATATAGTTTGCGACCGCAGGCGAAACATTCTCGGGCGGATCCCAGACCGGGACGAGCACTTTGGGGGAAGGGTCTCTCCGCGCGCGGCGCCAAGCCAGCAGGTGGTATACAACGATGACAAACAGGCCGAGCGCCGCAGTCATAGTCAGCGCAGGCGCATCGTCCGGCACCACGATAGACCCCTTCGGTAGCATGACCGAAACCGTCAACCCCTCGCCTTTCGCCAGAGAACGGGTCGTGGAAAAGATGATCTTATCTGCCAGCTGAACTGCCGTGGCGTCCCCGCCGGTTGCGTTGGCAACGCCGGTAAAATAGGCCAACCTTTGAGACTTCACGCCATCGGGCAGGACAATCGTCGCGGACGCCTTCAAGATCGGAAACTGCCAGCCATTGCCGGTGACGTTCCAATAAAGCTCATCATAATCGTCGAAGAACCGGAACTGCCGATCCGTCTTGTAAGTTATACGGAATGTATGCTTGCCGCGGTCGAGCGAGAACGTCTTTCCGTCCTTGTCGGGGCGACCGATGTAAATGCGCGTGCCGCCATCGATCCCTTCCTGACGCCACTCTTCCGGCTGACCGTCTCGCTCGACGGATATCACGCTGAAATCGACGCGTTTCTTGCGCCCTGCGGCATTTTCAAAGTCAAGCGGATAATCACGAAAAATACCGCGACGGATGGCCTTGCCTTCCGCATTCACCGCGATTGTCTCGATGATTTGCAACGAACCGCTGCGATCGACGGTAATCGTCTGATTGAAGCTGTTAATGACCTCGGCCGCCGTCGCAGCATGTGCCACGGCGATATACAGAAGCGCTGCGAGCGCACTTCTGATTAAAAATGAAATTCCCATGCCCCACCCCAACAATGGCCCACCCCGCAAAGCCGATTCCTAAGTGACTACCAACCTCCTCCGCCTCCACCGCCGCCACCGCCTCCGGAGAACCCGCCGCCACCGCTGCCGCCTCCCCCATTGCTGAAAGCGGAGGATGAGCTGGAGGCAGGCGCAGGAATGGTCGAGGCGATGGTGGAAGCCATCGAGGAAGAGAAGTCGCCGATCGTTCCGCCAATGTTGCCCGGGCGGAAGTCGCCGGAATACCACATCGGCGCATAGGCGGCGGCTGTTGCCCCCGCTGCCGTGGCAAGCCATGTCTCGAAGGCGCTGGACCATGGTTTTTCAACGCCGAGTGCTACCGCATAGGGCAGCAGCGTTTCGAAATGCCCTGGCGACATCTGTGGTGCGCCCTGCATGTTCATCCGGTCGCGTTCCGCCAGCGTCAGATATTGTCTGAGACCGGCAATGCCATCCATCATCTTACGCCCGAGCGGCGTTGGCGCGCCCATCAGGAAATAGAAGACGACGTTGAGCGCGAAAATGCCGACGATGCCTGCGACCAGCGGCAACAGACCTGCCTCCCAGAGCGGCACGACCGCGGCGGCAAAACCGCTAACGGCAATCGAGACGAAGACGGAACCGAAGAAGGCGAAGATAAGCACCGAAACAATGCGCTGGGCGAGGCTCGCATTATGCTTGCGGAACCTGCGGCCGATCGAGCTCGCAAAGATCGTCACGAAAATCGACAGGAAACCGGGCACGACGATCAGCGGCAGCGCATTCTCGTGCAGGCGGCCGAAGATGACGATCGCAGCCAGAACCAGAAGAGAAAGGGCAATACCGGCGATCACATAGAGCGAATTCGCCTTGTAGTACTCGCCGCGATGATCGCGCTCGATGGCGCTGCGGAATTTCGAACCGAGCCGCTGCACCACCTCGCCGTTCGCCTTGTCGATGACAAGTGGAGAGAATGGCCCGACGGCCTGCATCAGCACCTTGTCGCCACCGCCCAGATCAGTGCCAGCCTTGCCCGTGGGGCGGATGACCACCTTTCCCGCGAGATCGTCGAGAATGACATAACCGCGCACGGCAAGATCGATCGCCGTTGCCGAGAATGCCGTCCAGCTGGAGCTGGCAAAACCCTTGTTGTCGATATAATTGACCAGGGCCGGTGAAATGCCTTCGGGCGGATCCCAGCGCGGGACCATGACGCCGGCCGGCGGGTCGCGGCCAACCGCAATCCAGCTGCGCATATAGTAGACAAACAGCAGGATCAGGCCGCCGATGGCGATCGTCGTGTCGAGATGATCCCTGAGGAACCAGCCCCATTGCTGGCTGTCGCTCGGCGGCGCAATCGCCCCTTTTGCAAGCTTGATGGCGATTGTCAGACCTTCGGCGCTCGCGAGCGGCCGGGTTGTCGTAAAGGTAGCTACATTGCCGTCCGCGCTGGCGCTGGCACTCTTGCCGTTGGCACCGAGCGGCCCGGTGAAGAAAGCAAGCTGTTGCGGCCGCACGCCGTCAGGCAATGTGACGGTTGCCCTGGCGTTGATGATCGGGAACAGCCAGCCATTGCCGGTCACGTTCCAATAGAGCTCGTCGTGATCGTCGAAATAGCGCATCTGACGATTGGTGTCGTAGGTGATGCGGAAGCTATGCGGGCCGGGTTTCAAGACCCGCTCGGCATTGCCGATGTATATGCGCTCGCCGCCCTTGATGCGCTCAGTGCGCCAATCCTCCGGCTGGTCGTCGCGTTCGACGGACACGACCTTGAAATCCACCTGGATCTCCCGGCCGCCGGCATCGGTCATAGCAAGCGGAAAATCGCGGAAAATACCGCGTCTGATGTCTTGGCCTTCCGAATTGACAGCAATGGTCTCGACCACCCGCATGGAGCCGTCGCGATGCAGGGTAATCGCCTGATCGAATTTGGTGATGAGTTCGGCCGCGGTGACAGCCGTTGCGCAAAGCAGCAGGCAGAGAGCCAGGAAGAACCCGCAAAGCCGTGTCATCACTCCCCCAAAGGATGGCCGCGGCGCCGTTGCCGGCGCCGCCTTGCGTCAACAATGCTTCCGCACCCCACCATCCCTCGGAATGGCGGAGCGTCAATCTTCGTAAGAGACCCCGAGCGAAGCCAGCACGTTCCAATAGGACGGGAAGGTCTTGGCGACGCAATCGGGGTCGAGAATGGTGATGCCACCGATCTTCAGGCCGGCGAGCGCAAAGCTCATGGCAATGCGGTGATCGGCGAAACTATCGATCTCCGCAGGCAGCACCTTGCCGGCGAGGCTCGGATCGGATGCAACGATCAGATCGTCGCCCTCTTCCGTGCCGAGGTTCGGAACGATGCGCGACAGGCCGCTCGACAGTGCGCGGATACGGTCGCATTCCTTGACGCGCAGGTTCTCGATGCCGACGAAGCGCACCGGCGTTTCGTTGAAGGCGGCAAGGACGGCAAGCGTCGGGATAGCATCCTGCATCTGCGAGCCGTCGATGACGGCCGGAAGATGCGGGAACTTGGAAATCAGATCATAAGCTTTCGCATCCGGCTGAGAGAACTGTTCGGCCGGGGTGCCAAGATCGATCTTGCCGCCACCAAGCACTTCAGCTGCCCAGAGATAGGTCGCGGCAGAGGCATCCGGCTCGATCAGGAAATCGGCGGCATGATAGCCGGTGGGCTCGACGCGCCAGGCGACGGGGCTCACGCGCTCGACCTTGGCGCCGAAAGCACGCATGGCCGCAACCGTCAGATCGATATAGCCGAGGGCGCCGATATGCTCGCCGAGCAGCTCGACATCGACAGCGCGGTCGCCGCCGGCCGCCATCATCAACAGCGCCGAGACATACTGGCTGGAAAGGCCGCCATCGATCTGCACGCGGTTTGCCTCGAAACGACCGGTGCCATTGACGGTCACGGGCGGGCAACCGGTTTCAGCCGAAGCGTCGATGCCGAGCGAGCGCAGCGCGTCGACGAGCGGGCCGATCGGCCGCTTGCGCATATGCTCGTCGCCATCGACGATGACCTTGCCTTCGACCAGGGCGGCAGCAGCTGTCAGGAAGCGTGTCGCCGTTCCGGCATTGCCGAGAAAGAGAGGAGCTGCGGGCGCCTTCAGCTTGCCGCTGCCTGTCACGATGAAGGTGGTATCGTCAGGCTCATCGATCGTGACGCCCATGGCGCGCAGCGCTTCGGCCATATAGCGGGTATCGTCGCTCTTCAGCGCGCCTGTCAGCCGGCTCGTGCCCTTGGCAAGGCCTGCCAGCAACAGTGCGCGGTTGGTGATCGACTTCGATCCCGGCGGCATGGCGCGCCCGGTCAGAGGCTTGCCCGGCGGGATAATCGTGAGTTTGGCTCTACCCATCATCATTCTCTTTGGTCAGTCAGGAAAACGGCCGATGGCCGTCGGTCGGCATCCTTTACCGCCTCGCATGAAAAACCGATAGCAAAAATCTCAGAACTTTACCGTGGGAACGGCACGATCCGCTTCGTTGGTGATTTCGAAATAGGCTTTCTTCACGAAGCCGAAGGGGCCGGCAATGAGGTTGTTCGGGAAGGTCTCGACCTTGACGTTCAGATCGCGTGCGGCGCCGTTGTAATAGCGACGCGACATCTGGATCTCGTTTTCCGTCTTCTCCAGCGACTGTTGCAGCTCGACGAAGCCCGTATTCGCCTTCAGGTCCGGATAGGCTTCGGAAACGACCATCAGACGGCCAAGCGCCTGGCTGAGAACGCCTTCGGCCGCAGCACGGCCCGCTACATCACCCGCCGGCACGGCCTGTGCCGCATTGCGCGCCTGGGTAACTTCGACCAGCGTCTTGTTCTCATGGCCAGCATAACCTTTGACCGTCTCGACCAGATTGGGAATGAGATCGGCGCGTCGCTTCAACTGCACATCGATGCCGGACCATGCCTCCTCAGCAACCTGGCGGGCGCGAACGAGCCCGTTGTAGATGAAGACGACATAGAGCGCGGCCAGCACTATGACTGCGAGAAGAATAAGCATCTGATATCCCCGTGGCGACTGCAACCATGGGGACACTACAGCATCGGCCCGAAAATCGGAATCGATTTTCGGAAGGCCTGATGCGTAGATTTAAAGACATTGAGCGCCGTGCGAACATTTGTTCTGGGAGCGCCCGTCTCACACGCTCCAACCCAAATTCAGGCTCAGGCGGCCTGCTGGTTCCAGTTGGCGCCGCCTGCATCGGTCAGCAGGAAGGCCTCGCCGCAAGCCTTGGCCAGCGTGCGCACGCGCAGAATATAGCTCTGGCGTTCCGTCACCGAAATGACGCCGCGGGCATCGAGCAGGTTGAAGACATGGCTCGCCTTGATGCACTGGTCGTAGGCCGGGAAGACGCACTTGTGCAGGCGATGGTTTTCGCTGTCGCCGGGGGCGCCGGCTGCCAGCAATGCCTGGCATTCCTTCTCCGCATCGATGAAGTGGCGATGCAGCATCTCGGTATTGGCATATTCGAAATTATGCCGGGAATATTCCTGCTCGGCCTGCAGGAAGACATCGCCATAGGTGATCTTGTCTTCGCCTTCGAGGCCGTTGAAATTCAGGTCATAGACGCTATCGACGCCCTGCACATAGGTCGCAAGACGCTCCAGACCGTAGGTCAGCTCGCCGGCAACCGGCGCGCATTCAATGCCGCAGACCTGCTGGAAATAAGTGAACTGCGAGACTTCCATGCCGTCGCACCAGCATTCCCAGCCGAGGCCCCATGCGCCGAGCGTCGGGCTTTCCCAGTCGTCCTCAACGAAGCGGATATCATGCAGAAGCGGATCGAGGCCGATCGCCTTCAGCGAGCCGAGATATAGCTCCTGCAGGTTCGGAGGATTGGGCTTCAGGATGACCTGGTACTGATAATAGTGCTGCAAGCGGTTCGGGTTTTCGCCATAGCGGCCGTCAGACGGGCGACGCGACGGCTGGACATAGGCTGCACGCCACGGCTTGGGGCCGAGAGAGCGCAGAGTGGTGGCCGGATGGAACGTGCCGGCGCCGACTTCCATGTCGTAGGGCTGCAGAACCGCGCAACCCTTGTCGGCCCAGTAATTGTGCAGCGTCAGGATCAACGCCTGAAAGGAGCGCTTCGGGTTCATGTGGTCGGGCACGTTGGCAGTCATGGGAGCTGATTTCTTCTGCTAGCGAATTGTTTGGCGGACAGGTGCCACGGCGGGGCGAATGGGTCAAGGCTTTGCAGCGTAAACCGCTATCCGGCTTGCCTCACCGAGACACGCGGATGCTACTCGTCGTCGCGCTTCACCCGATATTCTCCGGTCTTCGGATCCTTGATCAGCGTTCCCATCGCGCCGGTGCGCCGCTCCGTTTCGGCGCGTCGGGATTTTTCGGCGAGCCGTTGGGCATCGCGAACGAAGCGCCGATACAAGAACCAGATGCCGCCGATGACGACGATGAAGAAGATGATCCGGGACATTACCCAGCGCTCCCGATTACAATCCGTACCGGCCCCACAATGCCTTTTCCTCTGCCGCTTCGGCAAGCCCGGCTGCAAGGCCAGCGCCAAGGCCGTCCATGCTGCCCAGCGAAATGCCCGGAGCCTTGCGACCGAAAAGGCTGCGAGGCGTGGTGACCAGCGCAAGCTTGACCTTGTCGCCGAAGCGTTTCCTCAGCTCCTGGCGCATGTCGCCGAGACCATCGATGAGGCCAAGCTCCAGCCCGCGGCTGCCCGTCCAGAACAGGCCGGAGAACACCGTTCCGTCCGCCGAGAGCTTTCCGGTGCGCCGCTCCAGCACCATATCGATGAAGACCTTGTGGATCTCGAGCTGTAGGCTTTTCAGATACTCGATGTCCTTTTCCTTCTCCGGCTGGAAAGGATCGAGGATCGCCTTGTTCTCGCCGGCGGTATAGACGCGGCGCTCGACCCCGATCTTCTTCAGCAGTTCGGGAAAGCCGAAGCCGCCGGAGACGACGCCGATCGAACCGACGATGGAGGTGGCGTCGGCGATGATCTCATCGCCGGCAAGCGCGATCATGTAGCCGCCTGAGGCAGCAACATCCTCGACGAACACCAGAACTCTCTTGTTTTTCTCGGACGCCAGATCGCGAATGCGATTGTAGATCATGCGCGATTGCACCGGAGAGCCGCCCGGCGAATTGACGACGATGGCGACAGCCGGAGCCGCCTTCATCTCGAAGGCTTTTTCCAAGGCCTGCGCCACACCCGCCAGATTAAGCGATTGCCGCAGCGGACCGCCGCCGGACGAGATGACGCCGCTCAGCCGGACCACGGGTATGATCACCCGTTCCTTGCGGAAGCGCTTCGGAAGCATGCGTCTCAAGAACTCAACCATTCGTCATCCCTGAATCATGATGTTTGCTGCCCCGTGATGTATGCATGGAAACGGCAAACGCAACATTGCGGGTCTTATTTCCTTGGCCGATCAATACGAACGAGGGTCTATCGACGCGGATATGGGGCGCGGCCATTGTTCATATCGTCGACGAAATCGGTGAATTTATGCGTACCCTCGCCGTGCATGGTCAGGGGCATTCGCAGCGCCAACCTAGCCCTTGATCCCTTGATCGCCGTTACCAGGATGCGCACGGCATTTTCGCCTTCGCGCGGATGGATCGGCGTGATCTCCATGCCGCCGAAGCGACGGCCGCAGGCAGCAATGATCTCGCCGATGGATTCGGGCCGCGCGATCAGCGACAGCTGTCCACCGGGGATCATGATAGCGCCTGCCGTGCGTATCCAACGCTCGAACAGCCCTTCCGTCATGGCATGCGCCTCTGCTTTCAGCGCATCGGGTGTCAGACGGTCGCTGGCATCGTTGAAGGGCGGATTCATGATGACATGATGGAAGCTGTCGTCGGCGAGACCCGCTTCGTTACGGGCCTTGCCGATGAGCGTCACGTCGGCCTCGATCACCGAGACGCGAGCCGCAAAACGTGCATTTTCCGGCAGCAGCAGGCTCTTGCGGGCGAATTCGGCCATATCGCGCGAGCGCTCGAACAGCACCACCTCGGCCGGGTCGAGCCGCGAAGCGACGGCCATTCCGGCTGCACCGGCACCAGCGCCGAGATCGGCGACCCGGATCATGCGATCGTCGGCGACGAGCGCGGCCAACAGCATGGCATCCATGCCTGAGCGATGCCCCCTGCCCTTTGGCTGGACAATATGAAACGCGCCGCGATGGAAGGCATCGATGGTTTCGGAAGGACTTTCGGCCATGGCGAACCTCAGCCGCGCGCCGGGCGAAGCTCGTCGCCGAGGCCGGCATCGACGAGGATCCGCCGGGCCTGATCGGCACGCTCCTCCTCCACCAGAAAACGGCGCGGCAGCATGCCGAGCGAGCCTTCCAGGATGCTCATGGCCTGATCCGCAACGAAGCAATGAATCCCGGCGTCCTTCATCAGACTCTGCGCAAACGAGAGCAGGACGGGATCGTTGGTGCGGATCAGTTCGTGCATAAGCCCTAGAATTCCTGTCAAATTTACGCGACGAGACAATTCGCCTCTTGCCGCTTGTTTCGCCCCTTCTTATTGTGCTTTGCAGAAAATGAACAGGAGTCCGGATCGTTGGGCGTCGTGATACCGCTGGAAGAAAGCAAGAATAAACTGGCATCCATCAAGCCTTTGGTGGATCTGACCAAGGCGGATATGGAACGCGTCAATCAGCTCATCCTGTCCAAGGCCGGCTCGGATGTGCAGATGATCCCCGAGGTTGCGGAGCATCTCATCTCCTCCGGCGGCAAGCGTTTGCGGCCGATGCTGACGATCGCGTCGGCAGCGCTCTACAACTATCAGGGCGACAACCATATCAAGCTCGCGACCTCGGTCGAATTCCTGCATACGGCCACCTTGCTGCATGACGATGTGGTTGACGAAAGCGACCTGCGTCGCGGCAGATCCACCGCCCGCATGATCTGGGGCAACCAGGCAAGCGTGCTCGTCGGCGACTTCCTGCTTGGCCAGGCCTTCCGCATGATGGTGGAAGTCGGCTCGCTCGAAGCACTCGACGTCTTGTCGTCGGCCGCCTGCGTCATTGCCGAAGGCGAAGTGCTGCAGCTCTCCGTTTCCAAGAACATGGAAACGACCGAAGACGATTATCTCTCGGTCATCCGCGCCAAGACGGCCGCGCTTTTCGCAGCTGCAGCAGAAGTCGGCCCGATCGTCGCCAATGCCGGCAAGGCCGAGCGCAATGCGCTGAAATCTTACGGCACCAATCTCGGCCTCGCTTTCCAGCTCGTCGACGATGCGCTCGACTACGGCGGCAAGGCTGCCGATCTCGGCAAGAATGTCGGCGATGATTTCCGCGAGGGCAAGATCACGCTTCCGGTCATCCTCGCATATCGCCGCGGCACCGAGAAGGAGCGCGCCTTCTGGCGTGACGCCATCGAGACCGGCAACAACAGCGACGAAAATCTCGAAAAGGCCCTGGGCCTGATCACGAAATATGGCGCGCTTGCCGACACCATTGCCCGTGCCATCCACTACGGCACCATCGCCCGCGACGCTCTGGCGCCACTCCCCGAAACGCCCTGGAAATCGGCACTTCTGGAAGTGATCGATTTCTGCATCGAACGCGTTAATTGATAGCGGCGGACCGAATTTGTTGCAGGGCCGCTTCAAAAAAGCCATCCTGTTGTGAATCAGTTGACACGAACGCTTTATGCCGCCGGCGACTTCGCTGGCCGTCCCTCGATGAAAGGCTTTCTAATGCGGCAGAGACTTGCCATCCGTTTCCTCTCGAGCGTAGCCTTGGCGGCGGTCCTTTCGGTGTCCGCCCTGAGTGTCGCGCGGGCTGAGGACAAGCCGGCAAAGGCGGAAGTCACCGCCCCGGTCGCCTTCGATCCGGATAATGTCGATACCTTCGCCGGCGCCTTCCTTGCCGCCCGCACCGCTGATGTCGATCACGACTATGACACCGCCATCGCGCTTTACAAGAAGGCGCTGATGATCGACCCGGGTAATCCGGAAATCCGCCAGCGTTTGATGATTTCGCTGCTGCTCAACGGCAATCTCGAAGAAGGCGTGAAATACGCCAACGAGCTGAAGAACGACCCCTCCGTCGAGCGCGTCACCACGATCGTTCGCGGCATGGATGCCATCCGCCGCCACGAATACCGGTCCGCGCAGGAAATCCTCAAGTATAACGGTCCGAACGATCTCGACCGGATGATGACCAACCTGCTCTCCGCCTGGGCGCGCGCCGGCTCCGGCCGCGGCAAGGAAGCGATCTCGATGGTCGACAAGATGAAGGGACCGGACTGGTTCAACATCTTCAAGAACTATCATGCCGGCGCCATCGCCCTGTCGATCGGCGATATCAAGTCCGCTCGCTCGCACCTCAACGACGCCATCCTCGACAAGACGGGCGGCGCGACGGCCCCGGACACCTTCATGCGCGCCGTCATGGCGCTTGCACGTCTTGAAGCCAAGGCTGGCGACAAACAGAAGGCGCTCGATGCGATTTCGGTCGGCGACAACCTCGTCAGCAACTATGCCCCGCTCAACGCTCTGCGCGACAGCATCAGCAAGGGCGATACGCCCGAGCAGCAGGTGACCAATGCCGGCGAAGGCGCGGCCGCCGTGCTCTTCACCGTCGGCGCTGCACTGAACCGCGACGGCGCCGAAGATGTCGTCTCGCTCTATCTGCAGATTGCCAACTCGCTCGATCCCAAGGCTGCCGATACGCTGGTGCTTCTCGGCGGGCTCGCTGAAAAGCAGGATCAGACCGACCGCGCTATCGCCTTCTACAAGAAGGTGCCTGACAATTCGCCGATGTCCCGCATCTCCGAGCTGCAGCTTGGCCTCGCGCTTGCCCAGGCCGGCAAGGTCGACGATGCGCGCAAGCACTTGAAGGCGCTGATCGATTCCGATCCCAACGATATCCGCAGCTACCTTGCCTATGGCAGCGTCCTTTCCGATGCGAAGGACTTCCAGGCCATGGCCGACACATACGACAAGGCCGTGCAGATCATCGGGCCGGTGCCGAAGCGCAGCGACTGGGCGGTGTTCTTCCAGCGCGGTATCGCCTATGAGCGGCTGAAGAAGTGGCCGGAAGCCGAACCGAACTTCAAAAAGGCTCTGGAGCTGAACCCGGACCAGCCGCAGGTGCTGAATTATCTCGGCTACTCCTGGGTCGACATGAACATGAACCTCGACCAGGGTCTCGACATGATCCGGAAGGCTGTCGATCTGAAGCCGGATGACGGCTACATCGTCGACTCCCTCGGCTGGGCCTATTTCCGCCTCAACCGCTTCGACGATGCCGTGAACGAACTCGAGCGGGCCGCGCAGCTCAAGGCCGGGGACCCGACGATCAACGATCACCTCGGCGACGCCTACTGGCGCGTCAACCGCAAGCTGGAAGCTGTCTACCAGTGGAATCGTGCGCTCGCGTCGAAGCCGGAAGAAGCCGATATTCCGAAGATCAAGGAAAAGGTCGAGAAGGGTCTGCCTGCTCTCGACACCGATCCGAAGACCGTCGACAAGAGCAAGCAGCCCGATCCGGCACCGGCGCCAACTCCGGATTCGGGCGCCCCGGCTCCAGTCGATAAGAAGTCCTAAGAAGACTTCCCATGAACGCGATCTTGGCAGCGGGCGATTTCGACCTCACGGAGGAAGCGCCCGCAAAGATCAATCTTGCGCTGCATGTCACCGGCCGTCGCGCCGACGGTTATCATCTCCTCGATATGCTGGTGAGCTTCGCTCGTCATGGCGATCAGCTTGGCTTCCGGGCGAGCGAGCATGACGAATTCAGCCTGTCAGGGCGCTTTGGTCCGCTGCTTTCAGCGGATGCCGAGGCCGGCGACAACCTTGTGCTCAAGGCGCGCGACCTGCTGCGACAGGCGGCGGAGTCTGTCGGCCGCGAAGCCCCCGCAGTTCACATCCATCTGGAAAAGAACCTGCCGATCGCCTCGGGTATCGGCGGCGGCTCGGCAGATGCGGCAGCAACCTTACGCGGGCTGATGCGATTATGGCATCTCACCCTGCCGCAGGAAACCATCAAAGCCATCGCCTTGAAGCTCGGCGCCGATGTGCCGATGTGCCTTGCCAGCCGGCCACTGGTGGCGCGCGGCATCGGCGAGGCGATTGAATTGTTACCGGCCTTTCCGGCCTTTCCCATGGTTCTCGGCAATCCACTTGTCGGGGTGTCGACGCCGGAGGTATTCCGCCAGCTCTCCCGCAAGGATAATCCCCCGCTTCTGTTTCCATCGCAAATGCCGCAGGGACAGAGCGAATGGATCGACACGATCAAGACCCTGCGCAATGATCTCGAACCGCCGGCGCGCACCATATGCGGTGAGATCGCGGCGCTATCCGGCCTGATCGAGAGCCAGTCTGCGATCGTGACGCGCATGTCCGGCTCCGGTGCGACATGTTTCGGCATCTTTGCCGATGTCGACCAGGCGAAGACTGCAGCCGCCACGCTTCACAGACTAAGGCCCGACTGGTATTTCCAGGCGACCGAGACGATCGCAGGAGGGGTGTAATGGCAGGCGCAGTCAACGAGAGATCCTTCATCCCTGTCGGTATCGCCGTGCTGACCGTGTCCGATACGCGGACGCTCGCCGACGACAAGTCAGGCGATACGCTGGTCGCCCGCATCGCGGACGCCGGCCACAGGCTTGCCGCTCGCGCCATCGTTCCAGATGACAAGGAACGCATCCGCGCGCAGGTGGAGACCTGGACAAAGGACGACGCAGTGGATGTCGTGATTACCACGGGCGGCACCGGCTTTACCGGCCGCGACGTGACGCCGGAGGCGCTCGAACCATTGTTCGAAAAGCGGATGGACGGCTTTTCCGAGGTCTTCCACCGTATTTCCTACGACAAGATCGGTACGGCGACGATCCAGTCACGCGCAACCGGCGGCGTTGCCAACGCAACCTTCATCTTCGTGTTGCCCGGCTCTCCCGGTGCCTGCAAGGATGCCTGGGACGGCATCCTGAAAGCCCAGCTCGACTATCGCCACATGCCCTGTAACTTCGTTGAGATCATGCCGCGCCTAGACGAGCATCTGAGGCGCGGTGCCGGGTCCAAATAGGCTTTGCCTGTTCGCATTGCCTGTTTGGGCGTCAGGTTTTCTGCCCCGGCAAAACAGGAATTGATTCCCAGCTTTCGCCACTGAGAATAATGCAGCTGCGACCGGAAACGTCGCTGAGCATGAGCGTCCAGTTGCCACTGTCAGCGCTGTAAACTTCAACGATCGTGCTCGGGTCGAGCTTGCCGACGGCTGAAAGCTTTTCGGAGAGGTGGTCACTGAGGAAGCCGACGAGGTCGACTCGCTTGGCACATGCCAGCATCGCCTGGGAAGCAGCTACGCCGGGATAAAAGATTGCGGTTGCCACGAGGGCTATTACCGAGAGGCGTGTGAGCAATGTGCGTTTCATAACGCACCTCCTTTCGCCGGTATCCCGGCGGAAAAGGAGAGTTCCGCTAGCCTGTTCCGCCGTATATCGGCATCATTATGGTCGGCCGCCCAACGCGACACGCGAAAGGTGCCGCCACACAACGAATTATCGCAGCTATTTTCAGGTTTACAAATGGAATCTCGAATGGCGAGCTTTATCGTGCCGCCCGCGCAACCCATGATGGAATAAGCTCGCTCGAAAGCTTGCGGCCCTTCTGGCCTTTGGCGAATTCCGCCAGCCGCATGCCCGTTCTGGCGGCCGCAATCGCCTGTGGCTTAGATAGGAGCCATCCCAGCTCAAGGGGAGGCATGCTGCGGCCTACGCGCTGCAGGAACGGCCGGCGATAACCGCGCGAGGCGGTAAAGCGCGCCGGAACTTTGTTCAGTGAGACATATTCCGCGATCTCATCAATCCAGCCCGCCTGCGGGCGCGCGCCGGGTTCGATCAGCAACAGCCATTCACCCCGCGCCGCGCGCAATATTTCCTTGATATCCCACTGTGAATGGAAGCGGCAACCGGCGGCGTCCGCCACCCGCGAGGTACCGTCCTGCGAGCCGTGGTCGAGCACGACGACATCGCAGACGAGGCCTTCGATCGCCCCCTGCACCAACGCCGCCAATGTCTGCGCCAGCTCGGGTTCCTGATCCTGGCATTCGATAATCACCGTCAACATTGCCCATTTATAGAGCGGCGCTCAATTTATTGCCAGCGCCTAACCTTCACGCTTGAACGTTTAAGAAAAGCACGATGCAGGGGCTTCCGAATGTTGCAGCCGCTGTCGCCGCTCACCGGGAACGGCGGGGATGAAGACAGTGGCGCGCGATTTTTGTTCTTGCAATGTTCTCATTTGTCGGATAGGAATTTAATCATCTTAGACGCGGCATGCGGCGCCATGAACCGCCCTGGAGCTACCGATGAACGAGCAGTCCCTTGCAGGGCAGGCCGCATTTGCGCCTGCCAATACGCCAGACATTGCCAATGCCCTGATCGCCGACGCCGGTCTCAGGGTTGACGTCGAGCGCCGGCGTGGGCGCGGCGCGGGTCTGAACCCGAGCGGACGCTTCGAGAAGCAGCAGCGCGAGAGTTTCGACGACGGCTGGCAGACCCTGGAAGAGCTTCCGCCCTTCAAGACCGAAGTGCAGGTGGAAAAGCCGCGCACGGCCATCACCCGCAACGAATCCCCCGATATTCCCTTCGATCGCTCCATCAATCCCTATCGCGGCTGCGAACATGGCTGCATCTACTGCTTTGCACGTCCTACACATGCCTATATGGGCCTCTCTGCGGGGTTGGATTTCGAAGCGAAGCTGTTTGCCAAACCGGATGCGGCGAAACTGTTGGAGCGGGAACTGGCAAAGCCAAGCTACAAGCCGCGCGTCATCGCCATCGGCACCAATACCGATCCCTACCAGCCTATCGAGAAGGAATGGCGGATCATGCGCCAGATCCTAGAAGTGCTGAACAAGGCCAACCATCCGGTCGCCATCGTCACGAAATCAGCGCTGATCATGCGCGATATCGACATTCTGAAGGAAATGGCTGCCAAGAACCTGGTTCGCGTCAGCCTTTCCGTGACGACGCTCGACCGGAAGCTGGCGCGTACCATGGAACCGCGCGCAGCCACGCCGACGAGGCGGCTGGAGGCGATCCAGGCGCTGAGCGAAGCCGGAATCCGTACATCTGTCATGGTGGCGCCGATCATCCCCGCCCTCAACGATCATGAGATCGAGCGTATTCTCGAAGCCGGCAAGGCGGCTGGCGCGCTGGAGGCGAGCTATGTCATCCTGCGCCTGCCGCTGGAGGTAAGCCCAATGTTTCGCGACTGGCTGCTGCAGCATTATCCGGACCGTTATCGGCATGTCATGTCGCTGATCCGCTCGATGCGCGGCGGCAAGGATTACGACGCCGATTTCGGCAAGCGCATGAAGGGTGCCGGTCCCTATGCCTGGCAGATCAGCCGGCGCTTCGAAATGGCGACGCGGCGGCTTGAACTGACCCGGCGCAACATCGCATTGCGCGACGACCTGTTCGTGCCCCCAGACGGCAGCGGCGTTCAACTGTCGTTGCTATAGCCGTTTGTTTTTCCGCATTGTCCGACGCCGAAGCGATCCCGCTTCGACTGGAAATGCTCTGATATTTCCTCGCGGGTTGTCCCTGTACCCGCCGGAAAGCCCCCTGGTTCGCCGCTCTGATCCACCGGGGGCTTGCAGGAGATCGGGTGGTGTGCGAGCTTCGCCGCATGCCACGCAGCACATCACCCGATTCTCCCATGCTTTTCGACGATGGGCCGATTGTTCCGTCCTTCGAGCTGGAACTGATCGCCCGGCGTGCCGGTCATTGGCCGGTTGCCGGCGCCGACGAAGTTGGCCGAGGTCCCCTTGCGGGGCCGGTCGTCGCAGCGGCCGTCATTCTTGACCCCGAGCGCATCCCGCAAGGGCTGAACGATTCCAAGCAGCTGACCGCCGCCAGAAGGGAAGCGCTATTTGTCGAGATCCTCGCGACCGCGACGGTTTCCATCGCTTCCTCAAGCGCGACACGTATCGACACGACGGATATCCGCAAGGCGAGCCTCGATGCAATGCGGCGTGCCATTTGCGGGCTGGCGATGCCGGCAAGCTACGTGTTGACCGATGGCCTCGACGTCCCGGCGGGCCTTGCCTGCCCTGGAAAGGCCGTGGTCAAAGGCGATGCGCGCTCCTTTTCGATCGCAGCAGCTTCGATCGTCGCCAAAGTCACACGCGACCGGATGATGGCGCGTGCTGGCAGCGTCTTTCCCGCTTATGGTTTTGCCGCCCATGCCGGCTACGGCACCGCGCAGCATCGCGCCGGTATCGAGCAGCATGGCCCCTGCCGCCTACACCGTATGAGCTTTCGCCCTCTCAGGAAAGACGCAGGCTAAGGCGACCGAGATAGCTGCCTCTCATTCAACGAGCCCAGCCACGATCTCCAATGACGATTTCAGCAGATAGGTTACGTCGCGGCGATAGATGCGGTCGTGGCCATCCCGCAAGTTCTGGCGATATCGCTCAAGGCCGAGTGAAGCCTGCTGTTCCATGAAGGCAAGCAGTGCTTCCAGCCTTACGACGATGGTTTCCGGCACGAGGCGCCGGTCGGCAATCGACATTCCGTACGCGTCGACAAAGATGCGTGCGCGCCGGATCTGATCCTCCACCCTACTTAGGCCCTCCACGCCAACATCCAAAGACAGCGGCGCCCAACGATAGATGGCATAGGCGATATCCCAGGAGCGTGGGCCTGGATGAGCGGCCTCGAAGTCGATGATACCTGTCACCTCGCCATCGTTCAAAACGACGTTGTAGGGAGCGAAATCCCCATGACAGATAACTTCTGCGGGCTCCCTGAATGATAGCTGCCATGCGCGCTCCTTCTCGAGACGAGGCAGGAGCAGCGCGGAGCAATCGTGATAATGGCGAAGAAGAATGGCTGCGGATCGCAGGGCCTTTTCGGTGCGCATTTCGCCACTGCTATCGAGATCACCCGTTGCGCCGGGCAGATAGCTTACCCTCTCCCAGGTGGCATCAAAGCTGATCGGCGCGGGCGCTGCGGTGAAGCCATGTTCACGCAAAGCCGCCAACAAGGCGTGAACGCTCGGCGTCCACGGGAAAGCCTGCCTAATGACAGTGTCGCCGTCGCGATGCGGTCCTTGCTCGTGCGATGTTTGCATCCGCCTCCCCTCCGCGTGAAGCGATCTAGGCGCATATGGTTACGCTAAAGCATGTCGCGCAAAAGTGTGCAGCGGTTTTTGCGACTACGACATGCGTGAAATCAAAGAGCTAAAGCGCGTGAAGCGAATCTGAAAGATCGCGACGCGCTTTAGTCGAACAACGGAAAGTGGAATGAAAACAAAAAACCCCGCCGAAGCGGGGCTTTCGAAGTGTAATTTCTCACACGCTTAGTTCAGCTTGGTCTTCACTTCATTGACAGCGTCATTGAAGAGACCGGTCTGAACGCTTCCACCGGCCTTTTTTGCGAGCACGGTTTCGGCGGCAGCGATTGCCAGATCAACGGCAGCGGAGCGAACCGCCTTCATCGCATCGGCTTCAGCCTGCTTGATCTTCTGCTCGGACAGGGCCGTACGGTTGGCGACGAATTCCTCGGTCTTCTTCCGGGCTTCCGTCGTCAGCATCTCGGCCTCGCGCTCGGCAGCAGCAACGATATTCGCTGCATCTGCTTCCGCTTCCTTACGCTTTCGCTGATATTCGGCCAGCAGATGCTGAGCCTCTTCGCGTAGGCGCTTGGCTTCCGCCAATTCGTTGCGGATCTGATCGGCGCGGTCGTCCAGCGACTTTGCCATCATGCCCGGAACCTTCAGGTAAACGATCAGAGCGAGGAAGATGATCAGACCGACAAACGCGAAGAAAGTGTTATCTAAAGCGAACATCGATCATCCCTCCTGCTTGGCGGATGCGGCGGCCACGGCAGACGCGACGTCGGCCTTGCCGGCGACATTGCCAACCAGCTGCTCGACGACGGCACCGGCCGTTTCCTCAGCGATAGCACCGACATCGCCGAAGGCCTTCGCCTTGATCTCGGCAATACGAGCTTCCGCAGCCTTGAGCTTTTCAGCCAGGCTTGCCTCGATCGTCTTGCGATCTGCTTCGGCTTTCACCTTGGCGGCATCGCGGGCGCTGGCACCAATGGTGTTCGCCTTGGCGCGGGCAGCAGCCAGATCGGCCTCATAGGTCGCGACGGCAGCGTCGGCTTCCGCCTTCAGACGCGAAGCTTCCTCGATATCCTGGGCAATCCGGTCATGCCGGCTTTCCAGAATGCCGCCAACACGCGGGATGACGATCTTCTGCATGGCCACGTAGAAGATGACGAATGTGATCACCAGCCAAAGCAGCTGTGACGGATAGGTCGTGTGGTCGAACGGCGGGAATACGCCGCCGTGATGGCCTTCATTCGGCGCACCCGTTTCCGTGTGCACCGCTCCGGCGGCCGGCGGTGCTTCGTCAGCATATGCCGGGGTCACAAACATGCTCACCTCCAGGTGGTCTGCAAATACAAAGAATCACGGCTCGCTACCCGCGAACCGTGATCTATGACGCCGCTGATATCAGACGGCGAAGAGCAGGAGGAGAGCGACGAGCAGCGAGAAGATGCCCAAAGCTTCCGTAACGGCGAAGCCGAATACCAGACGGCCGAACTGGCTGTCAGCGGCAGACGGATTGCGCAGTGCGCCGGACAGGTAGCTGCCGAAGATATTGCCGAGGCCAAGAGCCGTGCCGGCCATACCAAAGCAAGCCAAACCTGCGCCGATGAACTTTGCTGCTTCCGCGTCCATGTTGAACTCCTTTGAAATGGTTGTGCGGTGAATGACTGACGCCTTTAGACGCCAATGTCTTTATCCTTAGTGGCCGCCCGGATGGATTGCGTCGTTGAGGTACATGCAAGTCAGTACCGCGAAGACGTAAGCCTGAAGGAAGGCGACAAGGAACTCGAGACCGGTGATGGCGACGGTCATGATGAGAGGAAGAATCGCGCCACCGATACCGACTGCGCCGAGGGCTCCAAGCGAGGCGACGAAGCCTGCGAACACCTTGAGCGTGATATGGCCAGCCAGCATGTTGGCGAAGAGACGAACGGAGAGCGAAATCGGGCGGGAGAGGAACGAGATGATCTCGATCACCACCACCAGCGGCAGAAGAATGCCGGGAACGCCGTGCGGTACGAAGAGCTTCAGGAAGCCGAAACCGTGCTTGATGAAACCGTAGAGAATGACCGTGAGGATAACCAGCAACGCCAGCGCGAAGGTGACGATGATCTGGCTGGTCACGGTATAGAAGTAAGGAACGAGGCCGAGAAGGTTCGCCGTGAGGACAAACATGAAGAGCGAGAAGACCAGCGGGAAGAACTTCATTCCCTTTGTCCCCGCCCCCTCTTTCAACATCGAGGCAATGAACTCATAAGCCATTTCCGCGACCGACTGCGAGCGGCTCGGGATGACGCCGCGCGGTGCAGCAGCGAAATACAGGAAGCCGGCAGAGAGCACTGCGGAGGCAACCATGAACAGCGAAGCGTTGGTGAACGAAAAATCAATTCCGCCGATATCAATCGGGATAATCTTGAAGATCAGGAACTGATGGGTAGGATCGTTTGCCACCGCTTGTTCTCTTTCATTTTCCCGCTCTATCGAGCGGATGCCTCTTAAACTGGAAGCAGCGACTAGCGCCGCCTCCGCTCATTTCTTGTCTGGCCGACCTTCGTCAAGCATGGGTGTCGCCACCTTGCCTGCAGAACGCAGCACATTCAGTACACCAGCGCAAAATCCGAGAAGCAGCAAGATAATCATGCCCCACGGCGCCGTGCCAATAAAACGGTCGAAGACGTAGCCCAGAACGGCGCCAACGATGATTGCGGCTATGAACTCGCTGGAAAGCTTCATCGCCTGAGCGTAGCCCTTACGGCTCACCTCGGCGCGAACCTCCCCGTGTTCACCCTCTCTCATCTCCGAGCGCTTGTTTGCCAGTTCGGCTCCCAGTTGCGCCCGTCGCTGCTCCAGACCTTCGTCGCGGTCATCCGTCATGGTGGTATCCTCCCTGTTCTCGTTGCGCGTTATCCCATTGCCCCGGTCAACGCGTAAACGAACAGGAGGTTTCGCCACCTTTCGGCCCGTTTTGAAGTCGCGCGCAACATAGTTTTAGGAAAAAGCATAGTCAAGGCGTAGACGTCATCTGTCCAGCCATAAATTAGCCCAATTAAATCATGACCTTAAACAGAAAAAGCCGCACCGGATGAAAACTGAGCCGAAGAATCCTCTTCAGCCCAAGCTTTCTGGCGGTCTTTTTGCAGGCAATCGTGCCCTTTCGCACGGCAAGAACACCCGAACCGGGCGCCTCAGCTCCAGCCGCCGCCATAGGTCCTGTAGAAGATGTGCATTCCGATGCGGCCAACCTTCACCATTTCGGCCGCCCAGCTCGGCCGGACATAGACAGCATGATAATGAGTGGCGGAACCGACTTCGGGCAACCAGATCTTGCCGGCGGTAACCGCCATGGCGACCTGACGGGCAATGCGCCAGTGTTCCGGCGAGTTCACCCGCTCCTTGACGTTGTCGCAGGCGAAGGAAAACTGGCAGGCGTTGTGCCAATCCTCATTCTGGTAGACGACGCCGCAGATGGTCTTGGGATAGGCAGGATTGCGAACCCGATTGAGAATGACCTGCGCGACGGCCGCCTGCCCTTTCACCGATTCCCCGCGCGCTTCGAAATAGATGCCGGTTGCCAGGCACTGCTGTTCATCGGAAGAAAATACTGAGGGCGGCAGGACATTTGCCGCCCATGAATGATCCTTCGGTCCGATCTGCGGCACGAAACGTCCTTCGCCGTCCTGATCCTTGGCAAGAATGGTATCGAAGGGAGACGTGCGGGCGTAATCCGGCGCCGGCGAAGCATAGGCCGCCGCCAGAACATCGGCATTCTGATTGGTAACGAGGTTTGCGAGATAGGTCGGCACGCTGTCATCCGGCTTCACCGGCTGCTTCTTGTAGAAGGCAGTGGCGATCTGGATTTCCTTGCCGCCGAGTTTCGGCTTCAGGAAGGCAGTGCGCTCACCGGTATCGGATTGCGGGCGGAGCAGCATGCTTTCACGCTGCAGCACGGAACCCGCCGAAAAATCCTTCGGCGGCAACATGGGCGCGACGGCAACCACACGGTTCTTCTTTGCCTGTCGGTTGACGCGATCTTCATCCGGGCGCGGGTCGCTGCCCTTCTGCTCGGACTGGAATGCCACACGACGTCCATCGGGCAATACCAGGCCGCCATCGCCGATGGCCGCAGCGGCTTTCATGTCTCCAAAGGCAAGTTCAGCCTGATGTGTGGAGCCGGCCGGTGAATCGGTCATCACCATGCGCCAGTTGGCGCCTTCCCGGTCGATGCCGGCCAACAGACCGGCGAGATCGCCATAGGCGGCCGGTGACGGAAAGATGAGCCAGGCGCAAAGCCCAAAGACGGCTGGAGAGACCCAATTGTCGGGCAGAAACCGCATTTTTCTGCTGAGATAACGCGAACGAGACAACACCGGACTCCAAACGGCACTCGAAACCAGGAGCCGGAATAATCTCCCATTAACCTTGATGGATGGTTAATTCGGGCGAATGCGTGTTCACGAATGCGATCGGCATAAACATGGAAGGCCCGGTGGACATCCACCGGGCCTTCGAACAAACGGCGCTCATCGCGTCCGCATCAGATAATGACGTGCGACCCGAGTTCCACAACACGGTTGGCCGGCAGGCGGAAGTAGTCGGAGGGGTCGGTCGCGGCGTTGGCAAGCGCGATATAGAGCCGGTCCTGCCAATGCGGCATGCCCGATTTCGCATCCGGCACCAGTTTGCGGCGGCCGAGATAGAAGGAAGTCGACATGATGTCGAACTTCAGGCCCGTCTTGCGCAAGGTCGCCAGCGCCTGCGAGACGTTTTGCGATTCCATGAAGCCGAAACGCAGTTCGACGCGCGAGAAGCGCTCGGAAACCTTTTCGACCGAATAACGCTCTTCCTGAGCAACGCGCGGCTTGTTGGTAGTGCGGATCGTCAGGATCACATTCTTGTCGTGCAGAACGTGGTTGTGCTTCAGATTGTGCAGCAACGCAGCGGGTGCCGATTCCGGATCGCTGGTCAGGAAGATCGCGGTGCCCGGCACATGCGCGGGCGAATGATCGCTCTTGCGCTCGATCGAGCTGACGAAGGATGACAGCGGGATATCGGTGTGACGCGTCTTTTCCATCAGGATCGCCGTGCCGCGGCGCCAGGTCCACATAATAACGGTGAAGGCCGTGGCAATCAGGACCGGCACATAGCCGCCGTCATGGATCTTCAGCAGGTTGGCGCCAAGGAAGACGAATTCCAGCAATAGCAGCGGCGTCAACACGGCGGCGGCCATCGGCAGCGACCAGTTCCAGCGAACCCGAACGAATTCGAAAGCCATGATCGACGTGACAACCATCGCGCCGGTGACCGAAATGCCATAGGCCGTCGCCAGTGCGTCGGAGGTCTTGAAGCTCAGCACCAGGAAGATGACGCCGAAGAACAGGATCGTATTAACCGACGGCAGGAAGATCTGCCCGGTATTGGTCTCGGACGTGAACAGGATTTCCATGCGCGGCAGGAAGCCGAGATGAATGGCCTGTCGCGTAAGCGAAAAGGCGCCTGTTATGACGGCCTGGCTGGCGATGATCGTCGCCAGCGTGGCGAGAATGACGACAGGCAGGATCGCCCAATGCGGATACATGAGGAAGAACGGATCCGACATGGCTTCCGGATTGCGCAGCACCAACGCGCCTTGGCCGAAATAGTTCAGCGTCAGCGATGGGAACACCAGAGCAAACCAGGCCCACTGGATCGGGCGGCGGCCGAAATGACCGAGGTCGGCATAGAGCGCTTCGGCACCGGTTACGGTCAGGAAGACCGCACCGAGCACGACGACGCCGAGAAAGCCTTCGCGCAGCAGGAAGCTGATCGCGTACCAGGGATTGAGTGCTGCCAGAATGCTGTAATCATCGGAGATGTGCATGATGCCGGCAAGGCCCATGACGATGAACCAGATGGCGGTGATCGGGCCGAAGAAGCGGGCAACAGCACCCGTGCCATGCGACTGGATCGCAAAGAGCAGCGCCATGATCGCGACCGATATGGGCACGATATAGTCGGACAGTTGCGGCGTGACGAGCTTCAGACCTTCAACCGCCGAGAGAACGGAGAGCGCCGGTGTGATCATGGCGTCGCCGAGGAACAACGCCGCACCGAGCAGACCGAGCAGCATCAGAATTGCCGTGTGACCATTCGCCGTCTTCATCAACAAGGCGAGCAGCGACAGTGTGCCGCCTTCGCCGTCATTGTCTGCGCGGAGCAGAAAAAGGACATATTTGATCGTAACGATGATGGTCAGCGTCCAGAACATCAGCGAGATGACGCTGATGACTTCTCCACGCGTCAGCCCATCGGCAGCGACGGGTTTCAAGGCTTCGCGAAAAGCGTAGAGCGGGCTCGTACCGATATCGCCATAGACCACGCCGATCGAACCGAGCGCGAGATAGGCAAGCTTACGAGCGTCCATTTTCCCGTCGGGAGAATGATGGGTTTCGTTAGACATTCAGGATCACTAGACTCTCAGAGCCAGCCTTTCCAGCGAAAAAAGAAAAACGGGACGATGGCGGATACGACCATCAGCATCAGCGACGCCGGGTAGCCGTAGGCGAAATGCAGTTCGGGCATACGCTCGAAATTCATGCCATAGACGGACGCCACAAGCGTTGGCGGCAGGAACACCACGGACGCGATCGAGAAGATCTTGATGATGGCGTTCTGCTCTATATTGATCAGTCCAAGCGATGCATCGAGCAGGAAAGTGATGTTGCCTGCGACGAAAGAGGCATGCTCGGACAGGGATTGAACATCCCGCGAGACGTTGCGGCAGAGCTCCTTGGCCTCGGTGTCCTGCTGCATGGCGGGGATGGTATGAAGGAAGGTGAGCAGCCGGGACAGTGAACTCAGGCTGTCACGTACCTTGCTGATCGTACGATGATAGCCAGCGATGCCCTTGAGCTTTTCTTCCAGAAAATTCGACGGACGGCGGATCTTCTTCAAACGATCGCCGAATACGTGCACCGACAATATATCGATACCGGCAACCGTCTGTTCAAGGACCTCGGCCGTGCGGTCGACAATCGTTTCCAGCAACTTGACGAGCAGCGCCATGCCCGTGCGCCTCTCCTGCGGAATTCGCTGCAGAGCTGCGATGAAGAGCGCAAAGGATTTCGGCTGCGCGTAGCGAATGGTGACCAGCCGCTGCTCCGTCAGGATGAAGGCGACATCGGTCAGCATCGGCAGATTGGTATCGGCCTTCCAGAGCAAGGATGCGGTCAGATAGACCGAACCATCCTCAATATAGAGGCGGCTAGATGGCTCGATATCCTTCATATCCTCGCGCGTCGGCACTTCAAGCCCGAGCAGGCGCTCGATATTGGCTTCCTCTTCGCGCGTCGGTTCGACCATGTCGATCCAGACGGCATTGTCGGGCAATCGTGCGACAGCCGAGAGATCGGAGAGTTCAAGCGGCTTGGAATCTGAGCAATAGGCAGTGATCAACTGCGCGCTCCCGCAGCGGCGGAGACGAATCTACAGTCAAAGCGCGTTGCGCACGCCCGCCGTGATCCCACCAATGGCCAATGAAAAAAGCTCATAAAACCCCGGTCGCATCCCGCCGGGTCGGCTGGGAATCGGTGTCCACGTTCCATTGCGCTGCTGTACCAATCCTTCGTCCATCCTGGCGAGGACGCCTGTTCGGACGAAACAGAACCACCATTCGGCGGAGGGCGATCATCGGAAAAAACCGACCAGCTCCACGCCGGCGGCGCATATGCAGCAAAGCTCGCAAAGAATCAAGTCCAACCCCTTCATTACGCGCTTTCACCGCAGATTCCGCAATCCCGCGAAGTCATAGCACAGGATACAGGCAAGACAATCCGTCGCTATACAGAAAGCAGGCAAGGTACTGTGAATTATTCAAACACGATCGAGGGGGCAGAACGTTGCGGCGTATCCGCGACTTGCTTCCAGACCTTGGTGGCAATCTCACGATAGATGCCGGCGATCACCCCGTTCGGCTCGGCCGCAACAAGCGGCGTTCCGGCATCGGAGCTCTCGCGAATGCCCATGGTCAAAGGCACCTCGCCGAGGAACGGTACGCCGATCCGCTCGGCTTCCTTGCGCGCCCCGCCATGGCCGAAAATGTCGTAGCGGGCGCCGGTATCCGGAGCGATGAAGTAGCTCATATTCTCGATGATACCGAGGACGGGAACCTCGACCTTGCGGAACATGTTCAGCCCCTTGCGCGCGTCAATGAGCGCAAGATCCTGCGGGGTAGAGACGATCACCGCGCCGGCCAGCGGCACCTGTTGCGCCATGGTCAACTGCACGTCGCCGGTGCCCGGCGGCATGTCGACGACGAGCACATCGAGTTCGCCCCAGGCAACTTCGCGCAACATCTGCAGCAACGCGGACTGAACCATCGGTCCACGCCAGATCATCGCGGTTTCCTCTTCGACGAGGAAGCCCATCGACATGACCTTGAGGCCGTAATTCTGCATCGGATTGATGATGCGGCCATCGATCTGGGTCGGGCGCCCGGAGATCTTCAAAAGGCGCGGCATCGAAGGACCATAGATATCGGCGTCGAGAATACCGACGCGCAGCCCATTGGCTACAAGGCCAAGTGCCAGATTGGCCGCCGTCGTCGACTTGCCGACGCCGCCCTTGCCCGAAGCGACGGCGATGATGGCGCCGACTCCGGGAACGCCAATCTTTCCGGCACGGGGTTGTTGCTGCGGCGCATGCGGATGAGCGTGGGCATGGCCGTGACCATGCGGGGCGGCTTGCGGCTGAGCCGGACGAGGCGCCGCACTGCTTCCGGCCTTCTTATCGGCGGTCAGCGCTACCATCGCGCCTTTGACGCCGGGCATATCCTTGATGACACGCTCGGCTGCAAGCCGCATCGGCTCGAGATCCTTGGCCCGCTCGGCGGGAACGGTGATCGAGAAATAGACCTTGCCATCCGAAATGAAGACATCCGACACCATGCCAAGCTCAACGATATTGTGCTCCAGGTCTGGGCCGCGAACCGTCTTCAACGTTTCCAGCACCTGTTCCTTGGTGATGTCTGCCATGCCATCCTCACTACGCGCTGCATCGAAAGCCCGGCATCCGCCGCGATCTCTCGAAATCCCTTCTGGCTTAGATAGTGGAGTGGCAGGAGTTCGCCAAACGAAATTCGGCGCCGTCGTTAAAAAGCGTCCTGGTTGCGGCCGGCAGGTCCGCCGGGTCTATGACCCTACCAGCCGCAACACTCTCCCAACCGGGGAAGACGTTCGCGGGCCGACATAGAGCAACTGGCCGAGAGGAATAGGGCCGACACGCGAAAAACGCCCTGTACATGCAGCCGTTCTTGCTAAGCGTGTTAAATAGGCAACAACCGCCGCCGACACCTTCGCCCGGAGAAGCTGTGGCGATGGCATCGGCAGCGGTCATCTGATCCGCGCCGTTATTCGGCGCTGTTATCAAAGTCCCCTCCGGACTTCCATCGTCTAAGAAGCAGGAAGTGTGCCAGTTTTGAAAAACCGGCGAAAATCCATGAATATCAATTCGCTGGCGACAGATCGACTGGATCCCTCCGTTCAGTCGCTTCACGAAGCTTCCGCATAATTTATGCGCAACGTATAAAATTCGGGCAGAAAGCCGTTCAAATAACGATCACCAGGCCGGGGACCGCCAGGCCGGCTTTGCAGCCGCCGATTACTTGATCAATCCCACCCGCAAAGCCTTGGCGACAGCCTGCGTGCGGTTGACGGTGTCGAGCTTCTTTGTTGCCCGGTTGAGGTAATGATTGACCGTATGTTCCGAGAGCGTCAGGATTTCGGCTATCTCGGCGCTAGTCTTGCCCGCCGCAGTCCAGTTCAGACAATCGATTTCGCGGTCCGTGAGGGCATCGACGACCCGCACATCCATACTGCGGATTTCCGCGAGACGATCGAAAACATGAATTGCAATGTAGTAGAGATCCTTGATCTCCTCCGGCGTAAAGGGCTCTCGATCGCCCGCCAGCGATACCGCCCCGCGAATACCCGAGACGTCATGCGTCGGCAAATAGACAAAGCGCGTCATGCGGAACCGCTCGAACAAGGCGACGACGAGCTGGGATTTGCTCTCCTCGCGGTTCGGCGTAGCGGCAACGTCATAGACGAAGGGTAAGGTCGTACGGCGCATGCGCTGTAACACGGGGCTGGTCGGCATCAGCCCCTCTTGATCGTAGATCGAAAGAAGTTCGGCCGGCCAATTGTTGATCACCGAATTGCTCTGCAGGTCGAAGGAGGTGATGGGCGGCATGTTGACGATCATGAAGGCCCTGCAACGATAGGCCTCCGTCAATCCCTTCATGAAGCGAAACACATCGAACTGTGTCTTCAGCCTGCCGATTTCCTCAATGAAATCCTCGCCACGAGGAGATGCGCCCGCCTGCATCAATGCTGCCATTATTAGTCTTCTTTATGTAAAAGAGGGAAAAATGGGCAACTTCCGTTGCTCTCTCCCTCGGCGTCATCGTACCAGCCCCGGATAACCGGCGCTTGTGCAAATATATATTTTATAGAATTTCAGCCACTTCAAGGTTCATTACTACGATATCCACCCGCCATCTCGCCAAATCCTCTATGACTCGCCAATCATTAGAGGATAATGGCAGTTCTTACGCACATCTCAACAATCAAATTCAAGTTCAAGACGCAATTTAGCTAAGATCTTGCACGAATAACGATAAATTAACGAACTTTAGATGACGGCCGTGTCAAATAGGCACAATACTAACGTTTCGGCCCCATCCGGTTATGCATGTCCATCATGATCGAATCGGCCGTCGCCACCACCAGCGGCGCCCATTCCTGCAGTTTGGCTGATGTAACACGATAGGCGGGGCCGGTTACCGAGATACCCGCAAGCATGGCATCCCCCTTCGGGCAGATCGGCGCGGCAACGCAACATATGCCGCTTTCGTGTTCCTCCCGATCGAATGCGTATCCTCTCGCCCGGATATCGCTGATATCGGCAAGCAACTCGGCGGCGCTGCGCAAGGTATGTTCGGTATAGGGTCGAAATTCCAGGCCGGCGATCCGCTCGGCAAGTTCGGCATCGTCGAGCGCGGAGAGGGCTGCCTTGCCGACGCCGGTGCAATAGGCCGGGGAGGCATTGCCGATCTGCGAATACATGCGCACAGACTGCCGGCCCTCGACCTTGTCGAGATAGATGACGTCCGGACCGCGCAGAACGCCGAGATGCACGGTTTCGCCGGTTACCTCCTGCAGACGGCGCAGATGCGGCTCGGCGACAGCGCGAAACTCATTGCGTGCCCAGCTGCGGGAGGCAAGCGTCAACAGCCTGATACCGATGAGGTAGCGGCCATCGCGATCGATCTCTAGGAGGCCCTCCTCCACGAGGTGCGACAATTGGCGATGCAGCGTGCCGCGCGGCTGATCGGACAGAGAAAGAATATCCGTGAAACGCATCGGCCCTTCGGCAAGCGCAACGAGATCGAGCAGCCCGACGAGCTTTCCAAGCGTGCCGGTTTCCCGGTCGCGGCCATGATATGCCTTTTCGTTATCGGAACTCAGCTCCGCGTCCCTTCATTTATCGCTCGCACAGCGACGGTATCCTTGACACGATCAAAGGGTAATCCGATAATTCCACATAGTCAAATTTTGTTCCAAATAATGGAACTGAAGCGACAATCCGGGAGGAAAAACCTTGGCTGAGACACTGGCACAATTTCCCGATCTGAAAGATCGCACCGTGCTGATCACCGGTGGCGGCTCCGGTATCGGTGCGGCACTCGTGGAAGGCTTCGCGCGACAAGGCGCGAAAGTCGCCTTCGTCGACATTGCAGAAGAACCGAGCAAGGCGCTCGCCGCGAAACTTTCCGCGCAGTCGGCATATCCCGTTTCCTTCTACCACGCCGATCTGCGCGATGTCGGCCAGATCAGGAATACGGTCGCCGCAATCGAGTCCGATCTCGGAGCGATCCGCGTGCTCGTCAACAATGCCGCCTGGGACGACCGGCACGACATAGACACGACGACCGAGGAATATTGGGACAATAGTCAGTCGATCAATCTCAAGCAGGTCTTCTTCGTATCGCAGGCTGCAGCCCCCGGCATGCGGGCGGCGGGCGGCGGGGCGATCATCAATTTCTCTTCGATTGTCTTCAAGATGAACCCGCCGGCGCTTTCCTCCTATGCGGCGGCGAAATCGGGCATCATCGGGTTGACCAAGAGTTTTGCCGGTCGCCTCGGGCCGGAAAACATCCGCGTCAACGCCGTCCTGCCCGGAATGATCGTGACCGAACGGCAACTCGAACTCTGGCTGACGGAGGATGGCATGGCCAAGACCATCGACCGTCAATGCCTAAAGCGCGTGTTGAAGGCAGAGGATCTCGTGGGGCCTGTGCTTTTCCTTGCATCCAGCTGCTCGGGCGCGATGACGGGACAATCCGTCATTGTCGATGGCGGCATTTTCTAGTGAAAGATTTGGAGCATTATCGATGACAAAGCCCGCATTTATCGCGGTGGATTGGGGCACCAGCAGTTTCCGGCTGTGGCTGATCGGCGAAGACGGCAGCATTCTGGCGGAACGCCGCAGCGGCGAAGGAATGACGACAGCGGCTCAGGCCGGCTTCGCCAAAATCCTGCAGACGCATCTCGACGCCATTTCGGCGCCGTCGGATATTCCGGTCATCGTCTGCGGCATGGCCGGCGCGCGCCAGGGCTGGGTTGAAGCCGGCTATATCGATACGCCGACGTCGCTGAGCGCGATTTTGACAGGGGCGGTTGCCGTTCGGGGCCAGTCGCGCGACGTGCGTATTCTGCCGGGCTTGGCGCAGCGCGCCAAGGATGCCCCCGATGTGATGCGCGGTGAAGAAACGCAATTGCTCGGCGCGATCGCCGCCGATGCCAAGGGCGAGCAGATCGTCTGCATGCCGGGAACGCATTCGAAATGGGTACGCGTCGTCGACGGCCGCGTGACGGGCTTTTCCACCTTCATGACGGGCGAACTTTTCGACGTCATTACCAAGCACAGCATTCTGTCGCATGCCGTGTCCGGCGCCGCCGACATGCCTGCGGATGCCGCAGCCTTCGAAGCAGCGCTCAAGGCTGCATTCGAGAAACCGCAGTTGGCCACCAACCTGCTGTTCACCGCCCGCTCCGGCCAATTGCTCCACGGGACGACGGCGGCTGGCGCACAGGCGCTGATCTCTGGCACACTGATCGGCGCCGAGATTGCCGGTGCTTTGTCTTCCGCCGGGCAAGGTGCTGCCATCACGCTCGTTGCCTCCGGCCGCCTGCAGGCGCTCTATGAAGAAGCGTTCCGCAGCCTGTCCCTCCCCTTCCAGACCATCGACGCCGACGCCGCCGTTCGCCGCGGGCTTTCCGCCGCGGCGGAAGCGATCTGGCTCAGACAAGAAAGCAACAACTGATGACCACCCGTACTCCATTCCCGCCCATGAAGCGTCCTCTGATTGCCATTCTTCGCGGCATCAAGCCGGAGGAAACGGCCGATATCGTCGGCGCCCTGATCGAGACCGGCTTCACGGCCATCGAAATCCCGCTGAACTCGCCGGAGCCGTTCCGCTCGATCGAGATCGCGGCGAAAATGGCACCTGCCGATTGCCTGATCGGGGCCGGCACGGTGCTGACGGTAGAAGATGTCGACAGACTGGATGGCGCCGGCGGCAGATTGCTGGTGACGCCGAATGTCGAGCCTGCGGTGATCAGCCGCGCCCGCGACAAGGGCATGGTGACGATGCCCGGCGTCTTCACAGCAACGGAAGCGCTATTGGCAGCAAAAGCAGGGGCTACCGGCCTCAAATTCTTCCCCGCCGGCGCGCTCGGCGCTTCCGGCATTACGGCCATCCGCGCCGTACTGCCGCCGGAGCTTGTTATTGCCGCGGTCGGCGGTGTTTCGGACAAGAATTTCGCCGATTACACCAAGGCCGGCATCCTTGCATTCGGGTTGGGAACCAGCCTCTACAAGCCAGGGATGACGGCAACAGAGGTTGCCGAACGCGCCAAGACCACCATCTATGCCTATGACGCCGCCATAGGAGCATGATCCGTGACCGACATCCATGATTTTGAAGGCAGTATTCTCTGCAACACATCCTCCGTCCTTGGAGAAGGCCCAACATACGACCCCGATACGGACACCGTCTGGTGGTTCAATATCCTTGGCAAGGAGCTCCATGAACTGCACCTGCCCACCGGCAAGAAGAAGGTCCACGAGCTGCCGATGATGGCAAGCGTGCTTGCTCGCGTCGATGCCAAGCGGCAGATGATCGCCACCGAGGAGGGCCTGTTCCTTCGTGATATCGCCAGCGGCGAATTGAGCTTCTATGCGGCGATCGAGGCCGACAAGCCGGAAAACCGTTCCAACGACGGCCGCACGCATATCTCTGGATCGCTATGGATCGGCACCATGGGCAAGCGGGCCGAGATGCAGGCGGGCGCCATCTATCACGTCGCAGCCGGCGGCAAGGTCACCAAGATCTTCGACCAGATCAGCATTCCCAATTCGATCTGCTTTTCGCCGGATGGCACTATCGGCTACTTCACCGATACGCGCGTCAGCCAGCTTATGCGGGTTCTTGTCGACCCAGAAACCGGGCTTCCGGCAGGCGAGCCGATCGTCATGGTCGACAGCATGGAAGATCCGGGCGGTCTCGACGGCTCGGTCTGCGACGCCGACGGCTATATCTGGAACGCCCGTTGGGGTTCCGGCTTCGTCGACAAATACAGCCCGGACGGCCTGCGTATCGAGCGCTATCGCGTGCCTGCCATGCAGCCGTCCTGCCCGGCCTTCATCGGCAAGAATGGCGACCGGCTGGCGGTGACGACTGCCTGGGAAGGTCTCGATGACGAGGCTCGATCCATGCAGCCGCAGGCCGGTGCCCTTCTGGAGCTCGGCCCGACAGTCCGTGGCGTTTTCGACCCACCCTACAAGCTTTGATTGAGTTTCACCTTCGCGCCAACAGGCGCGAAGGTGATGCCCGTGATGCGTATCGCATCTTATAGATCAGATCTTTCTTCGCAAGAAACAAGCGTGGCCGTATTTCGCCACAGCTAAAGCGTTCAATCTTCCGGACCGCATTTTATTCTTAAGCTATTGTTTTTAATTGCCATTATACAAGCGACCACACTCGCCGAGTGGCTTTTCTGCAACTTTTGACGGAACCAAAGCTTCCCTGAGCCATTTGCCTTACGACCGGTACGATGATGGTCACCAATCAAAAACTCCACTCGCACTGGTATGCATGCGTTTCAACAGGCATGCCCATCAGAATGAAAGGTAGGTTCACGATGACTGGGAAACTTTTCACTTCCGTCGCTGCAGGCACGCTCTTTGCGGCCGCATCCGTCTTGTCGCCGATGGCGTTCGCGCAATCGCAGCAGCCGTCGACCGGTGGCAGCAATGCGCCCTTGACACAATCGGCTCCAGCCACGCCCGGCGCTGCAAAGCCGGATAGCTCGATGTCGCAGACCAAGGCGCAGGCTCCCGCTGCCTTGACCGGTACTGAACAGGCCGGAGGTTATCTGACCACGCAGTCTGCGGATCAGATCAGCGCCAAGACCTATATGGGCCAATCGGTCTATAACGGTCAGAACGAGAGCATCGGCAGCATCAACGACCTGATCCTGCAGAAGCAGGGCGGTGTCGTCGCCGCGGTGGTCGGCGTCGGCGGCTTCCTGGGCATGGGTCAGAAAAACGTCGCTGTTCCGTTCAGCAAGATCAACGCCACCCAGAATGCACAGGATGGCACGATCAAGCTGACGACGACGGAAACGGCCGAAGCGCTGAAATCGGCGCCCGAGTTCAAAACGCTTGCGATGCAGGCTTCGGACAAGGCGGCAAGTTCGGCGGGAACGTCTACCATGCCGACAACCGACAGCACGACGACATCTTCGACCAGCAAGTAACGGATCACTCCGATCCAAAACAGAAGCGGCGGCCCTCACCGGCCGCCGCTTTCGTTTGAACCGTATAGCGTCAGGCGCTCTCGCGTTCGCCGCCGATCTCGAAATAATGCGCTTGCAGATAGCGAAGCGTCGCGGCGCTGTCGGCGGGCTTGCCGAAATAGTAGCCTTGGCCCATGGCGCAACCGAGCGCCCTCAGCTTCGCGGCCTCGGCATTTTCTTCGATGCCTTCGGCAACCACGCGCAGATCCAGCCCTTCGCACATGGCAAGGACCGCCTTGATGATATGTTCCGAAGCCCGGTCGGAATTCATGCGGGAGACGAAGGCGCGATCGATCTTCACCTTGTCGAAGATGAATTCGCGCAGACGGCCAAGGCTCGATTGACCCGTGCCGAAATCATCGAGAGAAATGCGAACCCCTACGGCGCGAAGATCGGCGATAATGCGATGCGCGGTCTCTGCCGAGCTCATGACAGCGGTTTCAGTGATTTCGAGCTCAAGGCGGTGCGGATCCAGTCCGACGCGGGCGAGAATGGCAAGGACGCTGCTGCTGGTGCCTGGATCCATCAGCTGCGCCGAGGAGAGATTGAAGGACAGGAAGAGATCACGCGGCCAGGAAAGTGCCGCTTCCGCAGCCTTCCGCAGCAGGGTTTCGGACAGGGCGTCGATAAACCCGCGCTCTTCGGCCAGCGGCACGAAGACGGCCGGAGAAACGAAGCCGAGGTCGGGATCGTTCCAGCGGGCAAGCGCCTCGAAGCCGAGAACCATATTGTTCGCAAGCGAGACGATCGGCTGGAAATGCACGTCGATGGCATCGGAAATGATGGCATTTCGCAACGCCTGCTCAAGCTGCGTCGCACGCTTCATTTCCTGCGCGATCTCACGGGAATAGACAGTGATCTGGCCGCGGCCGCGGCGCTTGGAGCGATAGAGCGCGGTTTCCGCGTTCTTCAGCAGATCTTCGAACTCCTCGCCTCCGAAGGGGTGAATGGCGAAGCCGAAAGATGCCGACAGCCGGACGTTGCGGTCGCCGAGATCGTAGGGCGCCGACAGCACTTCACGGATCATCTGACCGAACTTCTCGGCGCCGACGCGTTCGAAGACCAAGGGCAGGACAAAGGCGAATTCATCCCCGTCGTGACGGGTGACGGCTGCGCCGTCCGGAATACATGCCCTGAGGCGATGTGCGACCTGGCAGAGGATTTCGTCGCCGGCTTCCACACCGAACAGATCGTTGATCGGCTTGAAGGAATCCAGATTGACGATACCGATGGTGAAGGGCGCGGGATCGCTGGCGCGCTCGAGCGAAAGCTGGCGCGTGCGCTCACGCATGCGATAGCGGTTGCCCAAGCCCGTCAGCGGGTCGG
>NZ_JAELUG010001339.1 GCF_016429255.1 Rhizobium sp. ASV8
CCCCCCCCCCCCCCCCCCCCCCCCCCCCCCCCCCCCCCCCCCCCCCCCCCCCCCCCCCCCCCCCCCCCCCCCCCCCCCCCCCCCCCCCCCCCCCCCCCCCCCCCCCCTTTTTTCAAGCCTAAGACGGAATACGAGATTTAATAGACCGTCTCGTGGGCTCGGAGATGTGTATAAGAGACAGGAATAGACCGCCCGGATGTCCGGTTCGCATTCCAGGGCATCGCGGACGAGACGCTCCGTCTCGCGATCGACGCCGAAGCCTTCGGAAACCTGTACGACAGAAAGGTGGGGGAAGCGCTGCGCCAGTG
>NZ_JAELUG010001340.1 GCF_016429255.1 Rhizobium sp. ASV8
CCCCCCCCCCCCCCCCCCCCCCCCCCCCCCCCCCCCCCCCCCCCCCCCCCCCCCCCCCCCCCCCCCCCCCCCCCCCCCCCCCCCCCCCCCCCCCCCCCCCCCCCCCCCCTTTTTCACGCAGAAGACGCCATACGAGATTTAATAGACCGTCTCGTGGGCTCGGAGATGTGTATAAGAGACAGGGTCGTATGCGGCTCGAGACCAGCTGCGATGGCATTCATCGCCCGCTCGGAAACCCATTCGCGCAGGTCATCGATGGAATCCGCGCCCACGCACAATTTGATGAGATGCAAAGCCATAGATGCCGT
>NZ_JAELUG010001341.1 GCF_016429255.1 Rhizobium sp. ASV8
AATGACGATCATTAAACGTCAACGTCAGTCTGCCTGGCAATTCCTCTTGCTGCCCCTGCGGCTCGTCATCGCCGTTCTCGTTATCATCAGCGAGATCGCTCGACCCGTTTATCGACCACTCGTGAACCTGTCTCTTATACACATCTCCGAGCCCACGAGACGGTCTATTAAATCTCGTATTCCGTCTTGTGCTTGAAAAGAGGGGGGGGGGGGGGGGGGGGGGGGGGGGGGGGGGGGGGGGGGGGGGGGGGGGGGGGGGGGGGGGGGGGGGGGGGGGGGGGGGGGGGGGGGGGGGGGGGGGGGGGGGG
>NZ_JAELUG010001342.1 GCF_016429255.1 Rhizobium sp. ASV8
TTGCCTTTAAGGCGGCGGCGTCGGGTTCGAGACCATCGTTCATGATGTAGACCATGCCGCGGTTCTCGTAATTGATATCGAATGTCAGGTTATTCAGGAGCTTTGCCACATTGGAGCACTCTTGGAGCTGTCTCTTATACACATCTCCGAGCCCACGAGACGGTCTATTAAATCTCGTATTCCGTCTTCTGCTTGTAAAAAGGGGGGGGGGGGGGGGGGGGGGGGGGGGGGGGGGGGGGGGGGGGGGGGGGGGGGGGGGGGGGGGGGGGGGGGGGGGGGGGGGGGGGGGGGGGGGGGGGGGGGGGGGG
>NZ_JAELUG010001343.1 GCF_016429255.1 Rhizobium sp. ASV8
CCCCCCCCCCCCCCCCCCCCCCCCCCCCCCCCCCCCCCCCCCCCCCCCCCCCCCCCCCCCCCCCCCCCCCCCCCCCCCCCCCCCCCCCCCCCCCCCCCCCCCCCCCCCCTTTCCAAGCAGAAGACGGAATACGAGATTTAATAGACCGTCTCGTGGGCTCGGAGATGTGTATAAGAGACAGAGCTGCATGTGCGCGTCGCCGAATGGCAGACTGCGGAGGGCACCATCCGCGACTGGTCGGTGGTCTCGGGCGATTATACGGTTGGCCCTTCCGGCTCGATTTCGATCCCGTTCATCGGCGACATGCC
>NZ_JAELUG010001344.1 GCF_016429255.1 Rhizobium sp. ASV8
CCCCCCCCCCCCCCCCCCCCCCCCCCCCCCCCCCCCCCCCCCCCCCCCCCCCCCCCCCCCCCCCCCCCCCCCCCCCCCCCCCCCCCCCCCCCCCCCCCCCCCCCCCCTCTTTTCAAGCCTAAGACGGCATACGAGATTTAATAGACCGTCTCGTGGGCTCGGAGATGTGTATAAGAGACAGGTCCGGCGGAGAGCGAGCCGATATGCCTGTTTTCGAAGCCGGAGAGGCCGACGACGGCGAGTGCGTCGCGAGCGCGTTCCGCATCCTTGCGTGAGACCTGGCCGAAAGCGCCGGTATTTTTCCAGGC
>NZ_JAELUG010001345.1 GCF_016429255.1 Rhizobium sp. ASV8
GCTGCGTGTCGTCTTCATTGCCGACAGCGCATGCGTCATGGCTGACGCCATCCTCCGCTCGCTCTATCGTCTCTTCGTCAGCCACAAGCTGATGCTGCAATGGCGCACCGCCGCAAGCGCCCAGGCCCTGTCTCTTATACACATCTCCGAGCCCACGAGACGGTCTATTAAATCTCGTATTCCGTCTTATGCGTGAAAAAAGGGGGGGGGGGGGGGGGGGGGGGGGGGGGGGGGGGGGGGGGGGGGGGGGGGGGGGGGGGGGGGGGGGGGGGGGGGGGGGGGGGGGGGGGGGGGGGGGGGGGGGGGGG
>NZ_JAELUG010001346.1 GCF_016429255.1 Rhizobium sp. ASV8
TACAGCGGTGTCTTACAATGACGACGGAGGCTACACCAACTATCAGTATGATGGCTCCGGCAATCTTGCCTCCTGGCAGCGCTATGTCTATCAAAGCTACGGTGGTGGTGGCCTACAAGCTGTCTCTTATACACATCTCCGAGCCCACGAGACGGTCTATTAAATCTCGTATGCCGTGTTCTGCTTGAAAAAGGGGGGGGGGGGGGGGGGGGGGGGGGGGGGGGGGGGGGGGGGGGGGGGGGGGGGGGGGGGGGGGGGGGGGGGGGGGGGGGGGGGGGGGGGGGGGGGGGGGGGGGGGGG
>NZ_JAELUG010001347.1 GCF_016429255.1 Rhizobium sp. ASV8
TCAGCCATGAAATGTAACGCGTGAGGAGCGGTTGATTGAGACCGAGGCTTTCGCGCAGGGTCGCGAGCGCTTCGGGCGTCGCATTCTGGCCGAGAATTGCCGAGGCGACGTCGCCGGGCAGGATCTGCTGTCTCTTATACACATCTCCGAGCCCACGAGACGGTCTATTAAATCTCGTATTCCGTCTTGTGCGTGAAAAGGGGGGGGGGGGGGGGGGGGGGGGGGGGGGGGGGGGGGGGGGGGGGGGGGGGGGGGGGGGGGGGGGGGGGGGGGGGGGGGGGGGGGGGGGGGGGGGGGGGGGGGGGGGG
>NZ_JAELUG010001348.1 GCF_016429255.1 Rhizobium sp. ASV8
CCAAGCTCGTGCCTTAAGTCCAACAGCCATGGTTCCCATAGCCTGGACGCCGACGCCCATGTGCCTATTTGAAGAAAATAAAACATATCAAAAGCTTGCATTGGAATGCTCGTGGCGGAGGCAGGCCCTGTCTCTTATACACATCTCCGAGCCCACGAGACGGTCTATTAAATCTCGTATTCCGTCTTCTGCGTGAAAAGAGGGGGGGGGGGGGGGGGGGGGGGGGGGGGGGGGGGGGGGGGGGGGGGGGGGGGGGGGGGGGGGGGGGGGGGGGGGGGGGGGGGGGGGGGGGGGGGGGGGGGGGGGGG
>NZ_JAELUG010000150.1 GCF_016429255.1 Rhizobium sp. ASV8
TGTGGAGAGCCAGGTTCTGGCCCGCGCCATCCATGCGCATATCCATTTCCGCACCTTCCTCAACGGCAACCGCACCGTCGTCTTCCCGGCAAGCCCCGGCTCATACGCATCCGAACGCATGGGTTAATTCCATTAGAAATTTAGCCAATGCACGCGTCTGCTTAGCCATAACAATGCCGTTAACACTAAGACGTAGGTTAGAGCGCCGGTGGCGATCTGGAGGAAGAGCACCACACGCCAGGACATATCGCTGGACATGCCTGGAACCGCCATGACAGTTACGATCATCAATAGGCTTGCAGGCAGGATCAGCAATATAATTCCTCTTGAGATCTGTGCCCAATCCACCATCGCAACCTTGGACTGAAGGCCGATACAGCTAGCCAGCGCAAATGCGGCCGTGAAGCATTGAACGATCGCCAATTCCCTTAACCCATATCGAGCAAAGACAATGACAGCTGCAAGGGATACGACGACGTTCAACAGCGTGATAGGAAGCCGATAGTGGATCTGTTCAATCACGGATAGCGACGCCTCGTTGATATAGCCCGGCGAAAGCAGCAATTGCCGCAGGCAAAGGAAAGGGATGATGGTCGCTGCGGGCATCCAGTCGCCGCCAAGCAGAAGACGTACGACAGGCTCGGATATCTGCGCCAGGCCGAGGTACATGGGGGCTGCAATGGCAAGCAGAACGAGAACGAATCTGGCGCCGGCTTGGCCGGTTGAACGCGTCGATGCGCCTGGCTGACCGTGCGCGCGCCGGAACACCACCCAGCTCAATGACCGCGCCGGCTCGCCCATTAGTTCCGAGAGCACTGAGACGACGCGCTCGGCCGCCCGGTAGAATCCCGCATCCGCTACCCCGAGAAAACTCCCCACTACCAGCGTGCCCGAATATGTACCCAGAAAGACGACCAGACGATTTCCGACGATCTGGCGCGAGAATGCTATGATTTCGACAAACATGGATGCGGTAAGGCGCAGACGCGGCAGCCGCATCGTGGCAGCCGCAGACCCGATCAGCAGAACAAGCTGGCAAGCTATTTTGGCCGCAGCCAGCGCTGAAGCACGCGCACCAAGGGAGAGCAATGCCACTGCGGTGAGCAGGCCTATAAGCTCTCCAGCGACCCTGACGAGTGCCCGTTGATGCAGGCGCCCCGAAACGATCAACATTCCGTCGAAGGTGGCAGTCAGTGCCGCGGGCAACATCCAGCAGCTTAGAAGGGCAAGGAGCCAACTTTGCTCCACGCTGACTGTAAGGGCGCAGAAGAGGCCTGTGCCGATGAGGCCGACGATCGTAAGGATCCCCCCGCTGCACAGAGAGATTGTAGCGACCTGATCGAAGCAATCTGCGCCGTCTTGCGATTTCATCAGGAATTCCGCCCAGCCGCCTTCCGCCACCACGACCAGCAGCATCGCAATGGCCGAAACGAACGCGAAAAGCCCGAAATCGGCGGGGCTCAGCATGCGTGCAGCCAGGAGGAACATCGCGATCTGCGAGAGCTGTGAAACGATCTTCGCGATCACGATCCAAGCGCCACCGGACACGATCGCCCGTGTAAACTGGCGCCTTGCTGCTCCGTCCCAATGCCTTAGGTCATGGTCTTCTTGGCGTTCGGCATCCTTGATTGATAAAACCATTATGGGTGTTCCGGGTTGACGGTTAACCGGCCGCCACAGCGCGATCGAAGATACGTCGGCGGCCGGTGCATAGTCACGAATTAGCGGTGGTCACGATGGAAAATGACCGAATACCGCAACGCCCAATCGCCTGCGCTCCGATCGATGGGTTCCCGAGCCCAGCGAAGCCAGGGCCAACCGGTTTTCAGGCCCTCGGCTTCCCATATCTCGCGCTGATTGGTCAGAACGGGACGGAACCCGAATTGCGTCAAAATCCTCGTTTTAACGTCGAGGTCGATCCCATCCACCACCAGATAGCCATCGCGGGCAACCAGCCTCACCATGTTTCGGAGGCATCGCTCGGCCAGCTGATCATCCATCGGCCCCATGAAGTTATTCGCCAGGAGGAAATCCTGTGGCTCGAACAACTCGGGGAGTCTGTCGTCAGTCGCATCAGCGGTCCGCCAGGTCACGCCTTCGCGCAGCCAATCTCTCACCCGCAGAGAGCCATCGGGGAGAGGTTCCAGGAGTTCGACAAGCGAAGGTACATCGACGCTTGCAACTTCCGCCCGGCCTGCGGCGTAGAGGCCTCCCTCGGCTGCCGGAACATCGGGAATATAGACACCGCGCCTTGCTGCCTCTGCAACCACATTCGATATGTCTGCGCCCTGTGCGGTGACCAGCAAGTCACCTCGAAGATTTTTGATTGCGTAGAGAACAGAATAGAGCTCGGCTCCCGTGCTGCACCCGATTGACGCAATCTTTATACCGGCGCCGCGCGGATATTTGGACGCGAGCGTTGCGATGGTCGCCAACAGCGGCGGGTTGCGCATGAATTGGGTGTAGTGCGACTGAAACTTCCCGGTGTGGCGGGTGTAGCGATGATAGATGTACCGTCCGGCACGGAACATGGCCGGCGTTCGACGGACCGAATTGGGTATTGTCTCCCATAGTGCCCGACAAAGGCGAAAGGGAGCCTGACGAAGGGAACTCAATCCCGTGATGGCGATCGACATGATTTACTCCTTCCAACGTGCTGCTGCCCCCAACAGAGATCGGGCATGCAACAAGGATCCAAACGGGTTTCACACAAAGCGCGAGCTAGGACGCTCCGGGGCGATCATCGACAGAAGCGTGCTCGTAAATTGCCGAACGCATGCCGGCGGGCTCTCACGGCGAGCCGTGATCGTCCTTGTGGCGGATGGCCTCAAGCTTCGCGCATTGTGGAAACGACGATTATCTGCCGGGCGCAGAGGTGCGCGGCAGCGTTTGGATCGGGCCTATGAGGGACAGAGAAAATTCTGTTGTTCTTGCGGAAATAGGAGAGGCCGATCAGGCAGGAAATACGCCCGGACGATCCCGGGTACTGCAAAATCGAACGATGGGCAAATCACATCGAAGATGGAATAGGCAGCGCTATAGCGTTTGCAAACATGCATGGATCGCTGGGCTCGCTTGGCGCCATCGGCGTGGCCGGTCCATATGCAGTCATGCGCATCACGCGATGATGCGGCAGATAGCTCGATCCTGCCCGGTTCGCGCCGACCTTTTGCCGGGTGGACGTGCGGGATGTACAGGACAAGCGAGAACGCCGCCAAAATGCCGACGATCACGAGAAGTCTCTGAGCGAAAGCTATGTGAAGATTCTGCATGAATGAGTTTTAGGCTGGTCCCTCGCTTGCCTCAATTCGACAAACGGGGTGGGTCATCGACCAAAGGTAGTAGCAGCTCAAACATCAATTCGAGTGTGGGGCGGTTTCAATGATCTCCTTGGCACGCTTCTCACCTCACGAGGGTGCCGCAAGCAATATAACATGCGGCCAACGATGACGATCAAGCTACGTTATCGGCACCAACTTCACTTGGAGTGAGCGTGCGTCAACGAAACTGAGGACGGCTCATCGCCAGTTATTGTTCAAATCCGATGATTGTGAGCGATTGCAGTCTCGCCTGCCTCGCCAACCTTGAGACAAGATCGACGTGGGTCCGCGCCGCGGTTCGACCCCGACATGACACAAAACAGCTAGCGCTTGACATGGATGCAGGCGAAAGCGATGTTGCCGGCATGAGCAAAAATGTACTCGACGTGCTGTATCGTATGTGTCCTCTGGCAGGACATTAGCCCGTTCCCGGTCGCCGTCGCGCCCCGGGAAGCGGGAGCGGCAGTTTTTTGTTCTTTTGCGCGACTCAACAACCCATAGATTTCATCCCGCCAAGAATTGAAACACTTGGCCACAGGAGAGTTCGCGTGAACGATACGACACATGCGGTTGGCAAGCCGCCTATCATTGTGAGAAACACCGACTATGCAAGATTAATAGCTTTGGCGCAGGCTTCGATGGAGAGAGAGTCTGTCGTCGGAGATGAATTGATGGCTGAGTTGGAACGCGCTTCAGTCATGGGCGACGAGTCCGCAACGCGTCAAACCATTCAGATGGGGTCGACCGCAACTTATACGACTGAAAACGGCGAAGCCCGAACGGTCATCCTTGTCTATCCCGGCGAGGCGAACATAGAAGAAAACAGGGTCTCAATCCTCACCCCCATTGGGGTCGCATTGTTGGGCCTATCGAAGGGCCAGACGATCAACTGGGTCACGCGCGACGGCCACGTCCGCGTCCTGTCGGTCACGGACGTTGCAGGCTGATTGCGCCCGATAGAATTGCGAACATCCAGCATGGCGTGGGGTGCCAACGCTTCGCGCTGTGCTTCGCCAAACCACATGGTGCTTCAGGACTTGCGGGTTGGTCTTTCGACCGCAGGGTGATCCTGCTGCACGCCTTGCCTGGCTGGAATGCAAGAAGCCATGGCGACAAGCAATCTCCCGGAACCCGAGCGAAACGGCGGGTTCTGCGCTGGTCTACGCGATCATGGCGCGGTCAGTCGGTAGGGTGTTCCCCGCCGGCGTCCCCTTCATTGCGCTCCGGGTTCGATTGCGCCCCGCACTCTTGGCTTCGTATAGCAGCTTGTCGGCCCGAGCATAAACCGTGGCAAAGTCCTCATTGCCGAGAAGGTCCGTCACACCCATGCTGGCGGTCACGGGTCGTTCGAGACCCGATACTGTGCGAGCGACGATTGCGGGTATTGCCTGACGCCGAAGCTCAGCCTGAATATCGGCGTCGCTACCGCGCAAGAGAAGCACGAATTCTTCACCGCCCAGACGGTACGCCCGAACGCTCGGACTTGCTTGGAGCGCATTGGCCACAGCCTTCAGCACCTCGTCTCCGACGGTATGTCCGTTAACGTCGTTGATCGACTTGAAATGATCGAGGTCGATGACAGCCAGCGCAGCGAAGCCTTCGGTTCGAAGCTCCTCGAACTGTCGCTCGATCGCCCTTCGGTTGAGCAGCCCCGTTAGTGGATCTGTTTCGGACAGCCGCTCGAGCAGTTCGGCTTCGTTGCGTGCGCGGTCTCGCTCGCGCTTCATGGTGACGAAGCGGTCCGCCACGCCAAGCGTGGTAAAGATGACTTCGCATATGCACCCGACATAGAATAGGAGCATGGCATCGGTGCTGTGCAATCCGGGAAATATACCAGTCACGAGGCGGAGCAATCCGACAATGACTATTGGCGTGTAACCTACTGCCTGGAATCTCGCGGCGCGGCTCCCGCGACGCAGTGCATCGACCATCGACAGCATGAAGACAGCAAGGATCGGCGCAAATGCCGCGGTGTATGCGCTCGACTGTATGGGCCGGGCAACAAAGGGGAACGCCGCATGAAATGTACTCAGGAGCACAGCCCATGCCGCGCAATAGGGTAGCAGGCGCCGCAAAAGCGGATGCATCAATCCGGGTTCGATGAAGCTGTAGGTGAACATCGCTCCCGACCCGACGGTCATCCCGAAAACGAGGGTCGTCATCCAGCTCAACGTCATCGCAGGAGCATCGAAAAGCACGACCGACAGGCCGGATGATACCAGAATAGTCGTCAGCAGTGAGAATGTGAGAGCTGAGTGCCAGAGAACGAAGGGTTCACGTAACGCTCGGTAGAACGCTGCATTGAAGATCAGAGGCATGATGAGCATCCCTGCAAGTCCTGCCAAAATCAGCAGGAATCGCATATTGCCGATGCCGTCCGCTTCGTCCGTCGCTGTAAGATAGGCTCTCTCCAGGGTCATCCGGTGGCTCGGCATGTCAATCGCGGCGACGACCTGCTGGTCCTCGCGGGTCACCTCAGGCAGAGAAACCCTGAAGTAGCCGCCAGCCATTGAACTGGGCAAGGCGGCGGCAGGGATCGCGGTTTGCCGAACCGAACCGTTCCGATTGATCACAAGCAGGTGCACCGCCTCAAGTGCACTCCGTCTTGAAAGCAGATATCGGGGGAGAATATAGCCGGGGGCAATGTCGAAGCGAAGCAGTACCCGCTCTGCGTCGATGGAGAATTCCCGGTTGTCGCAAGACCACCGCTTTTCGTTTCGAATTATCCCGACCAGGTCTTCCGACCGACTGCCGGACGCCCAGCAGGAATTGCGGATATCAGAGGTGTCCGCCGCGTTAGCCAATGCGGCGGTGAATTGCACCAGCATCACCAGAAGCAGAAAAGCCGCTGGAAGTCCTTTTCGAAATCCGCTCGAAGTCATTGCGCAACGTAATGTCAAAAAGCTTTTGATGTCGTTAATCACTGCAAGACATACGTGTACTACGGCCAAACCTTGCCGGCCCGACGAAGGCCGGATTGTCTGTTGGATCGGCTTGCTGCCGGCATCCGCGGCATATGGTGGAGACGGGCATCAGCTGGAAGCGGTTGTCAATCGTCAGCAGCCGGGCTCCGATGTGACCGGGCTTGGCATTTGCAAACCGGCCTCCTGACGAGACGGCAAGCCTGCACGACGACCTTCTAAAGAATGCCCGGCTCGAAACAATACTCGAGTGCTCGCGACGAAAAGAGCATCACAATCTGGATGAGGTATCAAGACGAGATCCGGCTATTCGATGACTGGCGACCGAGCCAGTCCTGCGGCACTGCGACCAGCCGCTCCACCCAACGCGGTCGCCCCGCCGAAGATGATGGCAATTTGATCCCTGAACCTATCCGTTACTCATTCCCCCGAGGGGACGCCAGATGGTTTCCAGCGGCTTTAAATTGGCGCTCCTACCACCTCAACCGCAGCCCGACATTGCCTTCGACGACGCGTTGATGCTCGCCGTCGACGGAGAATTTGTAGTCCGCCGTTGCAAACGCGCTCCACGACGTGTTGAAGGCATAGACCAGGCCGCCGCCAAGCTCGACCGCCGTGCCCTTTGTCGAGGTACTCATCGGGTCGGCACCAAAGCGTACCGTGTCGGTGGTGTCGAAATTGTGCCAGAGATTGGCCTTCAGATAGGGTTGAAGCAAACCGTTGGGGGTTTGGAAATTGCCTTGAAGGCGCGCACCGAGCCGGCCGATCCAGCTTTGATCCGAGCCGAATGAGACAGTTGAGTAGGCGTCACGCGTGTCGTCGAGAGAAATGTCCTGCCAGATCAGCTGAGCCTGCGGCTCGAGAGACCAGTTGTCGGCGACGGCGATCGGATACCCTCCCTCAAGCGAAGCGGTGAACCCGCTTCCTCCGATATCGATCCCGGTGCCGCCGATCGAGTTGGCATCGCCGCCGAACCATGAGCCCATCAGCACGCCGTCGAGATACCAGCCGGAAGGGCCGATATGTGTCCAATAGGCGCCCAGGCTGTTTGCTTCGAGATTGAACTTGCCGGTCTTCACATTGTTCCAGCCAACCGCCTGGCCGGTGACATCGGCGCTGAGATTGGCATAGCCGTAGAACAAGCCGGCGATATCGCGATTACCATCGTCGCTCTCGTGGCTTAGTATATCCAAGCCTGTTTGCAGGCCCCAGAGCGATCCGTCGATCGATGGGGAGACGGAACCTGCCCAGCCCTGATCGACATGTTCGCCGAAAGCACGTCCCCAGGCTGCTGAAATGTTGTCGCCCGGCGTCAATACGCTTTGCTCACCGCGGCGCTCGTGAAATGTTCCCAATGTGGCGAGCGTTGCCATCTGCGCTGCTGGTGGAAGTGCCGTGTAGGTTGCCACTTCTGGCCGCACGAACGGGACAACCGCAACCTCGATTCCGCCGATATTGACGATGATTGGGGAGATTGGCGTCGCGCCCGGGTTCGGTGGATTTGGCGTTGGATTATCGGGCGTCACCAGCGGCGGTTCGATCACCGATGTCCCGCCTCCAGGGGGGAGGACTGGGGTAGGCGTCTCCGGATCCGGATCATCCGGTGTCGGGACCGGAGCGACATAGGCGGAGCGCAGATACCAGTTGTTGCTGGTGCCGGCGCTAATTCCGCCCTTGAAAAGGTAATATTCATAGGCGCCTGCGGCAGCCCGGCCGTTCAGGTAAAAGGCGCTACCGGTGGCTGTCGCGCCGTTTATAGCCTGGACGACATTGATCCCGTCAAGCATCGTGGCCGCGCCGCCGCCGCCGAAATTGTTGACTGTGATCGCCGTCGTGCCCGATGCCGCCCCACCATTGATCACCAGCTTGTCGGAAGCCGACGCATCGTCGCCCAGCACGGTGTTCAGAAGCAGGTTGCCGCCTGAGCCGACATAGTTACCGACCACGGTGAGGCTATTCGTCGCCTGAGAGTTGCCATTGGTCAGGTCGATAACGCCAGAATTGGTGAGCGTGACGGCAGGACCACCCGGATAGGGGGTGATCGACGGATTGAAGCCGCCGCCGGCAAGCAGGCTGGCGCCTGGTGATACCGTCACATTTCCTGTCAGGTCACGCTGTAGCTGAAACCTGCCGTTCTGCATGAAGCTGTTACGGAAGTCGCCGGTTCCGGCCCAGGTCCAATCCGTGCCGGTCATGTAAAGTGTCTGGAAATTGGTGAATGCGTTGTCAATCACACCCTGTCCTTGAAGCGTGACTATGTTGCTGCCAGCACCGCCATTGGCGGTGCCAATCATCCTGGAGCCGGTTTGAAGGGTCAGGGCAATATTGCCGTTGCCGCCGCTGATGGCAAAGCCGTTGCCGCCGCTGAGCAGTCCCGCATTGGTAATGGCGGTTTGCCCGTTGAGCGTGCGAATGGCAGGTCCCTGGTCACTGATGATTTGACCGCCGGCAAGATTGATAATTGTTGCAGGGAACGTCGAGCCGACCGTGTTGGAGAAGACCCCATCCGACGGCGAACCGGTTGGCGTTGCGCCACCACTCGCATGGATCGTGCCGCTATTCACCAGGGTGCCGTTGGTGCCCTGAATATATACTGCGGGTGCGCTGTTTCCGCTCGTGGTCACCGTACCGGTGTTGGTGACCATGCCGTTCGAGCCTAGAATCGACAGACCGCGTGCGCTCGCACCACTGGTGGCGACCGAGCCGTTGTTGATGATGGTGTTGTTCGGAGAGCCGCTGCCGACCTGGCCCCAACTGGCCGTCATGCCATAGGCATTGGGTCCTGTCGTCGTAATCGAGCCGTTGTTGGTGAGCGTGTTGCCGCTGCCGTCGGCGGCCATGCCGTCATTGTATTGGCCGGTGTTGCTGATCGAGCCATTGTTGGTGATGGAATTGTTGCTGCCGGTGCCGACCATTCCCGCACCACGATTGGTGCCGGTGCTGCCGGAACCGCTGAGGGAAATGCTGCCGTCATTGACAATGGTGCTGGAGTCGACGACGCGGGCGCCGGCATTGGCGGTGGGTGCGCGAACGACAGTCACAATCGCGCCGCCAAGAATGTCGATCGCCACGTTGGAGCTGCCAGTGGCTCCATAGACTCCCGTGGTCACCGGGTTGGGCGAGCTCGAGTCGCAGGTGGCTGTTTGGCCGTTCGTGGGGGTGAAGTTGTTGCATGCCGCCAGCGCGACGTCAGGGGAGACGATACTTGCCCCCAGCAATAGCGTGGCTTTAGAGCAAATATAGCGGAATCTCTGAATTGATTTCGTCATGCGGCGCATCGCCCCCCGACTGCACTAGGCATTTCCAACCGATGTTTCAGTTTCTCCTTTTCAATCTAAGAGCATAGGCGAAGATTCTCTTCAACTAAAAAAGGAATAACTAATTATTGGATTCCCGTTTTCGATCGGCCCCAGCGGATGAGAAGCTCTTCAGATAAAGCGAGATGGCCGCCTGCAAAAGGGCTTTTGTAAAGTATGGGTTATGAGCCGAAGTCGATACATTTGCTCTCGGTTGAACGACTGTATCCGAGCCCCCCTCTGTCAGTTTTGGGACCAGAACTACGCGCAACCAATAGAGAATACGCATGATGGCCTGAGATTATTCGTGATGAAGGTTTGATCGCCCCGGATTATTGATGCATTTCACCAATCGGCGCCGCCCGACATAGCTGCTTATTGCAGCATTGTTCACCGTTTATATGTGAACGTTATGCGTGATTGACTGTACCTAATGTAATTCTGGGTTCAGCTTTACTGAAATATTTTGGCGAAAGCATTGAACTAACGTCACGCCAACGCGTTCCTGCGCCGCATCACTTGGAGTCATCTCATGACGTTCGGATCAACGCGGCGCCAATTTAAGCAACGGTTACCTGTTCTGGTGACATTCTCGGTCCTCTCGATTGTCGGGCATGGTGTTCCGGGCCATGCAGATGAGGAAACACCCGCCATACCCGTCACAGCGGTCATAGCAAAGAGCGCGACGATCCATCGGGTCATCAACGGAATTGGCACCGTGGCACCCCTGCAGTCGGTCACCGCCCGCCCGCGTATCGACGGTCAAGTCACCGAAATACCCTTCACCGAAGGCCAGATCGTCGAGAAAGGCAGTATCCTGTTGAGACTCGACGATCGCGAGCTCCTGTCAAATCTGGCGTCTGCCAGGGCGAAGAAGGCACAGGATGAAGCCCAATTGCAAAGCGCCAAGGCGGATGCCGAACGATACGCCACGCTTGCGGAGAAAGGTGTCGCGTCAACGTCGGTGCTGGAGCAGAAGAATGCGTCCAGCCAGCAATATGCTGCAGCCGTCCAGTATGATGAGGCGATGATCCAGAATGCGGAAACGCAACTGGGCTTTGCGACCGTTCTGGCCCCCTTCACCGGCCAGACCGGCTTCAAGCAGGTCGACGTCGGCAGCGTCGTCAGTGCGAACTCGACCAACGGTATTGTAACCATCACCCAGATGGACCCGATAGGTGTTTCCTTCGTCGCTCCGGGTGACAGGTTTGGCGAAATCCGCGATGCCTTACAAAGTGGGATCGCCACAGTGGAGCTATCGACGACCGACGGAACCCGCAATCTGACCGCAGGCAAGCTGACCATCATGGACAATGCCGTCGATGCCTCCAATGGCTCCATCCATCTGCGGGCGACATTCGACAACAAGAATGGCATCCTCTGGCCTGGCCTGCCGGTCGCAACGCGGCTGACCGTTGAGATCCGCAAGGGTGTCGTGGTGCCGGACAAGGCGCTCGCCCGTGGGCGTGACGGTCTTTATGCCTATGTCGTCGGGACCGATGGGAAGGTGGTCAGGCGGAGTGTCAAAACAGCCTTCGTGACAGACGCGATGGCTCTGGTGAATGAGGGCATTAACGATGGCGATGAGGTCGTCATGGACGGACAATCGCGGATCGGCGACGGGATGAAAGTCTCGGTCACACCCTGGAGCGGTGCCCCGACAGGCGAGCTTTCAGGAGGGGCGTCGCAATGAAGTCCGCTCCCGAATATGATCGTGAGCACTCGGACAATTCGCGCTTCTTTGACTTTTTTATCGATCATCCTGTCGCAACAGGTCTGATCATGCTCGGCATCTTCCTCGTCGGTGCGATCTGCTATCCCTTCATGCCGGTATCGGCGCTGCCGCAAATCGACTTTCCGACAGTCCAAATTGCCGCGAGCTTGCCCGGCGCGTCCCCGGATACCATGGCATCAAGCGTCGCTCAGCCGATCGAGGAGGCCTTGTCACGGGTGAGCGGCATCACCGAGATGACCTCCACCAGCTCTTTGGGAACGGCATCAATAACAGTCCAGTTCGATTTGGGCGAGGATATCCAGACGGCGGCAAGCGATGTGCAAACCGCGATCAGCGAAGCATCCGGCCAGTTGCCGAAGGACATGCCGTCTTTGCCAACCGTGAGGAAAGTCAATCCGGCCGATACTCCCGTGATGCAGCTATCGGCCACCTCGGATAGCCTCACCCTGCCGCAGCTCGACGAATATATCGAGCGCAATGTGGCGACCAAGATCGGTCAGGTATCCGGCGTGGCCTACGTCAATATCGGTGGAAAGCAAAAGCCCGCAATCCGGGTCGCGGTCGATCCTGGGCGGTTGGCCCAGGCGGACGTCACGCTCGAAGACGTCCGGTCGGCAATCGGAAACCTCAGCTTGAGCGCGCCCAAAGGCAACATAGACGATCCGACGCGAACGTTTCCGATCTATACCAACGACCAGATCACAACCAGTGCTGAATGGAACGACGCCGTCATCGCTTACCGCAACGGTGGACCGGTTCGCATTCGCGACATCGGTCAGGCGGTCGACGGTGCGGAAGATGCGAAGATGGCGCACTGGACGAATGGAGAGCGTGGTATCGCGCTCGATGTCTTCCGTCAGCCGGGCGCCAATGTCATTGGGGTCGTCGATGCCGTCAAGTCCCAGTTGCCAGCATTGCAGGCATCCCTGCCAAGGTCGATCAAGCTCGATCTGGTAACGGATCGCACAACGACAATCAGAGCTTCGGTCGATGATGTGCAGTTTACCCTGGTGTTGACCATCGGCCTTGTGGTTCTGGTGATCTTCCTGTTCTTGCGCAGCGTTCGCGCGACCATCATCCCCGTGCTCACGCTGCCGTTTGCCTTGGTCGGCTCGCTTGCTCCCATGTGGATACTCGGATTCAGCCTGGACAATCTGTCGCTCATGGCTCTTGTCGTGGCTGTCGGCTTCGTCGTCGACGATGCGATTGTCATGCTGGAAAACATCACTCGCCATATCGAAGAGGGAATGCAGCCCAAGGAGGCCGCGAGAAAAGGCGCCGGCGAGATCGGCTTTACCATCATCTCCATCAGCCTTTCCCTGATTGCCGTTCTCATCCCAATCCTCCTGATGGGCGGTATTGTCGGGCGGCTCTTTCGAGAGTTCGCCGTCACCTTGACGATCGCGATTGCGATCTCGGCGTTCGTGTCGCTGACGCTGACCCCGATGTTGGCCTCGCGGTTCATTCGCGCCATGCCGACACAGAACCGCGGTCGCTTCTATCGAGCCGGAGAAGCGTTTTTCGACTGGCTTCTATCTCTCTATGCTCGCAGCCTTATCCCTGTCATTCGCCATCGCTATCTAACGCTTCTGGTTTTCCTGGGGACGGTCGGACTGACCGGTTATCTGTTTGCGATCACACCGAAAGGGTTCTTTCCGGAACAGGACACCGGCTTTATCGCGGGATTGTCCCAGGCGTCGCCGGATATCTCCTTCACCGAAATGGCAAAGCTGCAGGAGCGCGTCAGCGCCATCATTCTTCGAGATCCCGCGGTCTATAGCGTCTTCATGGATATTGGCGGCGGCAATGGTGGCAACGCCCTCAATCAGGGTCACGTCAATATCACGCTGAAGCCCCTCTCTCAGCGCAACGCCAGCGCCCAGCAGGTCATCCAACGGCTTGGCGAGGCCCTGAACAAACAACAGGGTATCAAGCTCTTCATGCAGTCGGCGCAGGATATCAACATCGGAGCCCGCCCGGCCAAGACGCAATATCAGTATACGCTCCAGGATGGTGATATCACCGAGCTTGCCAGCTGGTCCTCGAAAATCACAAACCGGCTACAGGCTCTACCCGAACTGCGCGATGTCGGTAGCGATCAGCAAGCCGAGGCGCCGAGTCTCTCCATCCGCATCGACCGTGCCGCTGCCACCCTGTACGGAGTCTTGCCGGCTGCGATCGATGAAACGCTCTATGACGCTTTCGGCCAGCGCCAGGTGGCTTCCTATTCCACGCAGGCCGATACGTTTCATGTTGTCCTGGAAGTGCTGCCAAACCTGCAGCGTGATATTGCGACCCTGGACCGCCTTTCAGTGAGGGCAAGCAATGGAACGCTGGTCCCGCTTTCCGTCGTCGCCAAATGGTCAACCAATGGCGTCTCGCCTGTTTCGATCTCGCATCAGGGTCAATCGCCGGCGGTTACCATCTCCTTCAACCTTGCGACGTCGGTTGCGCTTGGCCAGGCAACGAGCGCGATCGAGAATGCCGTGGCCGCGTTGCATCCTCCCGCGTCGCTGCAGGCCAGCTTCTCGGGCAGCGCCAAGGCCTTCCAGGATTCGCTGGCGACGGTGCCGCTGTTGATCCTCGCATCGCTTGTCGTGGTCTATATTATTCTCGGCATCCTCTACGAAAGCCTCATTCACCCGTTAACGATCCTGTCAACACTACCGTCCGCAGCGCTTGGAGCACTTCTGGCGCTACAGATTGCAGGCCTTGATTTTGGACTTGTCGCCATGATCGGCGTCATCCTGCTCATCGGCATCGTCAAGAAGAACGGGATCATGCTCGTAGATTTCGCGGTTCAAGTGGAGAAGGAGGAGGGTTTGAGCAGTGAGGAGTCGATCGTCAAAGCAGCACATATGCGTTTTCGTCCAATCTTGATGACGACGATGGCCGCCCTTTTGGGAGGGTTGCCGCTGGCGATCGGTCACGGCTCCGGCTCAGAGCTACGCCAGCCCCTGGGTTACGCCATCGTTGGCGGTCTTCTGGTAAGCCAGTTGCTAACCCTATATACCACGCCGGTCATTTATCTTCTTCTCGACACGTTGCGGCGGCCAAAAGCAGGTTCACTGAAGCAGCGTGCAGTTGCTGGCACTTCATGATATTTGCCGAAGCAATATCGCCAGCTTTTGCTTGTGCGGAATGCCGAAGGATATCGGCGTTCGCGTCCAAAGCGCGATGTGGGACGGTGGACCGGATAGCCGACATCGTCAGCACGTTTCGTCTTCTTTTCGGCCGTCCATTCCAGCATCACTCTGGTCTGCGAGAGGCGGCCGCGCGTTGTCTCAATGCGATGCCCTTCAAAGCATCAGCGCATTTGAAGAATAATCGGAGTGGCGCTCGCCGGATCGGTATGTTCCCGCAACGTCTTGACATCCTCCGGCTTGACCGGTCCCCCGTGATTGCCCCAGGAGGAGCGGACATAGGTAAGCACATCGGCAATCTGCTTGTCCGAGAGCTGCTGGCGAAGCGGGGGCATACGGTAGGCATCGGGAACGCCATTGCTGACGACCCGGCTTGCGCCGTTCAGCACCACATTGATCTGTGAATCCGTGTGCTCGATCAACGACGATGCCACACCCGCCAGTGGGGGCACCCACTGGTTCTGGCCGCGACCATCGGGACCATGACAGAAGCCGCAGCGGGCCGCATAGGTGCTTGCGCCGGGGGCAGGATTGGCTGAGGAGGCGGACACCTGCATTTCCTGGTAGGTCCAAGGGCTGCCGTCCCGTGCGGGATCGCCGGGGAGCGATTTCAGGTAATGGGCAATCGCCTTGAGATCGTCGTCGCTCATGAATTGCGTCGAATTGTTGTAGGCTTCCGTCATCGATCCGAAGACCACAGCATGCTGGTTGCGGCCGTTCTTCAGGAACTGGTAGATGTCGTCCTCGCTCCAGCGGCCAAGGCCGGTATTCACATCCTGGCGCAGGCTGGGCGCATACCAACCGTCGAGGAGCGCGCCTGAGAGATAGACAGCGCTCGATTCATCGAGGGCCTTCTCGTTCATGGTCACGCTACGCGGCGTATGGCAGGCACCGCAATGGCCCGCACTCTGGACGAGATAGGCACCTCGGTTCCAGGCTGCATCATTGGACGGTTTGTTCTGATAGCTGCCCGATGGCACGAAGACAGCGTTCCAAAGCGCCAGAGGCCAACGCATGTTGAGCGGCCATTTGATGCCGGTCGGCTTGTTCGGGTGATCGGCAGGATCGACGCCGTGCTGGAAGAAGGCGTAGAGCGCGCGCACGTCGTCGTCCGTCAGCTTGACATAGGAAGGGTAAGGCATGGCCGGGTAGAGCCGCCTGCCGTCAGGCGTGACGCCATGTCGAACGGCACGGTCGAAATCGGCAAGGGTATAATTGCCGATGCCCGTCTGCTTGTCCGGGGTGATGTTGGTGGCAAAGATCGAGCCGAGCGGGGTTCCCATTTCGAGGCCACCCGTGAAGGGCTTTCCGTCAGGTGTGCTGTGGCAAGCAACACAATCCGTCTGGCGGGCGACGAGTTCGCCGTGCTGCACAAGTTCGCTGCTGGGCGCTGCCGTGGAAACCTCGCCATCGAAGGGGGAGGTTGGCAAGCGGTTGACGAACCATGTGACGCCGCCGGCGATCACCACCACGATCAGAATGAGGATAAGAAGGGCTCTCTTCACGGATCAGCTGTCCTGTTGTCGGTTTGAAGCTTGCCGCGTATTTCCCTCATGACGGAAATCCCGCGGCGCTCTGAATCCGATCGGAACTCTCCCGGTCGGAAATGGCGTCAGCGGTCCTCGGACCGCTAGCTTTCAAACGTATATTGGGAGAGGGGCATACTGCGAATGCGCTGGCCCGTGAGCGTCGATACCGCATTGGCAACGGCCGGCGGGACGGCGGGTAATCCCGGTTCACCGATGCCACCCATCTTTTCACCGCTCTCGACGATCCGGCTATGGACACGCGGCATGCGGCCCGGCGGCAGGATGGGATAGAGGTCGTAGTTCCGGGCGACAG
>NZ_JAELUG010001349.1 GCF_016429255.1 Rhizobium sp. ASV8
GTACATAAGGGTCACGCTTCTTCCGAAGTTACGCGTGCAATTTGCCGAGTTCCTTCAACATAGTTCTCTCAAGCGCCTTGGTATACTCTACCTGACCACCTGTGTCGGTTTCGGGTACGGTCTATACCTGTCTCTTATACACATCTCCGAGCCCACGAGACGGTCTATTAAATCTCGTATGCCGTCTTATGCTTGAAAAATGGGGGGGGGGGGGGGGGGGGGGGGGGGGGGGGGGGGGGGGGGGGGGGGGGGGGGGGGGGGGGGGGGGGGGGGGGGGGGGGGGGGGGGGGGGGGGGGGGGGGGGGGGG
>NZ_JAELUG010001350.1 GCF_016429255.1 Rhizobium sp. ASV8
CCCCCCCCCCCCCCCCCCCCCCCCCCCCCCCCCCCCCCCCCCCCCCCCCCCCCCCCCCCCCCCCCCCCCCCCCCCCCCCCCCCCCCCCCCCCCCCCCCCCCCCCCCCCTTTTTTCAAGCAGAAGACGCCATACGAGATTTAATAGACCGTCTCGTGGGCTCGGAGATGTGTATAAGAGACAGGCGCACGACCGTCTTCGAAGTCAAGCCGTTCCAGCCACATGCTGCGTCGCTCGTGGCGACGGAACTGCCGTCCCTGAAGACGACTGTCATGGACAAGACGGCACGCATTCTCTCGCAGCGGCTGCA
>NZ_JAELUG010001351.1 GCF_016429255.1 Rhizobium sp. ASV8
CGTCCGCCCAGCCGCGGACATAGCCACTGACAAGACCGATCAAGGTGCCGAAGACGGTTGCCAAAACAACCGTGAGCGCACCGATCCAGACGCTTGCACGCGCGCCGACCATCAGGCGGCTCAGCACCTGTCTCTTATACACATCTCCGAGCCCACGAGACGGTCTATTAAATCTCGTATTCCGTCTTCTGCTTGGAAAAGGGGGGGGGGGGGGGGGGGGGGGGGGGGGGGGGGGGGGGGGGGGGGGGGGGGGGGGGGGGGGGGGGGGGGGGGGGGGGGGGGGGGGGGGGGGGGGGGGGGGGGGGGGG
>NZ_JAELUG010001352.1 GCF_016429255.1 Rhizobium sp. ASV8
CCCCCCCCCCCCCCCCCCCCCCCCCCCCCCCCCCCCCCCCCCCCCCCCCCCCCCCCCCCCCCCCCCCCCCCCCCCCCCCCCCCCCCCCCCCCCCCCCCCCCCCCCCCCTCTTTTCAAGCAGAAGACGCCATACGAGATTTAATAGACCGTCTCGTGGGCTCGGAGATGTGTATAAGAGACAGGTCTCCGTCCGTCTGCCTTCAAAGCGAAGACAGACCCGAAATGCAAGACCTTGACGCCATCATTATCATTCGCCACCACCTGCCCGGCAGCAAGCGATACGGCATGGCATCGGCCTCGACCGCGCT
>NZ_JAELUG010001353.1 GCF_016429255.1 Rhizobium sp. ASV8
GGCCTGGCCGAAACGGCGAACGCGGTTCGGTGTCAGATCCCGCTTCAAGTCGGCCCAGAATTGCTTCAAGAGCGGCCGAAATCCTGGCTTGCGGATACCGGCAAAGAAAGCGCGCAAGACCCTCAGCCTGTCTCTTATACACATCTCCGAGCCCACGAGACGGTCTATTAAATCTCGTATTCCGTCTTGTGCTTGTAAAGGGGGGGGGGGGGGGGGGGGGGGGGGGGGGGGGGGGGGGGGGGGGGGGGGGGGGGGGGGGGGGGGGGGGGGGGGGGGGGGGGGGGGGGGGGGGGGGGGGGGGGGGGGGG
>NZ_JAELUG010001354.1 GCF_016429255.1 Rhizobium sp. ASV8
TCATGAACGGGAAAACTGTACCCCGCGCGAGTTCCGCGACCGCTACAGGAGAAGCTGAAGCAGCCTTGGTTTAGACATCGATATCACGGCCAATTGAGCTTCTCTCCAAGTTTCGCCGCCGCCAGGCCTGTCTCTTATACACATCTCCGAGCCCACGAGACGGTCTATTAAATCTCGTATTCCGTCTTCTGCGTGTAAAAGGGGGGGGGGGGGGGGGGGGGGGGGGGGGGGGGGGGGGGGGGGGGGGGGGGGGGGGGGGGGGGGGGGGGGGGGGGGGGGGGGGGGGGGGGGGGGGGGGGGGGGGGGGG
>NZ_JAELUG010001355.1 GCF_016429255.1 Rhizobium sp. ASV8
CCCCCCCCCCCCCCCCCCCCCCCCCCCCCCCCCCCCCCCCCCCCCCCCCCCCCCCCCCCCCCCCCCCCCCCCCCCCCCCCCCCCCCCCCCCCCCCCCCCCCCCCCCCTTTTTTCAAGCAGAAGCCGGAATACGAGATTTAATAGACCGTCTCGTGGGCTCGGAGATGTGTATAAGAGACAGCCCAAAGTCAAACCGCCTTCGTCGCCGATTCCCGGTGACGGCCGCACTTCGATCGACAACAGGCGTTTTAGCGCGGTAATATCGACGGGTTCGGCAAATGTCAGCGTAACCTGATCGAGGTCGTTGA
>NZ_JAELUG010001356.1 GCF_016429255.1 Rhizobium sp. ASV8
TCTCGCAGTCAGGCGGGCTTATGCCATTGCACTCGACGACCGATTTCCGACCGGTCTGAGCCCACCATCGCGCGCCTCCGTTACTCTTTCGGAGGCGACCGCCCCAGTCAAACTACCCACCATACACCTGTCTCTTATACACATCTCCGAGCCCACGAGACGGTCTATTAAATCTCGTATTCCGTCTTAGGCTTGAAAAGAGGGGGGGGGGGGGGGGGGGGGGGGGGGGGGGGGGGGGGGGGGGGGGGGGGGGGGGGGGGGGGGGGGGGGGGGGGGGGGGGGGGGGGGGGGGGGGGGGGGGGGGGGGG
>NZ_JAELUG010001357.1 GCF_016429255.1 Rhizobium sp. ASV8
GAATGCGATCCTCCGTGCTGAGCTTGCGCTCCTTGTCTTTTCGTTCCGGGGCCATCAGCCAAACCTTCGCGCTGCCGCCTTTGGAATGAATATATAAAAATCCGCGTCATTGCGCACGGTGCCGGCACTGTCTCTTATACACATCTCCGAGCCCACGAGACGGTCTATTAAATCTCGTATTCCGTCTTCTGGGTGAAAAAGGGGGGGGGGGGGGGGGGGGGGGGGGGGGGGGGGGGGGGGGGGGGGGGGGGGGGGGGGGGGGGGGGGGGGGGGGGGGGGGGGGGGGGGGGGGGGGGGGGGGGGGGGGG
>NZ_JAELUG010001358.1 GCF_016429255.1 Rhizobium sp. ASV8
TGGCTGATCGACATCGATGGCCCTGATCATGCCGGCTTCGACGCAGCGATCGAGCAGCGTCGCGGCGGTAGAGTTGCAGATGGCATCCTGGCGGGCGCCGAACAGGCCAGCAAGCTCGACATTCGGGCTGTCTCTTATACACATCTCCGAGCCCACGAGACGGTCTATTAAATCTCGTATTCCGTCTTGTGCTTGTAAAAGGGGGGGGGGGGGGGGGGGGGGGGGGGGGGGGGGGGGGGGGGGGGGGGGGGGGGGGGGGGGGGGGGGGGGGGGGGGGGGGGGGGGGGGGGGGGGGGGGGGGGGGGGGG
>NZ_JAELUG010000151.1 GCF_016429255.1 Rhizobium sp. ASV8
TTCAACCGAATGAAGCAGTTCCGTCGCATTGCCACGCGCTACGATAAAACCAAAACATCATACGCTGCTTTCCTCGCTATCGCCGCCGCCAAGATCTGGTTGCCATACTTTGTCAACATCGCCTAGATCCGCCTGTTGGGTCAATTTTTGAAATGAGGTTGTTCTCAACATAAGCGTAGACGTTTGAATAAGGTGAGGTGAGAGCCGGTGGCTGCGTGATGTCAGCATTTGCCGAATTGCCAGGGGTGAGTTGCGTAAGCAGATCGCGCGACTGCCATCGGCCCACGACGGGATCATACTCCCGATACCATGTGAGGCCAAGCCCGCTCTCTGGGCTGTTGATCATCCCCGCAAACCCGAAATCCGTCATCGGCGAGTTAAGCTGAAGCGGCGCTCCGAAGGGGTCATAGTCATAGGCCGGGTCATCGGTGACGCTGGCGAACACGCGCCGCACCGATCCGATCTGATCGACGCCGTAATAGAGCGACCGGCCGGGCGATCCCGAGAGAAACTCGCCTTCATCAAAGTAGCTGCGCCGTGGCGATCCAATGGAATTAGCTGGTACAACGCGAAATGAAAAAGTGGCGCAAATCTAGCTGAAACTCAACACTATCGAACTCTTTGCGCCCTAATCACCGCCGCCACTTCTTCAGCTATTTGGGTATCCGCGGAATTGTCGGCCTCCATCATCATATCTTGAGTTCGTTTCGCCGCCAAAATTTGAGCAATTCGACGCGCATCGGCTTGTTCGCCGCATAGTTCGATAATCTCAGTTGCGACATTCATATATTCGTCGGCTGGCGCGACGTGCCGTACACCAATAGGATCCCATCTCGTAAAGAGAATTTCATTGATATCCTGCAAAACTGTCATGACCTCACCAAACTGTAACTACCCAACCTTTCGGACTTACTACTGCAGTACAACTTGCACCATAACATACCGTATTTCCATTTGGTTGCACTTGCGTCCGAATAGGATTTGAGCAAGCATCTTGAAGTGCGCTAGGAGTTATCCTCCGTTCTTGCATTCTGCTCATAGCGTGTGGGCTAATGCCGACCACATCAACTAAACCAAGCGGATCGATTCTGCGAACTGGATCGTCCGACGCGTAGACATAAGCTGACAAAACGTCAATCGATAGCTGTGGTGTGGCACCTTCCAGTGGATCCCTCGATAGCCACCGAGAGGTCGCTGGATCATACCCTCGATACCAAGTTAATCCAAGATTGGCCTTGGCGAACATCTGGGCGAACCCGAAATCAGTAACCATAGGCGCAACCTGTAGCGGCACCCCCCAGGGATCGTAATCATTCGCGGGCGCATTCGTTGTGCTTCCAAAGACGCGTCGGATGGATCTAATTTGATCGATGCCGTAGAACAACAATGGATTAGCAGCTCCGACCTTGTATTCGCCTTCGTCGAAATAGGCGCGAGAGGCTGTGTAGGTGGAATCGCGTGCCTGGCAAATTTTGTCGCCGCACCAAATATATTTCGAGATAACCGTGCTACCGCCTCCGGGAGGCGTATCGTCAATCTCAATGCGCCGGCCCAGTCCATCATAGACGAACCGGGTCAGCTTGCCTGGTTGCGATGCATAGCTGATGCCGACCAAACGATTTTCGGTATCCCAGGAATAGTTTTGCGCGCCATCGGACAGCAGATTGCCGTTGGCGTCGTAGCTATAGGCCTGACCAGAGACTTGGCTGATCTCATTGAGATTGTTGAAGGACACGGTCTGCGCGGCGGGACTGGGTTCCGCGACGCTTGTATCACTTTCTTGTGTAATGCCGGTGATGAAGTTCTCGGGCGAGGTTTTAAAGGTGAAGTTGGTATATTGACCGGTGGTGAGGCCGGTATTTGCGATGCCAGTCAGACGCCGGTCGTGTGCGTTGTCGAGGTAGCTCCACGTGGTCTTGAGCGTTGACGTTGCTGGCAGCAGCTGTCGAACTGCGATCTGGGGTGTTTGTCCGAGATAGGAAATCTGGAAAGCGCCCAGATTGCTGGAATGATTGATCACGCGCCCAACGGCATCATACTGCACAGTCTCAGCACCACTGCCCGAAACTTGACGGCTCGCCATGCGACCGAGAGCATCATAGCCATAGACGATTGTGTGGGAACAGTTCGCAGAGCCGGATGCAGTAAAGCACTCCTGTGCCAGTTGCTGAGCACCGTCGAGGAAGGACGGCTTATAGCTGTAGGCCGTGGCCCCTACCCCGTCTGTCATCAAGGTCACGCGAGCAAAATATGGATCGTAGGAATAAGATACGTTCGGCGTCGGATTGACGGCGTTGAGATAGGTCAGACCAGTCAGATTGTTGTCGATCGCATAACTATATTGCTTTGTCTGTCCCAATGCGTCGAGGACACTCTTCAGGCGGCTCGTCGTGTTTTCGTAAGTGTAAGTAACTTGACTATTGTCGGCATAAGTCTTCGCGATCTGCCGATCCTGAACGTCGTAAGTCCAGGCGGTCATATTGCCCTTCGGATCCGTTAGAGAAACAAGATTTCCGGCAGGGTCGTAGCCGAGCTTCGTCGACTGCCGCATAGGATCGGAAACCGCCGCCAGCCGCCGATTGGCGTCATATTGATATCGCCAGAGCCGCCCCTCTCGATCCTGGTAGGAGACGAGATCGAGCCTCTGATAGGTGTACCGCTGCGATGTGCCGTCGGGATAAGTGATTTTCGTAATGCGGTCAGCCGCGTCGTAGTCATAGGTGACCGCCCAGCCTTCGGAATCGGTATAGGTTCGCACGCGAGCGAAGCCGTCATAGGTATAGGTAGCCGCAGTGGCATTGTTGGCGTTCGTGACCGACGCCAGATTTGCACTGGTGTCGTATTGATAGCTCGTCTTCTCACCAAGGGCATCGGTGAATGAGGTCAACTGACCAACGGCATTGTAACCGATCGTGCTTGTCTGCCCGGCCGCGTCGGAATAGAAGATCGGCCGATGCTGCTTGTTGTAAATATATTGAGCCAGCGTGGACTGCGTGCCGAATTGATCGGCCTGACTGACGGCAACAAGATCAATGCCATTCGAATAGGAATAGTAGGTGATCCGCCCAGCTGGATCGGTTGCCTGCGCCAGATTTCCGTTACGATCATAAGCATATAAGCCTATCTGCGACGTACCGTCATCGAGAACGCGACCGATCGCAACGGGTCGATTGTAGGTTCCGCCATGCGCGGTTCCAACCTCAGCCTGGCCGGGATAGACGTACCACACACGGTTCTCGAGCGGCTTTTTCTCGCTTTCGATCGTCGTCCCCTTGATAGACGCCCCTGGCATGTGAACGAAATGCCGCATCCTGGCTTTGGTGTAATCGCAGCCACCGGTGTCGGTGCAGCCGGCGGTGACGTAAGCGCTCTTGTCCCAATGAAAGCTGTTGCGGTAAGGCAGATAAGTATTGGTCAGCGGGAGCGGCATGCCAACAGGCACAGCAGTCGTGGGATCGCTGAAGGGAATCGGGGCGGGTTCGAGCCATTCCTCGCGCTCCTTGTTGCCGAGCGGATCCGTGACCTGAACAAAGCGTGGCGGACTTGAGGTTCCAGGCGACGTATAGCTGAACCGGGTTGTACCATAAGGCGTTGTCAGCGCATTGATGAGCGAATTGGAGTCGTAGGTGAAGCTGGACGTCAGGCCAATAATATCGGTGATCGACGCCAGCCGCCCTTGACCGTCGTAGGTAAGGACGGCACTGCGACCGAATGGATCGGTGATCTGGCTGACAAGCAACGGGCGGCCGGGAACGTCGTAGTCGAAGTTCGTATCACGCCCGACGGCATCGGTGATCGAAGTCAGTCGTTTCTGGCTATCATAGTGCAACGTTGCGGCGTTGCCTTGAGGGTCGATCACCTTACTGAGGAAGATTTTGCGCGGATAGGCGGCGCTTCCGTCGGACTGCTCGTAGATCTCCGTTGTGCCATTGCGCAATTGGCGACGATAGCTGACCGGCGACTGGGAGACCAATGACAGAATCGAGCCATCGGTGTCCTGCGCGGCAAAGATTTTGCGGACAGAATCATAACCGAGATAATAGAAGGCGCCGCCTTCGCCCATGATGCGCGACACATTCGCGCCGGGATTGGTCGGATCATCGAGAATATAACTTGACCAGTTCAGCGACCACTTCTGGCCGACATTAAAGTAGTCGAAGTTGGCAGGCTGGCTATCCTCGCGCTGGTTGTAGCTGATGCCGATCTTCATCGATGGGCCAATCGGTGGAACGTAGCCGACTGGCACGTCCGAAAGTGCTACGCTAACGCTGGATTCCTTGATGTTGACCACGCAGAGAGGGCATTGGTTATTATTGTCACCGTTGTTTTGGTTGTTTGCGCCCTGCGGCCATGGCGACTGGTTTCCGTTACCGCCCAGTCCTCCCGGGCCCCCAAGAGAGGGATTGTTGGGGTCTGGCGGAGTCGGTCCCGGACCGTTTGCGTTTGGATCGCCTGCATCGCCTTTACGTGTATCGTTGGTCGCTCCCTTGCCACGAACGGATGTGGCTTGCGACAGCGATACCGTCTGCCATTCCGCACTGGCGGCCTCAATTGCAGGCACAAGAAAAAATCCGCTGGCCTCGGTATTCAAGGCATCGGGCGTCACCCAGATATCGGCGTTGGGGAAGACAGCATCCTGGACATGATAGCGGCCATTCGCGTTGCCGATGATCGCCGCAAAATGTCCCACTTTCCAGTGGACGACCGACGGGACGGGAACAGCTTTATCCACTGAGCGGCGGATTAGACGGTAGTCGAGCTTCGCCTGATTTGCCAGCCCACCGAGTTCGGCAAGCGTCGTCCCCTCTGGCCCGGCATTGTAGTACTGCAGGAAATCGAGCTTGTCTGCGCTTACCCCCTGCGCCAGCAGAAGAGCTCGCAGCGCAAGCGGGCCACAGTTGAACAGATGCCGCGGATCGGTCTTGACCAGTGTCAGCATCTCTCGGGCGGATTGAATCGTTTCCGTTGCCGGCCCGGAAACCTTACGCCCGTCCAGTTGGCTAAACAGCAGCGCCAGATCATCACTCCGTCCCATGCTGGCATTCAGGCTGGCGAGCTCGCCGACAGCACGGTCGGTGAGTGCACGTGCTTCCGGAGCAGATGCATCCTTCCCTTCGATCCAGGCCTTTTGCCAAGCATCAATGGCGCGCGAGAAATAGCCGTCATGCAGATAGGAGAGCCCGATATTGGTCCATAGCGCTGTCGACCAACCGCCATGGGGATACCTCTGGAGAAATCTCATCAAACTGGAGAGATCGGAGGGATCCTGCCGATGCTGAAACGCATTGAGAGCAGCGGAAAGATCCTCGTCCTCGTTCGGCAAGGTGACCTTTGTCTTAACCAAAGGTTCGGCCAAGCCGACCGGACTGGGGCCCGGAAACAACGCTATGGTCGGCGGTGCGGCCATCACAGTGCCGGCGGAGATCAATGCGAGAAGAAATACTGCTGCTGTTCCGGATTTGAATGCAGACATCATCGAGATCTCTCGTCAAATTTTTGGAAAGGCGTGGAAGATCGTCAGTCAATCTTGCTCAGGGTTGGGTCCACAGGATGCACCCCCAGGACCCTGAACCCCAGATCGCGTCAGCAATACCATTGGTCCAATTGACGCCGCCCCAGGTGACCTGCCCCCAGATCGGTGGAGAGGCGTCCTTGGCCGCGGTCTGTTGGGACGAGCGATTGCCGTTCGGGTCATAGCCGTAAACGATGCATTTCGAGTTATCGTAGAAGCCGGTGGTCAGGCGCCCGTTGGCATCGTAGCCAAAATTGCTCGACTTCGAATCTGCGAACACGGGGACGGCGCTCGCTAAAAGCGCAATCGAAACAACTATGTGGAAGCCGAGCTTCGAAAACATCGCTCTTTCCTTGTGAAAATTTGTTTACTGTCGCACGAGCTGCATCTTGTGGGATTATGTTTTGGTCGATAACTTTCGCCGGAATTGCAGCACTCCTTGGACTCATCCGAAGCCGGCTGCGAGGTATTCAGCGAAGCCTTCAGCGTTTTAAATAGCATTCTCATACAATAATCAGAAATACAATCCCGTAAAAATCGGGAATCGAAGCATAGTCTTCAGTTTCTAATCTGAAAGGATCTATCTTTTCGGAAAGTACTATCGTATTTGTCCGAAACTATATTCAATATATACGCATTTTTACGTTATCTATATTTTATCAATTGACGAGATTGCTTTCGTCATGCAATTAAATCGCGTCTCAATTGCTTCCGCATTGCTTTGATCAGTTTCCAAGAGGACGCCTAATGCGATCAGAAAGCAACCTTGCACTGAATGTTCTTGCGTCTGCACTTTTTGCACTGGCGTCATCGCCGGCCATGGCCGCGTGCACGGTGCCCAACCTGCTGTCCAACGGTCAAACCGCCGACGCGGCACAGGTCATGCAGAATTTTGCGGCCGTAGCAGGCTGCGCCAATGCGACAGCACCGTCAGGCGGTCAGAACAAAGTCCAATTCGAAACATCGAGCGGCAGTCTGGGCGGCGTCGCCTTGTCCAATGGCCAGGTTATCCTTGGAACCACCGGAGGGGCACCGCAGGGAAAAGCGCTAACCGCCGGACCTGGTATCACCATTCTGAACGCCCCCGGTGGAATCACGATCTCGGCAACAAGCAGCGGCTCGGCAAATGCTGTCGACTGGCTAAACGAAGCTGCCGTCATAAGGCCCTTGGCTACCAACTTTTCCATCGTGACGTCGACGACAGCACCGGCGGGCGCTTCTCTGGTGCCAACAGTTCGCGGCATGGCCCTGACGACGACTGCCGTTGCAGATGGTACCAGTGTGATGGCCGAAACTCCAACTCCCCCTGGCCGTTGGCAGGCAACGATGTTGGCGATCTATTCCGGGCCGCTAGCCAATGCCAGCTTTCCGGCCATCGCCGTACGTGACTCGATCGGCCGTCGCGCCGTCGAGTTCGGTATCGGAGGTTCCGGAACGACCTCGTATCAAGCTGCGTACACTAGAACAGTCGGAGGGCTCGGTCTTGACACCGTGCTCGGCCAGACAACGGCTGCCGATGCAGGTCTACCTCCGCCGTCTCAGCCACTCTGGTCACGCGTGACCTATGATGGCACGAACCTGTCGTGGGCGTTTTCTCGCGACGGTGAGGTCTTCTCTACTGTATTTACAGTCCTTGCAGCCGATAATTTGTCCAATGTGGATCGGGTGGGACCAGTCGCCTTGTTTCAACAACCAACCCATTCCACTTGGCCATCAGCCTATCACATCCTTTCCTGGCGACTTGCCAGCATGTGACACTGTGCCCTTTCAGCATCGAGGCTTCTCATGCCCAGAGTCCCGTTTCTTGCACCGACCCTTGCCGCGGCTCTTTTGACGGCTGCCGCAAGTACTGCCTTCGCACAATGCACGCTGCCCAATCAGCTTCAAGCCGGCGAAGTCGCCGACGCAACGAAAGTAACGACCAACTTCACCGCCCTTGCTAATTGCGCGGATGCCCAGGCGTCGAGTGCTAGTGCGAATTCGGTCGTCTATAATGCGGGAAGCGGGACACTTGCAGGCGCCGCCCCGCTCACGGATGGCCAATTGCTTATCGGATCGACAGGCCATCCTCCTCAAGCGGGTACACTCTCGGCAGGATCAGGTATCGCGATCACTGGTAACGCGGCTTCGCTCGCGATTTCCGCAACAGGCAGCGGAACCGGCGCCGCCGTCGATTGGCTCAACAAAGCAGCTGTCGTCAAACCCACCCTCTCCTCGTTCACGATGCGCACGAGCACAACCGCCCCGGTTGGCGCAGCCGTGTCAGCGACAACGCGAGGAATATTGTTATCTGTTGTGTCCAGTGCTGATAGCCGCGCAATTATGGCCGAAACGCCGCTTCCTACCGGCAAATGGCAAGCGACAATGCTTGCCGTTTATACCGGCCCGCTTTCAAATTACGCGCAACCCACCATTACCGTGCGGGATGCCGCGACGAACCGAGCGTTTTCCTTCATGCTCGGCGCAGGTGGCACAGGCGGATACAGATTTGACTACGTCAAGACATCAGGCGGAGTGGGACTGGACGCGAACAACGGCGACAGTCCTTTTCAAGATGTAGGGTTTTCTCTCCCAAGCGAACCGCTATGGTCGAGGCTAGCCTATGACGGCTCGACGCTTGTCTGGTCCTTCTCACACGACGGCGAGGCCTTTACCAATGCGTACTCCATCTCAGCCACTGCCTGGTTGAGCCAGCTGAGTACGATCGGCCCGGCAATCCTATTCTACCAGCCAACTCACCCAACCTGGAACAGCGGATACCACATCCTGTCCTGGACCGTCGTATCGCTCTGATCTGTTCCGTTCAAAAGGGGAGCATCGCATGACAAAGAGGCCTAGCTTGCTGCCATTCGCAACGCCGATCCTCGCAGCACTACTCGCGACAACAGCCAGCAGTGCGTTCGCCGCATGCACCCCGCCCAATCAACTGCAGGCCGGTGATGTCGCCGACGCAACGAAAGTAACCGCCAACTTCACCGCGCTTGCAAATTGTGCGGATGCCCAGACGCCGAGCGGAGCCGCGAATTCTATTGTCTATAACACCGGTAGCGGGTCGTTTGGGGGTACAACACCACTTGCTGACGGTCAGTTGCTCATCGGCTCCACAGGCAATCCTCCTCAGTCAGGAACAGTTTCGGCAGGATCGGGCATCGCTATCACAGGCGGCTCCGCCTCGCTCACGATTTCCGCAACGGGCAGCGGAACCGGGACCGGCGTTGACTGGCTCAATAAGGCGGCGGTGACCAAGCCAAATCTTGCCTCATTCACCCTGCAGACAAGCACGACACCTCCTTCGGGGGCGACTTTTACCTCGACGACGCGAGGCATGTTGTTATCTACAAGTTCTATTGCAGATAGCCGCGCCATGATGGCGGAAGTTTCTCTGCCATCCGGGAATTGGCAAGCAACCATGCTTGCGGTCTACACGGGACCCATGTCGTCCTATGCATTGCCTTCGCTTGCAGTACGAGATTCCGTCGCCAAACGTGCCGTGTTGTTTGGGTTTGGTGCCTATGGCAGCGGTATGCGCTTTGACTATGACAAGTTGTCAGGCGGCATTGGACTGGATAGCTGGTCCGGCGACAGCCTGGTCCGGGACGCTGGCTTCCCGACTCCGAGCGAGCCAATTTGGGCGCGCTTGGCATTTAACGGCACTAATCTGATCTGGTCCTTTTCGCGCGACGGTGAGCGTTTTGCGACGGTCTACACCATCTCAGCGACAGATTATCTGACCAATCTGAGCACCATCGGACCTGCGGTGGTATTCGGTCTGCCCACGCACCCAGCGTGGAATGCCGGATATCATGTGCTTTCCTGGAATCTCGTTTCGAACTAGTTGTCGCGATCTTTGGAGCTCACCATGCCTAAAAGCGAATATGTGATCCCAGTCGGCTTTCTGCTTGCGCTTTATGCCGGTGCAGCGCACGCCGCCTGCACCGTTCCCAACCAGATCGTCAATGGTGGCGTGGTCGACAGCGCGCCAGTCATGGGCGATTTCAACGCGGTCGCAACTTGTCTGAATGGTAGCTCGCCAGCCGGCGCGCAAAACAGCATTCAGCTTGATAATGGCAGTGGTGGGTTCGCCGCCGCTCCTCCATTGACAGATGGTCAACTGCTGATCGGAACATCTGGCTCGGCTCCGAGCGCTGCAAACCTGACAGCGGGAACCGGTATTGCCGTTACGAACTCGCCGGGCAGTATTTCGATCGCGACGACCGGTGTCCTTGGTGGCGGCGGCGCCGACTGGTTGAACGGCACAGCCGTCGTCAAACCCGTTGTCTCAAACTTTACCCTGCAGACGTCGACGACCCCGCCGACGAGTGCAGGAATTGCCGGCACCAACCGGGGCATGGTTCTGTCCACCACTGCTGCGGTGAACGGCTCGGCAATGATGGCGGAGATGAATGCGCCATCAGGCCATTGGCAGGCGACGATGCTAGCGGTCTATACGGGTGGCCTCTCGCCCTATTCGATGCCATCGATTGCCGTGCGCGATTCTGTCAACAACAAGGCAGTCGAGTTTGGGGTCACTGCCTTCGGGTCGTACGACTATCGCTTCGATTATCTAATCACCTCGGGTGGCGTGGGCCTTGATAGCCGAGTTAATGACATCATGAGCCAGGATGTCGGCTTTCCACAACCTGCCCAACCTATCTGGCAGCGTTTGACTTACGATGGCACCAACTTCATCTGGTCGTTCTCACGCGATGGAGAATTCTTTATCCCCGCCTATTCGGTCTCTGCCACGGCCGCGATCACGAATCTCAGCACGATTGGTCCAGCGGTCTTGTTTCAACCGACCATCAACCAAACCTGGTCAGCGTCGTTTCAGATTCTGTCGTGGAATGTTATCAGCCTTTAGACAGGAAGGATCAAGTCAGTCACAGTTACGGCCACCTACAGCGATGTGGGCATTGCGACCGCAACGGTCGACTTCAACAACTATCTTGGCAAGAATTTGCAGGGTATCGCCGTCGAGCCGAATGGCGGGGTATGGTTCAGTGCTGCTCAGTTAGGAACCGCTGCTGCGATTCCTGCGGGCAGCACGGTTGGTATTGCCGTCCATATTACCAATCGCCTCATTTGGTTTAGAAGCGGATCAGGCAATTGGAATAACTCAGCAAGCGCGAACCCCGCAACGGGTGCCGGCGGTTTCTCGATCAGCACGTTCTCGAGTGCGACGATATTCCCGGCGGTGATTTGGCGGGGAAATCAGGGGACGGCGCAGATTGCGATGACTGCCCCCTCCTGGTTGACAGTTCCACCGACCGGTTTCAGCCCTTGGGCGCAGGAATCGACGCCGACGGCTGCAAAGATTAGCGGCGCAGCCAGCCTATCCAGCAGCGGTGTTCTGGCATCAAATGCTGCAGCCGCTGAAGCCGTCCCCACCAATCCAGCCGGCACGACAAGTGTTAGCATACAGGTGATGCAGGGCCTTGCGGGCTCGATCACGCCAGGTGCTTCCGGACGAGTGTTATTCATGGCTTCCAGTGATGGTTTTAATACTAATGCAGTCGGTCAAGGCTTCGTTGTGCAGTTGCGCTATGGAACCGGCACAGCTCCTGGCAACGGTGCAACAGCGACCGGTACAGCTCTTGGCGGCGCCGTGAAGGGCGCGACGGCAATCGTTTCATCACCCCAGCAGATACCATTCGCTCTACAGTCGATGGTGTCCAGTCTGACGCCAGGGACGACATACTGGTTCGATCTCGGTCTTTCGGCGATTGGCGGCGGAACCGCGACAATCGAAAACATCAGCCTGACGGCTATCGAGATGTAGGACCTATCAAGGCATCCGCAGTCCCGCTGATCAAAGGTTTGACGGATTCTGTATCTAAGCTCTTGAAAGGATCAGAACCGGCGACCTTGTTGTTACAAAAGCTATCCATTTGAAATTCCTCAATATCAGATATCGGCTTTTATGGAATGACCAGTTTTCGGCCGATTTCAGTCCTGCAGGTTTCAGTCCAGATTGCTCCAAAAATGGACCGCCGTCATCGAATCCGCTCCAAATGCCGCTTTATTACTTGTCCCGCGGATATTTAAAGTCGATCGCGGGGAAGAACTGTCGTGCTGACCGCAACTCTTGTGCTAGACCAGGAACCGAACGATGAAGAGCGCTGCGAGGCGCGGGCAATTAGAGTCGAGGGGCATTCGGCGAATGCAGAATTACTGTGTCCTAAACGCTGTGGAGTTTGCTAAGTACAGGGCTTTCGAGCAACGGCAGCGGCTCGAGTTGAAACCCCTAACCCTTTTATTCGGGCGCAATAGTGTCGGGAAAAGTGCCGCTCTGCGCTTGCTGCCGATCCTGGCCGCAGCAGCACAACGTCGACGGCGCGATGCGGATCGCGCCGTTCTCGACTATTCGTCACCTGCGTTACGTGAGGCATTGTTCCGCGACCTCATTCACAACGGCCAAGTAGCGAGCGGCATGCAGTTCGGATTTTACTGGAACGATGTCAGCTATGGTGTAACGTTGCGGGACGCAGGTGCCGGCGGCGAAGTAATCGCCGGGTTCGATGCCACCGTCAAGGGAAAGACCTATTCCGGGGGGCCGGCGGAAAGCGGAGGCCGAGGAGACCTCGAGGTAGAGGTCGACGGAGTGAAGTCACATTGGAAGTTCGCGGGACTATGTCCCTATACGACTGATAGCGAGGCTGATCAGCTCGCGGTCGGGATGTTGCTCGAGCGTCTCGATGAATTTGCCACCTCAGTTCGATGGCTCGGTGCAGTGCGTACCGCTGTGCCGCGACTGTTCGAAATGCGGGCCGCTTCTGATGGGGAGATCAAACCGGACGGGTCGGGCGTTGCAGAGGCCATCCGCATTAGCGCGCAAGCCGGGGACGGCGCTGCGGAGGCCGTGTCGAAATGGCTTGAGAAGACCTGTCAGTGCTCACTAAGCTTCGCAGCAAGCGACGAAGCGCTTCTTTATAATCGTCGTTTCTATCCCTTCGACGTGATCACTGCGACGGGGCGGCGTATTGCTGTACGGGATGTGGGCGAAGGGATTGCGCAAGCTCTGCCGGTCGTCATGCTGTGCCATCAGGCCCTGCTTGGGCAATTGGGGGCGAATCCGATCCTCGCCTTTGAACAGCCTGAATTGCACTTGCATCCGACTGCTGCCGTCAATTTGGCGGACGAAGTCGTCGCCTGTATAGCGCAGGGGTCGCGGGCAAGCCACATCATCGAGACGCATGCGGAAAGTATGTTGCTCTCGGTCCAGATTGCGATCGTCGAGGGCAGGATTCGCCCCGAAGATGTGGTCGTCTACTGGATATCACCCGGCGATCTCGGAACCACTTTAAGACCGATCACCTTCGACGAATCCGGCTTCGCTATTGGCGGGTGGCCTCAAGGAGTGTTTCGCGAAACACTTGATCAGGCTCGTCGCCTTGCCCAGCTCCGGATCGATCACGCCTGATGCGCATCTTAATCAGCGATACGGTGCTGGCGGATCCAGCGCAATGGACTGATCTGGAATCGCTGCTCGATCATGCGCGGCGCAACCGATGCTATGTCGATACGCTCAATCCGGCGACGATTCTTGACAATCCATGGTTCAACCAGGCAGACAGGCAACGTCAACAACATTGGCTCAACGCTACCGACTGGGCGGCAAGGGATGCCGCCCTATTCCGATTGCGTACTCTGATCGCGGACTTACACCCCGATTCGACCGCGAGCCCTGCCAAAATCACGCTAGCAGACGCTACCGAACTTATAGGGCGCTCCGCCTCAATTTGGCTCGAGAATGGGCGAAATGATCGGCGGTTTTTTCTCGCGATGATGCCGGCCGAGCAACGCGCCATGTTTCTTCACTGGGAAGATCGGCGGATCATCCGGTTCGAAAACGGCGGCGGGCTAGGAGAGCTTCGGAAGGCGCTGGAGGAAATTGCCGAACGTGGGGCACTTGATCCGCGAGCAGATCGCGCTCTATTCGACAGCGACGCGGAGGCGCCCGGATACCGCAGCAGGGATGCCATCCTCATGATCCAGTTCTGCGATAGTACGCAAATCGCTTATCATTGCTTGGCCCGGCGAGCGATCGAGAATTACATTCCTCGTGCGGCGCTGTGGTCCTGGGCTACGAACGGCAGTGATCGAGATACGCGGCGAGAGCGTATCTCGAGAGTAGAGGCGTACGCGCGGATGACTGGTCCGCAACGGGAGCATTTCCATCTGAAGAGTGGCTGGGATGCTCGTCCCTCTGAGCAGGTGGCGTCGCTTTATGCAAACGTTACTGATCATGATCGTGAGGTTTTGCAGAACGGTATCGATGGCGGGATTGCTTTGCTCTATAACACTTACATGGACTTTATTCACGACTGGACTATCAAGGAAGGCGTCGATGCGGGCCTTCAGGCTACAATTAACGAGATAACGGACTGGATTCGGGTACCTTATGCGTGACAGTTTCTCGGCAGATCCAACCGTCGTCTTCCTGACCTCGGTCCTTGAGGATATCGCACAGGGGCGTATCCGCATTCCACGATTCCAGCGCCCGCTTGTCTGGAGCTGGGCGCAGCGTAAGGAATTCTTCGAAAGCATCTTAGCCGGACTACCGATCGGCGCTCTTATGATCTGGGCGACCTCGAACGAAGAAATCGGCTGCTACGACCGTCTCGGGCCGCACCCCCTCCCGATCTCGCCAATTTTAGGCGAAGGGCGTTACCTAATGGACGGAGTGCAGCGGATTTCCACGCTGTATGGTGCGCTTCGGGCAACGCAAAGCTGGTCGGAATTCGATGAAGAACGCGATGTGCAACTGCGGGATTTCGTCGTCTATGCCGACCTCGACACGGATGAGGAGACGGATCGCTTCAAACGATCGGTCGATATCCCGCCAGCGGACCTCAAGGCCGACCCCACCCGATACCTCCCGCTCAACATCATCCTTCAAAGCCGGGAACTACTGCGATTTCAGCGCGAGCTGGCGGATGGCGATGATCGCCGGATCGACCGTGCGGACGAGGTTGCGTCGGCCTTTCGTCAGTACAAGGTGCCGCTCATTACCCTGAACAGCGCGAGCCTGGAAGTTGTAACTAAGAGCTTTGAGCGGATTAACAGCCGCGGCGCGGACATGAGCGAATTGCACATGCTAAACGCACTGACCTATTCGCCGAACTTCGATCTACTGAAGTGGGATCAAGAATTTAGAAATGAGCGGCTTGCGCCGTTCGGCTGGCAGAACATCGATTCCGACATCGTCCTGCGTTGTCTAAAGCTAACCCTTGGCGCCGACATCTACAAGACCAACCCTGACGAGGTCAGCAATAGCCTAAAGCAGAATCCTGATGCGCTACAGCGGACGTTTGCTGGGTTAGGAGAGACAGCGAGGTTCTTCCTTGACTGTTTTGCCATCAAGAACCCAACGTTAGTACCATACCGAATTCAGATCGTCGCGATCGCTACAGCACTGCTTGATCGGACATACGAAAGTTTCGCGCCAAGGCTGACCGACTGGGTGTGGCTTTCGACCTATGCAGAGCTCTTCGGCGGCACCGGCCGGCAGTCACAAAATGCAATCAGCGATCTGCGGGCATTCGCCGACTCCGGTTCCTTCCATTGGTCACTACGTGAACCTCCTGCGGTTCGCAGCATCGCAGATGTAAAGAGCGACTTTAGAGCCGCACGCATAAAGGCACTTATGCTGGCACTTGCCATGCGCGCGGACGAAATACAAACGGGAGCCGGAAAAGCGCTGGTCGAAGACTATGGCGGCGAAGCTTTTCAGTTCCTGTCGCTACCAGGTGTAGAACGCGGTGACCAAGGTGCTCGGTTCTTGGTCGATCCTGGCTATGCTTCCGAATTTAGGACGCAACTACTTTATCGCCAGCTCGACGATGAAACTCGCGCGCGCCATCTGATCTCCGATGAGGCCTGGCAGTTGATCGACCCCGAAAACATGCGGCCCTTTACTCGGCACCGGGCCAACAATTTGTTTGTTTATGAACGCGATGCGATCATCATGCCGGTGGCGGCTCGGATGAGCGTGATGCCACTTCGGATCCTCGGAGACAAAGACGCCGAGGTTGAGCGGCGCGAAGGAGATATCGGAGACATCTAGGACGCGGCACCGATGGGGCAGCAGCGTCGGAGCGATCGTCAGCTCGGCGAAGCCAGTAATACACCCTGACTAACAGAGCAGTGGTGCGACCCATCGGGAATTAATGGCGGCTTCTACGTCGGTGTCGATTTCCCCGCAACAGCTAATTTGAGGGCGTTGTCATGTTTGGATGACGTCCTTACTGTTGGTTTCCACGCAGAACTGAGCCGGTTATGGAGTGAACCCCTCGGGCTGGACCACGGGACACGAAAAAACTGATACACTCTGCGGGCCTCAATCGGAGAAGGCTCATGAAGTCCCGAGGTCCATATCGCCGGCATTCGACGCCGTTCAAATTGCAGCTTTGCCAGGAT
>NZ_JAELUG010001359.1 GCF_016429255.1 Rhizobium sp. ASV8
CCCCCCCCCCCCCCCCCCCCCCCCCCCCCCCCCCCCCCCCCCCCCCCCCCCCCCCCCCCCCCCCCCCCCCCCCCCCCCCCCCCCCCCCCCCCCCCCCCCCCCCCCCCTTTTTTCATGCAGAAGACGGAATACGAGATTTAATAGACCGTCTCGTGGGCTCGGAGATGTGTATAAGAGACAGGCTGGAGACGGTGCGTCCCGTCCGGGTCGTCACGTCCTATCTCGGTGCCCATGCCACGCCGGCCGAATACAAGGGTCGAAACGGCGACTATATAAGCGATGTCGTACTGCCCGGCCTGAGCCAGGCG
>NZ_JAELUG010001360.1 GCF_016429255.1 Rhizobium sp. ASV8
AAAGGCACGGCGGGAAGTTCGCCGTGCCTTTTTTGATTCCGAGGTATTGCCGGCCTCGTGCTATTTGTCGCGGCTGACGCTCATTTCGCCAAAGATGCGGGCGACTTCCTTCTGAAGGGCGCTGTCCCTGTCTCTTATACACATCTCCGAGCCCACGAGACGGTCTATTAAATCTCGTATTCCGTCGTCTGCTTGAAAAAAGGGGGGGGGGGGGGGGGGGGGGGGGGGGGGGGGGGGGGGGGGGGGGGGGGGGGGGGGGGGGGGGGGGGGGGGGGGGGGGGGGGGGGGGGGGGGGGGGGGGGGGGGGG
>NZ_JAELUG010001361.1 GCF_016429255.1 Rhizobium sp. ASV8
GCCCGATACCGTCTCGCCGCCAAACCCACCGAGAATAACCGAAACGAAGGAGCGGTTCATGCCCTTGCACATGATGTAGGACAGGATCGCACCCGACGATCCCACAAGCGCGCCGGTGATGATGAGCTGTCTCTTATACACATCTCCGAGCCCACGAGACGGTCTATTAAATCTCGTATGACGTCTTCTGCTTGAAAAAAGGGGGGGGGGGGGGGGGGGGGGGGGGGGGGGGGGGGGGGGGGGGGGGGGGGGGGGGGGGGGGGGGGGGGGGGGGGGGGGGGGGGGGGGGGGGGGGGGGGGGGGGGGGG
>NZ_JAELUG010001362.1 GCF_016429255.1 Rhizobium sp. ASV8
GACAAGACCATAGTCCGTGTCGTTGGCGCGAGCGACGACCTCCTCCTCCGTGTCAAAGGCGGTCACGGCCGCGACCGGCCCGAATGTCTCTTCATGCATGATGAGAGCATCCGGCGAGGGATTGACGCTGTCTCTTATACACATCTCCGAGCCCACGAGACGGTCTATTAAATCTCGTATTCCGTATTCTGCTTGAAAAAGGGGGGGGGGGGGGGGGGGGGGGGGGGGGGGGGGGGGGGGGGGGGGGGGGGGGGGGGGGGGGGGGGGGGGGGGGGGGGGGGGGGGGGGGGGGGGGGGGGGGGGGGGGG
>NZ_JAELUG010001363.1 GCF_016429255.1 Rhizobium sp. ASV8
TTTCGATCTCGCCAACAATTACGGACCGCCTCCCGGCAGCGCCGAGACCGCCTTTGGCGAGATCATGCGCACCGAGTTCGCCGGCCTGCGCGACGAGCTCATCATCTCCTCCAAGGCAGGCTACGACCTGTCTCTTATACACATCTCCGAGCCCACGAGACGGTCTATTAAATCTCGTATTCCGTCGTCTGCGTGAAAAAGGGGGGGGGGGGGGGGGGGGGGGGGGGGGGGGGGGGGGGGGGGGGGGGGGGGGGGGGGGGGGGGGGGGGGGGGGGGGGGGGGGGGGGGGGGGGGGGGGGGGGGGGGGG
>NZ_JAELUG010001364.1 GCF_016429255.1 Rhizobium sp. ASV8
CCCCCCCCCCCCCCCCCCCCCCCCCCCCCCCCCCCCCCCCCCCCCCCCCCCCCCCCCCCCCCCCCCCCCCCCCCCCCCCCCCCCCCCCCCCCCCCCCCCCCCCCCCCTTTTTTCAAGCATATGACGGCATACGAGATTTAATAGACCGTCTCGTGGGCTCGGAGATGTGTATAAGAGACAGGCGTCATCCCGTCGCTCGTTCTGGTCGAGGTGTGGCAATGGACGCCGCTTGTCATGCTGATCGTGCTGGGCGGCCTCGCCTCCGTGCCGCGCGAGCCCTATGAAAGCGCTGAAATCGACGGCGCCAA
>NZ_JAELUG010001365.1 GCF_016429255.1 Rhizobium sp. ASV8
CCCCCCCCCCCCCCCCCCCCCCCCCCCCCCCCCCCCCCCCCCCCCCCCCCCCCCCCCCCCCCCCCCCCCCCCCCCCCCCCCCCCCCCCCCCCCCCCCCCCCCCCCCCCTTTTTCACGCCTAAGACGGAATACGAGATTTAATAGACCGTCTCGTGGGCTCGGAGATGTGTATAAGAGACAGACCCCGATCAGCGTGCCCCAGATGCGGCCCTTGCCGCCGAAAAGCGATGTCCCGCCGATGATGACGGCCGCGATTACGTCGAGTTCCATGCCGGTCGCGGTCGTCCCGGTCCCAGCACCGATCTGCG
>NZ_JAELUG010001366.1 GCF_016429255.1 Rhizobium sp. ASV8
CCCCCCCCCCCCCCCCCCCCCCCCCCCCCCCCCCCCCCCCCCCCCCCCCCCCCCCCCCCCCCCCCCCCCCCCCCCCCCCCCCCCCCCCCCCCCCCCCCCCCCCCCCCCCTTTTCAAGCCTAAGACGGAATACGAGATTTAATAGACCGTCTCGTGGGCTCGGAGATGTGTATAAGAGACAGCGTTTGCACCGCTGCGGACGAGGGCTTCAGCTAAATGACTGCCGATAAACCCACCCGCGCCGGTAACGAGAACATTTTTCCCGCGGTAAAAGCTCTGGAGGTCAATCATTGGCTAATTCTCTTCAGT
>NZ_JAELUG010001367.1 GCF_016429255.1 Rhizobium sp. ASV8
CCGCCAAGCTGCATTCCTTCGTCAGGCCGGTCGCCGACGCATGAGCGGCGATGCGCCCCTCCGCCAGGCGGAAACGGCGCTGCTTGCAGAAATAGCAAAACTGGCGCCATCCGGCGTGGCATTGGCCTGTCTCTTATACACATCTCCGAGCCCACGAGACGGTCTATTAAATCTCGTATTCCGTCTTCGGCGTGAAAAGGGGGGGGGGGGGGGGGGGGGGGGGGGGGGGGGGGGGGGGGGGGGGGGGGGGGGGGGGGGGGGGGGGGGGGGGGGGGGGGGGGGGGGGGGGGGGGGGGGGGGGGGGGGG
>NZ_JAELUG010001368.1 GCF_016429255.1 Rhizobium sp. ASV8
CTGATGTACCCGATTGCCGGCATTGCGCTCGCCATCTGGAGCACGGACCAGAACCTGCTGCCGATATTGTTCCCGCTCATGTCGGGTTTTGCCTTGCTCGGCCCCATGGCGGCGATAGGCCTCTATGCTGTCTCTTATACACATCTCCGAGCCCACGAGACGGTCTATTAAATCTCGTATTCCGTGTTCTGCTTGAAAAAGGGGGGGGGGGGGGGGGGGGGGGGGGGGGGGGGGGGGGGGGGGGGGGGGGGGGGGGGGGGGGGGGGGGGGGGGGGGGGGGGGGGGGGGGGGGGGGGGGGGGGGGGGGG
>NZ_JAELUG010000152.1 GCF_016429255.1 Rhizobium sp. ASV8
GGTGATGCGCGATGCGGGTTTCCCGCCCGGCGTCGTCAATGTCATCACCAATGCTCCCAAGGATGCAGCGGCGATCGTCGAGACCTTGATCGCCCATCCGGCCGTGCGCCGTATCAATTTTACCGGCTCCACGCGCGTCGGTCGTCTCATCGCCGAAGCCTCGGCGCGGCATCTCAAACGATGCCTGCTGGAACTCGGCGGAAAGGCGCCGTTCATCGTGCTTGCCGATGCCGATATCGATGAGGCCGTGCGGGCCGCCGCTTTCGGTGCCTTCATGAACCAGGGCCAGATTTGCATGTCGACCGAACGCATCATCTTGATGGAGGCGATTGCCGATGAGTTCGTCGAAAAGTTCAAGGCGAAGGCTCAGACACTCGTCGCGGGCAATCCGCGCGACGGCAACACGCCGCTCGGAACGATGATCACGGCAGAAGCGGCAAGGCGTGTTCGCGCCCTCGTGGAAGATGCGACGCAGAAAGGGGCGGTGATCGTCTGTGGCGGGCAAGCGCGCGGCACGTTGATCGACGCGACCATCATCGACCAGGTAACGCCCGCCATGCGCATCTATCGCGAGGAAAGCTTCGGGCCGGTCGCCGCGATTATCCGCGTCGAGAGCATCGATGAGGCGATCACCGTCGCGAATGACAATGAATATGGCTTGTCGTCCGCGATATTCAGCCGCGACATCAATCAGGCGCTCATCGTCGCAAAGCGCATCGAGACCGGTATCTGCCACATCAACGAAGCAACGGTAGCAGACGAGCCGCAAATGCCGTTCGGCGGCGTCAAATCAAGCGGCTACGGCCGCTTTGGCGGCAAGGCGGCCATCGACGAGTTCACGGAGCTGCGCTGGATCACGCTTGCATCGGGCAGGCGAGACTATCCGATCTGACGTTGGCAGCCGGAAATGCACAAGGGCATGCGGAGTAAGAGGGCTCCGATAAAAAGGGAGGAAGATCACATGATGGATAAGTTCAACAGGCCGATAGTGACGAGTGGATTGACGCGGCGCGGGTTCATGGCGGCGACGGCAGCCGGCGCCACCGCAATGGCACTCGGCAACCGTGCCGCTTTTGCCGCAGACGATACGCTGAAGGTCGGCTTTATCAGCCCGCGCACCGGGCCGCTTGGCGGTTTCGGCGAGACGGATGGCTATGTCCTGGATCTTGCGCGCAAGGCGCTGGCCGGCGGCCTGCAGGCCGGGGGTAAAACATGGAAGGTTGAGATCCTCGACCGCGACACGCAGTCGGATCCCTCACGGGCCGGACAATTGGCAAAGGATCTTATCAACAATCAGGCGGTGGATCTGATGCTGGCCGTTTCGACGCCGGAGACGATCAATCCCGTTGCCGATGCCTGCGAGGCGGCGGGTGTTCCCTGCCTGTCGACCGTCATGCCGTGGGAGGCCTGGTATTTCGGTCGTGGCGCCAAGCCCGGCGCACCGTCGCCGTTCAAATGGACCTATCATTTCGGCTTTGGCGTCGGAGAATTCCTGAAGACCTATATTTCGCAGTGGAACCTGATCGAGACCAACAAGAAGGTTGGCGTCATGTATCCGAACGACGCGGATGGCAATGCGATCCGTGCCAATCTGGCGCCGGCGCTCGCCAAGGCGGGCTTCACTATCGTCGACCCCGGCGCCTACGAGACTGGAACGACAGATTTTTCCTCGCAGATCGCGCTGTTTCGCCAGGAAGGCGTTGAGATCTTCAACAGCTTCCCGATCCCGCCGGATTTCGCCGCTTTCTGGCGGCAGGCGGCGCAGCAGGGTCTCACTCAGCAGATCAAGATTTGCCAGATCGCAAAGACCGGTCTCTTTCCGTCCGACATCGAGGCGCTCGGCGATCTCGGCATGAACATCGGCAGTGCCGCCTATTGGCACAAGGCCTTTCCCTACAAGTCGACATTGACGGGTGTCTCCGGAACCGAGCTTGCCGATGGCTATGAGGCGGCAAGCGGCAAGCAATGGACTCAGCAGCTCGGTGCGAGCCTTTCGCTTCTCGATGCCGGTTTTGACGCTCTCAAGGCTGCTTCCGATGCCAAGAGCAAGGAGGCCGTCGCCAAGGCAATGAGCACGCTGAAGACAACGACGATCGCCGGAAAGGTGGACTTCACCAGCGGTCCCGTCGCCAACGTGTCTCCAGGGCCGATCATCGGCACGCAATGGGTGAAGGCGCCCGCCGGCTCGAAATTCGCGCTCGACTATGTCGTCACCGAGCATGCGACCGATCCGAACGTGCCCGTCGCGGCCAAGCTCATTGCTTACAACGGGTAAGGCCATCGTGCAGGAACAAGAACGACATAGGCCAGACCGGGATTTCCTGTCGGCCAAGGGAATCCACAAGCGCTTCGGGGCGCTTGTGGTTCTCGAAAACATCGATTTCTCTATGGGGGACGGCGACGCGGTCGGCATTGTCGGTCCGAACGGAGCGGGAAAGACGACCTTGCTGAGCGCGCTGGCGGGTGCCTTTCCGCTGAGTGCGGGGACGATCTCCTTCGATGGAAAGAATGTCACCGCCTTGACGGCGGCCGATCGCTGCCGGTCTGGTCTGGTGCGAACGCATCAGATTCCCAAGCCGTTCAGCGGCATGACAACCTTCGAAAATGTCTTTGTGGCGGCCTCCCATGGCGAGGCATCCGGGCGTGACGAGGCCTATGAGCGGGCGATCGATGCCTTGCGGCTCTGCGGCATGCTCGGCGTCGCCAACCGCCGGGCGGACACGCTTGGCCTGCTCGACCGCAAGCGACTGGAACTGGCCCGCGCCCTTGCAACGGCCCCCCGGCTGCTGCTGCTCGACGAGATCGGCGGTGGATTGACCGATGGCGAAGCGGCGGAGCTGGTCGAGACCATTCTCGAATTGCGCCGCCGGGGCATCGGCATCGTCTGGATCGAACATATGGTCCATATCCTGCTGCAGGTCGTCGAACGGCTGATCTGCATGGATGCGGGCAAGATCATTGCCGATGGCGATCCGAAGGCCGTCATGAACGATGCCGATGTGGTGCGTGCCTACCTTGGAGGAGCGCCCGCATGACGATCCTTTCCGTGCGCAATCTCGATGTTCGCCACGGCTTGCTGCAAGCGGTGCGCGGCCTCAGTTTCGACCTCGCCAAGGGTGAGGTGCTGGCCCTCGTCGGAGCCAATGGTGCCGGCAAGACGACTTTGTTGCGCGCCATTGCCGGCGCGCATCTTCCCGCCGGTGGTCAGATCTTGCTCGATGGCGCTGATGTCACGCTCATCCCGTCGCACAAACGCATTGCGAGAGGCATTGCCCTGGTGCCGGAAGGGCGACGGCTCTTTTCGCAAATGACGGTCGAGGAAAATCTGCTTCTCGGCAAGAGTTCGGGCCGCAAGGGCGACTGGACGGTCGAGAGGGTCTTCGACGCCTTTCCGAATCTAAAGCCGCGCCGCCATGCCGAGACCGGCCATTTGTCGGGCGGTGAGCAGCAGGCGACAGCCATAGGCCGGGCGCTGATGAGCAATCCGGATATCCTGCTGCTCGACGAGGTATCGCTTGGGCTATCGCCGCTGGTCGTCGATCGCGTTTACCAACAACTGCAGGGTCTTTTGTCATCCGGCACGACGATCATTCTCGTCGAGCAGGATCTGGCGCGGGCGATGGGCGTCGCAAACCGCATCATCTGCATGCTCGAGGGGCATATCGTGCTTGATAGGCCGGCGTCAGGCGTCACGCGCGACGAGGTCACCAGAGCCTATTTCGGCCTGCATCGGGCTACGGCTGAGAGGAGCGCGTCGTGATCAATACCTTGCTTCAAGGTGTCCTGCTCGGTGGCTACTATGCCGTCATCGCCTGCGGATTGTCCTTCATGTTCTCGGTCATGCGCATCATCAATCTCGCGCATGGCAGCCTTGCGGTCGTCGCTGCCTACGGCCTTTGGCTGCTGGCTGCGAAACTCGGCGTTCCGCCTTTCGCAGGCTTGCTGATCGTCCTGCCAGCCATGGCGGTCATGGGTTGGGTGCTGCAGAGATTTGTGCTCGAGCGTAGCGCTCGCGGCGGCACGCTTCTGCCGATCCTGACGACGTTCGGCTTGTCGATCGTGATCGACAATCTGCTGTTCGAGCAGTTCGGCGCCGACACGCGCTCGCTGGCGCCGTTTATCGGCAATCTCTCCTACGCTTCTTGGCAACTGCCGGGCCATATCTTCGTCGGGAAGCTGGCCGTGCTGATGATGGTAAGCGCGATCGTCATTCTCGGCGGCCTGCAGCTCTTCCTCAGCCGTTTCGCCCTCGGCCGGTCCATACGTGCGACGGCCGAGGATCCCGATACGGCAGGTCTCGTCGGCATCGACGCTCGCAAGGTCAATGCGGTTGCAACAGCGATTACGATGGTGACCGTCGGTATCGCCGGGGCGTTCCTTGCGATGCGGGCGACCTTCAATCCCTATTCGGGCGGGCCGCAGCTGCTGTTTGCTTTTGAAGCGGCGGTGATCGGCGGCGCGGGCTCGCTGTGGGGAACCCTGCTTGGCGGCATCGTCCTCGGCCTGGCGCAATCCATCGGCGCTCAAATCCACCCGCAGGGTTTCCTGATCGGTGGTCACATCGCCTTTCTGCTCGTTCTATTCGTTCGGCTCCGCCAGCTCCCCGTGCCGGGGCTCGGCAGGATCCGCGCTCTTCTTCGGAGCCCGACATGACCACGATTGTTCCCGGAATATCCGTCGAGCGCTGGACCGCCTCATCCCGACGGGCATTGGCTCTGATGATCATTGTTGTCATCCTGCTGGCCGCTTCGCCTGCGGTTCTCGGGGCCGGCGCCATCGACCGGATGACCACTCTGTTCATCTACGTCATCCTCGCTGCCATGTGGAATGCACTGGCGGGCTTCGCCGGCCTGGTCTCCGTCGGCCAGCAGGTCTTCTTCGGCCTCGGCGCCTATTTCACCATTCGTCTAGCGGATGCAGGGCTGGATCCATTTGTCTCGGTGTTTGCCGCCGCTGCTATCACCGGCATTCTGTCCGTGCCGCTGTCATGGCTCATGCTGCGGCTGAAGGGTGGGGAGTTTGCGATCGGCATGTGGGTGCTCGCCGAGCTTGCCCATCTGCTCGTCAACCTCGACCGGCTCATTCAGGGGGAAACCGGCACCTCGCTCATCGCATTGAATGGTTACGACAGTGCTGTGCGGCGGGTGGCGATCTACTGGCTGGCGCTTGCAGCCATGATCGCCTTGCTTGGTGCTCTCTTTGCCTTGATGCGCAGCCGGGCAGGTGCGGCGATGCAGGCGATCCGTGACAATGAGGACGCAGCAACCTCGGTTGGCGTCCGAGTAGCTGCGACCAAGCGATTGCTCTTCGTGCTTGCCGCTTTTGGTATCGCCGTTGCCGGCGGATTGTGGCTGGCGACCGCGGTCACCTTCCAGCCGAAGACCTATTTCAGCGTGCAATGGACGGCCTACATGATCTTCATGGTGCTCGTGGGCGGCATCGGCAAGTTCGAGGGGGCGATCCTCGGCGCGCTGTTGTTCTTCGTGATTGAAACCGTCTTCGGCGGGACGGGGGTCTGGTATCTGGTCGGCCTCGGCGCGGCAGCCTTGCTGTTTTCGCTCTATCTGCCGCAGGGGCTATGGGGCGCGATCGAGCGACGCTTTGATCTGCAATTGTTGCCGGTCGGCTACCGGCTGACCATTTCGGATCTTTTCAAAGACAAGCAATAGCGACAGAGCCAATCGTCGCGTTTCATGAGAAAGGTGAAATCATGCTTTTCGGCAAGACCATCGTCGTCACCGGGGTCGCCTCGGGTATCGGTGCACGCACTGCTGAGCTTGCGGGCCAGTTGGGCGCGGATGTCATCGGGATCGACGTGCGCGAACCATCGCAGGGCATCGCGTCCTTCATCAAGGGCGACATTTCGAGCGCTGCGGGCGTGGCCGATATCGTCAGGCAATTGCCTCACAGGATCGACGCATTGGCCAACGTCGCCGGCCTTTCCGGCAGTACTGGCATTGCGGCAACGCTTGCGGTCAATTTCTATGGCCTGCGGGCGCTTTCGCAAGCGGTCGCCCCTCATTTGCGGGAGGGGGGCGCGATCGTCAATGTCGCCTCGATCGCAGGCTATGGCTGGCGGGCCAATCTGGAGCGGGCAAAGACGCTGACGGCGATCGAGGGCTTTCCCGACGTCGCGGACGTCGCTGCGGAGCACGGCTTGAAGAACGAAGAGGGTTATCCGCTGTCGAAGGAATTGCTGCTGCTTTGGACCATGCAGGCGGCCCATCAGCCGCTGTTCAGGGATCGCGGCATTCGCGTCAACGCCATTAGCCCCGGCCCGGTGGAGACGCCGATCCTCAAGCAATTCCGCGCCGTGCTCGGTGACGAGCGCGTCGATAGCGACATCACGCGCGTCGGGCGGGCCGGAACGTCAGCCGACATCGCGCCCGCGATCCTGTTCCTCTGCTCGGATGGCGCGCGCTGGGTAAGCGGGGCCAATCTTCCGGTCGATGGCGGGCTCGAAGCCTCCATCAATGCCGATGTCCTCGGTTTCTAAAGCGCGTCGCGAACCCTAGGGTTCGCTCCTCGCGCTTTAGGTCTTTGAGTTCACGCATGTCGCGCAAAACCGCTACGCACTTTTGCGCGACATGCACTGGAAAACATCCTCATCAGGAGACAAGAGATGAATATTTCCCTTCTCATCAACGGCGTCGATAGGCCGGCGGCCAGCGGGCGCACTTATGATCGCCTCGACCCCTTTACCGAGAAGCTCGCAAGCCGCGCACCGGCCGCTGGTCTTGAAGATGTAGCCGCCGCGATCGAGGCGGCTTCCAACGCCTTTTCCGCGTGGTCGACCACCGGTCCCGGGCAACGTCGCACGATCTTGGCGAAGGCGGCCGATATCATGGATGCGAAGGTCGGTGAATTCACGCGCCTGATGATGGAAGAGACGGGCGCGACGGCACCCTGGGCCGGCTTCAACGTCATGCTGGCGGCCAATATCCTACGCGAGGCCGCGGCGATGACCACCCAGATCGGCGGCGAGATCATTCCGTCAGACAAACCCGGCACGCTTGCCATGGGTGTGCGTCAGGCGGCCGGTGTCTGCCTTGCCATCGCACCCTGGAATGCACCCGTCATTCTCGCCACACGCGCCATCGCCATGCCGATCGCCTGCGGCAACACCGTCATTCTGAAAGCCTCCGAGCAGTGCCCCGGCACGCAGCGGCTGATCGCGACCGCGTTGACGGAGGCCGGCCTTCCTGCCGGGGTTATCAACGTCATCACCAACGCACCCGAAGATGCGCCTCGGATCGTCGAAGCGCTGATCGCACACCCCGCAGTTCGTCGCGTCAACTTCACCGGCTCCACCAAGGTCGGCAAGATTATCGCGGAGCTTAGCGGCAAGCATCTGAAGCCCGCACTGCTGGAACTTGGCGGCAAGGCGCCGCTCGTTGTGCTTGACGACGCGGATATCGATGGAGCCGTGAATGCCGCCATCTTCGGTGCCTTCATGCATCAGGGCCAGATCTGCATGTCGACGGAGCGCATCATCGTGCATCAGGCTGTTGCCGATGCTTTCGTTGCCAAGCTTGCCGCGCGCGCAGCAGCACTGCCGGCCGGCGATCCGCGCGGTCATGTGGTCCTCGGCTCGCTGATCAGTCTCGATGCCGCCAAGAAGATGGAAGAGCTGATTGGCGATGCGCAGGCAAAGGGAGCCAAACTGGTTGCGGGCGGCAAGCGCACCGGCACCGTCGTCGAGGCGACGCTGCTCGATTTCGTGACGCCGGATATGCGCGTCTATGCTGAAGAATCCTTCGGTCCGGTGAAGCCGATCATCCGCGTCGCCGATGAAGACGAAGCAGTGCGTGTCGCCAACGATACCGAATATGGTCTCTCGTCGGCCGTGTTCAGTAGCGACGTGCAGCGCGCGCTGGCCGTGGCGGCGCGTATCCAGTCCGGCATCTGCCACATCAACGGCCCGACCCTGAACGACGAGGCGCAAATGCCGTTCGGCGGCGTCAAGGGCAGCGGCTATGGCCGCTTCGGTGGGAAAGCGGCGATTGCTGAATTCACCGATCTCAGATGGATCACCATCGAAGATCCGGCGCAGCATTATCCCTTCTGATCAAACGGTATTGCGGCGGCCAAAACGTGTTGGCCGCCGCAATGCAAATTCACCGCATGCGCCTGAGCGCCGCCCGTCAGGCCGGACGAGCCGCATTGGCGACGACGACCGGGATCAACAGGTCGCCCCAGTTGCCATCCCCGCCATGGTGGCGGGAAGAGCGGACGAGTTCGACGGAGACGCCTGCCTCGACCGCATTCATGACCGCCTGGTTGAGGCGGTGCAGCTCATTGGCCAGCATGCGGATAACGGCCTGCTGATCGGAATTCATGGTGAGAGATTGCTCGTCGGCTCTCTCGCGAACGCGTGCTATCGATGGCATGTCTTTCTCCTCCTTTGATCTCGATTTCACTCTGCTGCCGGTTTGAACTGGGCATGCTCGGTCGAGCCGTGCATGGCCGTGGTGGATGACTGGCCGCCGGTGATTGCCAGCGATACCGCGTCGAAATAGCCAGTACCGACTTCGCGCTGGTGCTTGGTGGCGGTGTAACCATTGACCTCGGCTGCGAATTCCGCCTGCTGCAGTTCGGAATAGGCAGCCATCTGGCGGGCCTTGTAGCCGCGGGCAAGCTCGAACATGCCGAAGTTCAGCTGATGGAAGCCGGCAAGCGTGATGAACTGGAACTTGTAGCCCATCGCCCCCAACTCGCGCTGGAATTTGGCGATCGTCGCATCGTCCAGGTTCTTCTTCCAATTGAACGAGGGTGAGCAATTATAGGCAAGCAGCTTGCCCGGATGCACCCGATGCACGCCTTCCGCAAACTTCCGCGCCTGTTCGAGATCCGGCTTCGACGTCTCGCACCAGATGAGATCGCAATTCGGTGCGTAGGCGACGGCGCGGGCGATGCAGGGTTCGATGCCATTCTTGACCTGATAGAAGCCCTCGACCGTTCGTCCCGCATCGTAATCGACGAATGGCTGGTCGCGTTCATCGATGTCGGAGGTCAGGAGCTTGGCCGCTTCCGCGTCGGTCCGCGCAACGACCAATGTCGGTACGCCCATGACGTCGGCCGCCAGACGGGCCGCATTGAGATTGCGGATATGGGCGGCAGTCGGGATCAGAACCTTGCCGCCAAGATGGCCGCACTTCTTCTCCGATGCCAGCTGGTCCTCGAAATGGACGCCGGCAGCGCCTGCCTCGATATAGGCCTTCATGATCTCAAAGGCATTGAGCGGGCCGCCGAAACCGGCTTCGGCATCGGCAACGATCGGTGCGAACCAGGTGTCGACCGACAGGCCCTTTCCTTCGGCAGTCTCGATCTGGTCTGCACGCTGCAGTGTCCGGTTGATGCGCTTCGCCAGCTCCGGGCCGGCATTGGCCGGGTAGAGAGACTGGTCGGGATACATGGCCGAGGCGGTGTTTGCATCCGCAGCGACCTGCCAACCGGACAGATAGATCGCCTTCAATCCGGCGCGAACCATCTGCATGGCCTGGTTGCCGGAAAGCGCTCCGAGCGCGTTGACGAAATCTTCTTCGTGGATGAGCTGCCACAGGCGGTTTGCACCCATCTCAGCAAGGGAGTGGCGAATGGCGACCGACCCGCGCAGCCGCTTCACATCCTCGGCCGTGTAAGGCCGTTCGATGCCATCGAAACGGCCTGTCGGTGCGCTTGGAACCAGTTTGTAAAAATCTGTCATGCCAGTCTCCCAATGCTGTTCTGCTGATCGTTGTGTCGATGTGCGATGCATGACGATATTTACAAAATACCTCGCGAAAGGCTAGGGAAACAAAGAAAACCCAATGGATAAAGGGGTTACGATGTGCTATATTTGACAAGAGAGGTCTGTAAATTTGTAATTATTGTAAATCTGATCGCTGGCACAGCTTTGTAAAAGGAATGACAAATGGCGGAGCGCAAGATCTTTGCCGGGCCTCGGGTTCGCCGCATCCGGACCGGTCTTGGCCTCACGCAAACCACGATGGCGCAGGCCCTGGACATATCTCCGTCCTATCTCAATCTCATCGAGCGCAATCAGCGACCCTTGACCGTGCAGCTGCTGCTGAAGCTGGCGGCCGTGTACAAGGTCGATCTCGATGAATTGCAGGGCGAGCAGGGCGGCAATGCCGGGCAGTTGCGCGAAATCTTCGCCGATCCGCTGCTGATCGGCGAGATCCCGGGCGATCAGGAGCTGATCGAACTTGCGGAAGCCGCGCCCAATGCAGCGAATGGCATGATCCGCCTCTATCGCGCCTACCGGGAGCAAGCGGCGAGATTGTCGGATCTTGCCGAGCTCCTGTCCCGCGAGGGCAGGATCGCCGACGTCGCCGGCCCGCGCCTGCCGCTCGATGAGGTGCATGATCGACTGGGTGGCAGAGCGAATTTCTTTGCACGTGTCGACGATGCCGCCGAGGCTTTCCACGCGCGCCTTGCGCCCGGAGACGATATCGCCGGCGCCCTGAAAGCATGGTTGAAAAGCGAACATGGCATTGCCGTGCGTCCGCTGCCGGTGCACGCCATGCCCGGTTTGCGCCGGCGCTACGACCGGCACTCCATGCGATTGTTCCTTTCGGAGCGCTTGTCGCCCTTCGACCAGCTTCGCGAGATTGCAACAGAAGTTTCGCTGCTTGTCATGCGCGATGAACTTGCTGGTGAGGTGGATGCCCTTGCTCTTTCAACGCCGGAAGCCAGGCGGATCGCCCGCTTCGAACTGGCGCGTTACGCATCGCATGCTCTGCTGATGCCTTATGGCGCCTATCTTTCGGCGGCGCAGCGTTTGCATTACGACATTGAGGGCCTCGGCGCGCGCTTTGGTGTTTCCTACGAGCAGGCGGCCACGCGGCTGACGACGTTGCAACGCCCGGGGGCAGCAGGTGTCGCTTTCTTTTTGATGGAAGTCGATAGCGCCGGCCATCGCCTGCGAAAGGCGGGAGCACAGGGCTTTCCGCAGGCTCGCTTCGGCGGCAACTGTCCCAAGCTCAATATTCACGCCGCCTTTGCTCAGCCGGGACAAATACTGACCGAAGCCACGGAAATGCCTGACGGTCTGGGCTTTCTGACGATATCGCGGACCATCGAAGGTCCTCGGGCGGATTTTGGCGAAAGGATCCGCCGCACGGCGCTTCTCGTCGGCTGCGACCTCACGCACCGCGAGGAGGTGGTCTACGGCAAGGCGCTGACTTCGATGTCCGTTGCGATCGGTCCTGCCTGTCGTCTGTGCGAACGTCAGGGCTGTCTCGCAAGGGCAGAACCGCCCGTCACGCGGCCACTTGGCCTCGACGAAATGGCGGCAGGTCTGAGCGTATTTGATTTTCAGTGAGGGCGAAGCACATCGCGCAAAAGTGTGCGGCGATTTGTCTGCATGATTGCATAAAAGTAAATGGCCTCAAGCCGAGGCACGCGGCCTCGGCTTGAGGTGACCGGCTGATCCCAACCAGCTAGGCGTAAAGCCCGAACTGCGCATTGTGCAGCCGGGCGTAAGCGCCATGGCGTGCAATCAGCTCGTCATGCGAGCCCTGCTCGATAATGCCCTTGTCACCCATGACGATAATGCGATCGGCGTTGCGGATCGTCGAAAGCCGATGTGCGACGACAAGCGTGGTGCGTCCTTTCGCGAGTTCCAGCAATGCCTGCTGAATCGCGTATTCGGTGGCTGTATCGAGCGCTGATGTGGCCTCATCGAGAATAAGGATCGGCGGATCCTTGAGGAAGATGCGAGCGATCGCCAGGCGCTGTTTCTGGCCGCCGGAAAGCTTGACGCCACGTTCGCCGGTCGGCGTATCGAGGCCAGCCGGCAGGGAGCGGACAAAGTCGTCGAGCGAAGCGCGCTGCAACGCCTTCATGATGTCTTCATCAGTCGCGCCGAGCTTTCCATAGGCGATATTCTCGCGAATGGTCGAGCCGAACAGAAAGACATCCTGCTGCACGATGCCGATCTGATTGCGCAGCGATGTCTGCGTCATGTCTCTGATATCGATGCCATCGATGCTGATGCTGCCAGATGTCACGTCATAGAAGCGCGGCAACAGTGAGCAGATGGTGGTCTTGCCGGTGCCGGAGGCGCCAACAAAGGCCACGGTTTCACCGGGTGCGATCGTCAAAGAGAGATCTGTAAAGATAGGTCTCTGGTCGGAGTAGCCAAACGAGACATGCTTGTAAGCAATGTCGCCCTTCAGGTGATCGACCGCAACGGCGTTCGGCCGGTCGGCAAGATCCGGCTCCGTGTCGATCAACGACAGGAAGCGTTTGAAGCCAGCAATGCCCTTGGGGTAGGTCTCGATAACAGAGGTGATCTTGTCGATCGGCCGGAAGAACACATTGATAAGCAGCAGGAAGCTGACGAAGCCGCCATAGCTCAGTTCTCCCGATATGACGAACCAGGTTCCAGCCATCATGACGATGAGCTGTACCAGGCGCGTGCTGAAGTAGCTGAGAGCAATGCCTGCCGTCATATAGGCGTAGCCGTCGAGCTTGGTCGCCTTGTAATCTTCGTTGTCGCTGGCAAACAGCTGGCTTTCATACCTCTCATTGGCGAAAGCCTTGACCACGCGAATGCCGCCGACGGTCTCCTGCATGCGGGTGTTGAAGTTGCCGACCTTGCCGAAAAGGCTGCGTGAATTGAGCGTCATCTTCGAGCCGTAACGGCTGACCAACCAGGTCATGAATGGTACAATGGTGGTGGTCAGCAGCGCGAGCTTCCAATGGACGCTGAACATCAGCAGGAAGGCGCCGATGAAGGTCATGATCGCGATGAACAGGTCTTCCGGGCCGTGGTGAGCGATCTCGCCCACTTCCTCGAGATCCTTGGTGACGTGCGTGATCAGATGCCCGGTCCGGTTGTTGTCGAAATAGCGGAAGGACAGCTTCTGGATATGGTCGAAGGCTTGACGGCGCATATCGGATTCGATCGAAATGCCGAGTGCGTGGCCCCAATAGTTGACGATGGCCGATAGGCCTGTGTTGAGCGCATAGACGACGAGCAGCAGCGCGGCCGTTCCGAAGATCAAGCCCCAATCCTGGCCCGGCAAAAGTTTATCGATGAAGAGCTTGATCGCAAGCGGAAAGCCGAGTTCCAGCAGGCCCGCAAGCACCGCGCAGCCGAAATCGAGGAAAAACAGCTTTCTGTAGCGCGCATAATAGGAAAAGAAACGGCGAAGCATGAATGCCCTCCATGGGCACCAAGAGGATAGAAATGGACGAGAGTGAGCCGAGGGACAGCCCGAATTCGGTGCTGCCAGTCAGCGTCAGTGGGTGCCGAAATTTCTCATCTGGCGATCCTCCTGCTTGAGTCGCGGGAATTGATATAATCCACGCGTGCATAGCTGTCATCCCCCTATACGATGGATGACCTATGCTTGGACCGAGAGTTGAATGCGGCCGCCTATAGCTGACTTGGCGTTTCAGTCATGTCCATCCGGGCCATGACCTCGGCCCGAGTGGGAGCGCCCGATCGCCCTCCGAACACTTCGCATTTCATGGCCGCGGCAATCGATGACAGCTCGATTGCATCCGTTGGCGTTTTCCCTTCCGCGACGGCAAGGGCAAAGGCGCCATGAAAGATATCGCCGGCGGCCAATGTGTCCATGGCCTTGATGCGAATTGTCGGACTGTGTCTGACAAGATCGCTTTGATCGTCAAACCAGAAGCTGCCGGCGGCGCCGGCTGTCACGCAAATAAAAGCATGGCTGAATTTTTGCTTCAGGAGGCGTGCCAATTCGGCGAAGTCGGTAACGCCAGCGAGCCGCTGAGCGGCAGGTTCGGAAAAGACGATATGGGTCGCTTCCGGCGCCAACTGTTCGATCACGCCGTCCGGCGCCACATCGCCATCGAGGATGGCCGGTTTGCCGAGGCGACGTGCCGCTCGCAAAGCCTCAAGCGCCAGGGATGGCCAGCGCACGTCAACGAGTACCGCGTCGAAACCGGCGATATCGTCATGCGTGAAATCTTTGATGCTATGATGCAGTTTGGGATCGTAGAAGGGCACGATCAGTCTTTCGCCGTTGTCGTCGACGAGGATGGTCGATACGGCTGAGCGGGCGCCTTCGACACGCTGGATGCCGTCCGTGACGATGCCCGCGTCAGTCAGATCACGGATGATCCGTTCGCCGGTTTCGTCGCTGCCGACTGCACCCCACAGGCTTGCACGCCCTCCGAGCCGAGCAACGGCATAGGCCGCGCTGGAGGCCATACCCTCGGCGATTTGTAGCATCTCATAGGGTAAAACCTTACCCTCGCCGGAGGGTAGCGTGCGAACCCGAAACAGCGTGTCGAGGACGGCAGCACCAACGCAAAGGACATGCTTTGGGGCACCCGCTGGCGGATCATAAATGGAAGAAGGGGTCAAAGCCGCTTTCCGTGTGTCTTCATGAATGGGAACCTCCGGAACGAGAGAGCTGCCTCATTTGACGGCGCCGGCGGTCAGTCCGGCGATGATCTGGCGCTGCGCGAACATTGTCAGCACGAGCACCGGCAGCGTCACGATCAGGGCGGCCGCCGCAAGCGGCCCCCAGCTGACCTGCTCGAAGGAGAGCATATTATAGACGGCGACAGGCAGCGTACGGGTTTCGCGGCTGGCAAGCACGATGCCAAAGACGAAATTGTTCCACGAGAAAATCACCGAGAGGATGAAGGCGACGACGATGCCGGGCCGGGCGATCGGCAGGGCGACCAGACGAAAGACTTGCCATGGCGTCGCACCATCGATGCTTGCAGCCTCCTCCAGCTCCATCGGGGTCGTCTCGAAATAGCCGATCATGATCCAGACGACGATGGGGACTGTGACGACAAGATGGATGATGATCTGTGGCCAGAGCGTTCCTAAAAGATTGAGCCATTGGAACAGCAGGAACAATGGAATGAGGAAGGACAAGCCCGGCGTCATGCGGGCGACCATGATGACGATCGCAGACTTTTCAGCTTTCAGCCGCGCAATGCCGTACCCGGCCGGCACGCCGATGATGAGTGCAAGCAGTGTCGCTGCCCCAGTCACGAGGATAGAGTTCCAGAAATACAGGAAGAAGTTGTTTTCCTGGAAGACGTTGACGTAGTTCGTCCAAGCGATGCGATCCGGAATGAGGATCGGTGGGTAGGCGCCGTTGTCGATCTCGTACTTCAGCGACAGCGAGATCATCCAGAGGAAAAACAGCACGACGGGTGAAACGATCACCAGTGCCACGAACAACAGGCCGATGCGGTTAAGCGTCGAACGCTTCATTTTAATGTCCCTCCGCATCTGTCCACTTCGTTCGCTGCCGCATCATCAGAAGGATGAAGGAGAGCGCGACGATGAGAATGAAGAACACCACGGCCATGGCCGAGCCATAGCCGATGTCGTAATAGGAAAAGGCGGTGTTGTAGAGGTAGATATTGATTGTCTCGGATGCCGTTCCCGGGCCGCCCTGCGTCATCGCATAAATGATGTCGAAACTTTTGATCGCATCGATGCCGCGAATGATCACTGCGATCATCAGGAAGGGTGAGATCATTGGCAGCGTCAGATAGCGAAACTTCTGCCAGGCATTGGCGCCGTCGATTTCAGCGCTTTCATAGGGCTCGCGCGGCACGGAGGCGAGGCCGCCCAGCACGATCAGCATGACAAGCGGCGTCCATTGCCACACCTCGACCAGAACGAGCGACGGGATGACGC
>NZ_JAELUG010001369.1 GCF_016429255.1 Rhizobium sp. ASV8
CCCCCCCCCCCCCCCCCCCCCCCCCCCCCCCCCCCCCCCCCCCCCCCCCCCCCCCCCCCCCCCCCCCCCCCCCCCCCCCCCCCCCCCCCCCCCCCCCCCCCCCCCCCCTTTTTCAACCACAAGACGGAATACGAGATTTAATAGACCGTCTCGTGGGCTCGGAGATGTGTATAAGAGACAGGCTTTAGGCTTGTCGCCCCGATAGTAGATTTCGCCGAGTTGCTGCGCGGTCAGTGTGGCGTGCGCATCGGCGACCTGCTGGACGGCCTTGATATGGTTCTTGACCGCGCGAGCATGCATGCGGGCAT
>NZ_JAELUG010001370.1 GCF_016429255.1 Rhizobium sp. ASV8
TCCACAAGCAAGGCCGCCCCGGCAAGCTTGAGATCAACCCAACCAAGCCCATGGCGACGCAACGCGATCTTTCCCTTGCCTACTCACCCGGCGTTGCCGTTCCGGTGAAGGCGATCGCCGCCGATCCTGTCTCTTATACACATCTCCGAGCCCACGAGACGGTCTATTAAATCTCGTATGACGTCTTATGCTTGAAAAAAGGGGGGGGGGGGGGGGGGGGGGGGGGGGGGGGGGGGGGGGGGGGGGGGGGGGGGGGGGGGGGGGGGGGGGGGGGGGGGGGGGGGGGGGGGGGGGGGGGGGGGGGGGGG
>NZ_JAELUG010001371.1 GCF_016429255.1 Rhizobium sp. ASV8
CCCCCCCCCCCCCCCCCCCCCCCCCCCCCCCCCCCCCCCCCCCCCCCCCCCCCCCCCCCCCCCCCCCCCCCCCCCCCCCCCCCCCCCCCCCCCCCCCCCCCCCCCCCTGTTTTCAAGCAGAAGACGGAATACGAGATTTAATAGACCGTCTCGTGGGCTCGGAGATGTGTATAAGAGACAGGGCCAGGCTCGCTACTACATGGCCTCTCAAAAGAAGCTGATGTGGTGGAAATTCAAGAAACACAAGCTCGCGCTCGTATCAGGGATCTTCCTGGCGTTGCTGTACGGGATGATCTTGATTGCCGAGT
>NZ_JAELUG010001372.1 GCF_016429255.1 Rhizobium sp. ASV8
CTTCAGCCCGAAGGCGATGTTCTGTGCAATCGTCATGTGCGGGAAGAGCGCGTAGTGCTGGAACACGAAGCCGACGCCGCGGTCGCGAACCGGAATGTCGGTCGCATCCTGCTCACCGAAATAGATGCTGTCTCTTATACACATCTCCGAGCCCACGAGACGGTCTATTAAATCTCGTATTCCGGCTTGTGCTTGAAAAAGGGGGGGGGGGGGGGGGGGGGGGGGGGGGGGGGGGGGGGGGGGGGGGGGGGGGGGGGGGGGGGGGGGGGGGGGGGGGGGGGGGGGGGGGGGGGGGGGGGGGGGGGGGG
>NZ_JAELUG010001373.1 GCF_016429255.1 Rhizobium sp. ASV8
GCTTCGTACTATGCCATGCTGATCTGGCCAGAGCAGCGCGCCGTCGAGCCCGTTGATCATGCCGTAGCAGTTCGGCCCGACAATCGGCATGGCACCGGCTGCTTCGACCAGAGCCCGCTGCAGATCCTGTCTCTTATACACATCTCCGAGCCCACGAGACGGTCTATTAAATCTCGTATTCCGTCTTATGCTTGAAAAAAGGGGGGGGGGGGGGGGGGGGGGGGGGGGGGGGGGGGGGGGGGGGGGGGGGGGGGGGGGGGGGGGGGGGGGGGGGGGGGGGGGGGGGGGGGGGGGGGGGGGGGGGGGG
>NZ_JAELUG010001374.1 GCF_016429255.1 Rhizobium sp. ASV8
GACGAGGCCGTCGCGGGCGCCGAAGAAGTTGACGAAGGCGCCGAAGTCGGCGGTCTTCACAACAGTACCTTCGTAGATCTGGCCGACTTCCGGCTCAGCAACGATCGAGTGGATCCACTTGCGGGCCTGTCTCTTATACACATCTCCGAGCCCACGAGACGGTCTATTAAATCTCGTATTCCGTCTTATGCTTGAAAAAGGGGGGGGGGGGGGGGGGGGGGGGGGGGGGGGGGGGGGGGGGGGGGGGGGGGGGGGGGGGGGGGGGGGGGGGGGGGGGGGGGGGGGGGGGGGGGGGGGGGGGGGGGGG
>NZ_JAELUG010001375.1 GCF_016429255.1 Rhizobium sp. ASV8
GGCCGCGGCGGTTCAGCACGCCCGTCAACGTATCGGTGATGGAGATGGCTCGCCAGCGGCGCTCGGAGCGCTCCATCAAAAGCTTCCCGTTCAGAACGATTGCGGCGATGACGAGCAGTCCGTAGCCTGTCTCTTATACACATCTCCGAGCCCACGAGACGGTCTATTAAATCTCGTATGCCGTCTTGTGCTTGAAAAAAGGGGGGGGGGGGGGGGGGGGGGGGGGGGGGGGGGGGGGGGGGGGGGGGGGGGGGGGGGGGGGGGGGGGGGGGGGGGGGGGGGGGGGGGGGGGGGGGGGGGGGGGGGG
>NZ_JAELUG010001376.1 GCF_016429255.1 Rhizobium sp. ASV8
GTTCTGCAGATCAACCAAGATCTGCGCATTCTGCAGAAACATTTCCGCCGCCGTCATGGGGCGCTGATTTCTATGGGCCTGCCAATAGTCGACGAGGCGAGCGGTGAACTCTGGAGAGAGCTGTGCCTGTCTCTTATACACATCTCCGAGCCCACGAGACGGTCTATTAAATCTCGTATTCCGTCTTGTGCTTGAAAAGGGGGGGGGGGGGGGGGGGGGGGGGGGGGGGGGGGGGGGGGGGGGGGGGGGGGGGGGGGGGGGGGGGGGGGGGGGGGGGGGGGGGGGGGGGGGGGGGGGGGGGGGGGGG
>NZ_JAELUG010000153.1 GCF_016429255.1 Rhizobium sp. ASV8
GCGCTCGGGCGAGACGGCAATCTATTGCGAATTCGAGTTCGAAGGTGCGATCATCAACAACAACCTGATCGATGGCGCCGCCAACGGCATTGCCGTCACCAACTTCGACAATGGCGGCCGGCTCGCAACCGTCACCGGCAATGTCGTTCGGAACCTGTCGGCAACGCCGCCCTACGCCCAGGATGTGGGGCTCGGCATCGGCATATCAGCTGAGGCGGATACGCTGATTTCAGACAATGTCATCGAAAACGCGCCACTCTGCGGATTGAGGCTCGGCTGGGGACCCTACCTTCGCAATGTCAGCGCCACAGGCAATATCGTCCGCCATGCCGGCATCGGCTGCGTCGTCTCGGTCGTCGAAGGTGCTGGATCGGCAGTCATCTCCAACAATATTTTCCAGGAAATGGAGAAGGCCGCGATCATGGGCTTTCGCTGGGACAAGGCAGCCTCCGGCGATCTCTCCGCTGGAAGCTCGCAATTTCCGCAATTGACCCTGGCGAACAACAGGGTGGTTTAAGCCTGCCGCCAGTTCGGCTGCCGCTTTTCGAAGAAGGCTGTAATGCCCTCCTTCGCCTCTTCGGTTTCCCAGGCATCGGCCAGTTGCTCGACGACATCGTCGATCATGCCATCGGTGATCGGCCGGCCGACCGAGCGGGCCAACGCTTTGGCGCGTGCCGCAGCCTGTGGAGATGCCGACAGGAAATGGCGAATTTCGGCTTCTACGGCCTCGTCCAGCGCCTCCTCGGCAACGACCCGGGACAGCAGGCCGGTGGCATGTGCCTGCCACGCGTCGATGATCTTGCCGGAAAGGAAGAGCGGGCGGGCATGCGCCTCACCGATACGAGCGACCACATAGGGGCTGATCGTGGCAGGGATGATGCCGAGGCGCACCTCCGTCAGGCCGAAGCGGGCCGTCGATGCGGCGATGACCATATCGCAGACACTGAGGACGCCGATGCCGCCGCCGAAGGCATTGCCCTGAACACGGGCGATCAATGGCTTGGGCAGTTCGTTCAATGCCTTGAACAGCATGGCGAGCCGGCGCGCCTCAACTATGCGGCCGGCGCGCGTGGCATCAAACTGTGCCCGCATCCAGCCGAGATCCCCGCCCGCACAAAAGCTTGCACCCTCGCCCGTGAGCACGACGACACGGACCGTCTTGTCATTGCCAAGATCGCGGACCGCCGACGTCAGGGCATCGATCATCTCGGCCGAGAGGGCATTGTGCTTATCCGGGCGCGCCAGCGTGAGGCGGGCAACGCCGCGTTCATCGGTGGCGATATGGATCGTCTGCGACGTCATGAACAGCTCCTGAGACTGCGGGCAAAGGCGGCGGCGCGGGCGAGCTTCTCCTCGTCGAGGCCGGTCTCGTAACCATGTGCCGTCAAATAATCGTGGACCGCGACGGTATCGACATTGCCCTTTGCACCGGGGGCGAAAGGGCAGCCGCCGAGACCACCGGCGGCGGCATCGAAAACACGCAGGCCCCGCTCGAGAGCAACGGCGATATTGTCGAGCGCCCGGCCCGACGTGTCGTGAAAATGTCCGGCGAGAGCCGTAACCGGGAGCTCGTCCAGAACCGCGGCAAGCATGCGGTCCACCGCCTCCGGCGCACCCCTGCCGATCGTGTCGCCGAGGCTGATTTCATAGCAACCGAGCGCCCGCAATTGCCAGGCGACATCGGCGACACTCTTCGGCGGCACGGCCCCTTCATAAGGGCATTCGACGACGCAGCTCACATAGCCGCGCAACGGAACGCCGCGATCGCGGCTTGCAGCGGCTACCGGCCGGAAACGCTCGATGCTCTCTGATATCGAGCAATTGATATTGCGCTGTGAGAATGTTTCGGAGGCCGACGCAAAAATCGCCACCTCATCGGCACCAGCCACGATTGCCGCTTCGAAGCCCTGCATGTTCGGCGCGAGCGCCGCATAGCGCACGCCCGGCCTGCGCTCTATCCCGGCCATGACCGCGGCGGCATCGGCAAGCTGCGGCACCCATTTCGGGCTGACGAAGCTGGTGACTTCGATACGATCGAAACCGCTATCGGAAAGCAGGTTGACCAGCTCGATCTTGCGCGCGGTATCGATCGGCTGCTTTTCGTTCTGCAGACCGTCGCGCGGCGCCATTTCGACGATGGTGACATGGTTCGAATGCTCCTGCATCATGTCGCATCCTCCGGGCGAAGCGACAGCAGGACAGCGCTCTCGCTGGTCTGATCTCCTTCGCCAACATTCAAGCTCCCGACGATACCGTCGCGCATCGCCGTCAGCGTCAGCTCCATCTTCATGGCCTCCATGACGATCAACGGCTGTCCCTTCGCCACCACATCGCCCTCGCGGACGCGAACGATCTTGACGAGACCCGGCATCGGCGCGATCAGCCGATCACCTCCGGCGGCCGCCTCTTCGCCGCCGTCGAGCGGATCGTGGCGATGGAAGTGATGCGTTTGCCCATCCATGAACAAGGTCGTGCCGTTCGATGCCTCGAACACGGTGACGCTTGATTGGCGGCCATCGATCTCGACGCGACGGGCTTCTCCCTCTCCCGCCAAAAGCCGGACCAGAATGCCGCGACCTTCGAGCGCGACGCTGAAAAGTGCCTTTTCCTTTGCGGCCACGCGGCAATGCGTCTGCCCGTGGTCATAGTGCAACGTCACGGGACGGCTCGCTTCGCCCCAAAGCTGCCAGGGGCCGAGCGAAAGCCAGGGGTTATCTCCGTCCGCCTGAGCAAAACCGCCAGCCTCGACGATCGCAGCAACGGCCAGAGCGGCATCGTCCGGCTGCTGCGCCGAGGTCAGCATCTCCACGTCACGGTCGATCAGCCCGGTGTCCGGGTGGCCGGCGGCGAAATCCGGCTGGCGGCTGAGGCGAATGAGGAAATCGAGATTGGTGGTGGTCCCGGCGACCTGCGTCTGCTCCAACCCGCGCGTGAGCCTGGCGAGGGCGGACTGACGATCAGGCGCATGGACCGTCAGCTTGGCGATCAGCGGATCGTAGTGCGGGGTGATGGTATCTCCCTCGCGCACGCCCGCATCGATGCGAACATCGCCTGCGGGAAAACGCAGGTGCGAGAGCGTGCCTGTTGCCGGCAGGAAGCCGCGCGAGGGGTCTTCTGCATAGATGCGGGCCTCGAAGGCCCAGCCGTTTATGGTGAGCTCATCCTGAGACTTCGGCAGCGGTTCGCCGCTCGCGACCCGCAATTGCCATTCCACCAGATCGACGCCGGCGATTGCCTCGGTGACGGGGTGCTCGACCTGCAGTCGGGTATTCATCTCCATGAAGAAGAAGCGATCCGGCGACAGGCCTTCGGAAACGTCGGCGATGAATTCGACCGTGCCGGCGCCGCGATAATCGATGGCGCGGGCGGCGCGAACGGCCGCTTCGCCCATGGCGCGACGCATCTCCTCCGTCATGCCGGGAGCCGGCGCCTCCTCGATCACCTTCTGATGTCGGCGCTGCAGCGAGCAATCACGCTCGAAGAGATGAACAGCCTTGCCGTGGCTGTCGCCGAAAACCTGGATCTCGATATGCCGCGGCTTGATCAGGTATTTCTCGATCAGCACTGCATCGTCACCGAAGGCGGATTTTGCCTCGCGCTTTGCCGCCTCCAACGAGGAGGCGAAATCCTCCGACCGGTCGACGCGGCGCATGCCCTTGCCGCCGCCGCCCGCCCGCGCCTTGATGAGGACCGGAAAACCGATGCCATTGGCCTGCTCGGCCAGGAAGCCGGGCTCCTGCCCATCGCCGTGATAGCCGGGAACGACGGGCACGCCGGCGCGCTCCATCAGCGCCTTGGCGGCATCCTTGAGCCCCATGGCGCGGATCGAGGCCGGCGACGGGCCGATGAAGACAAGGCCTGCAGCCTCAATGGCTTCGGCAAAGTCCGCGTTTTCAGAGAGAAAGCCGTAGCCGGGATGAATGGCCTCTGCACCGGTGCGCTTTGCCGCCGCAACGATCTTTTCCTTCGAAAGATAGCTTTCGCTCGCCGCCGCCGGTCCGATGTGAACGGCTTCATCGGCCAGGGCCACATGCAAGGAACCCCGATCGGCATCGGAGTAGACAGCGACCGTGCGGATGCCCAGGCGCCTTGCGGTGTTGATGACCCGGCAGGCGATTTCGCCGCGATTGGCGATCAGTATCTTCGAGAACATCGGCAAATCCTATTGCGCGGCAATGACTTCGACTTCGAGCAGCCAGGCGGTGTCGAAAATACCGGCAATCACCACCGTCATGGCAGGCGTGAGAGCCCCCAGATATTCGGCGCGGATCTCGCGGTTTTCCATCGTATGATGCCGGTCGGCGAGAAAGACCGTGACCTTGACGATGTCGGCCTTGCTCATACCGGCAGCCTTCAACTGGGCGTCGACATTGAGCCAAGCCTGACGCGCCTGCGCCTTGAACCCCTCTGGAAGAGTATCGTCCGATGTCAGCGGGACCTGGCCACTGACAAAGAGCAATCGCTCGAAGTTCTCGAGCTTTACCGCCTGTGCATAACCGCCGCGCGGCTGCGGCGCATTCTTGGCATTGATGGCATCGCGTTTCATCTCCGTCTCCTCACATCCTGAACAGACCGAAGCGCGTGTCTTCGATCGGCGCGTTGAGTGCTGCTGAAAGCGACAGAGCCAGGACGTCGCGGCTCTTGCGCGGATCGATGATGCCATCGTCCCACAGGCGGGCCGAGGCATAGAGCGGGTGGCTCTGGGTTTCGAACATCTTGAGCGTCGGCGCCTTGAAGGCTGCCTCTTCCTCTGTCGTCCAGGGCTTGCCGGCGCGGGCCAGCGCCTCGCCGCGCACGGTGGCGAGCACGCCCGCCGCCTGCTCACCGCCCATGACGGAGATGCGGCTGTTGGGCCAGGTCCAGAGGAAACGCGGCGAATAGGCACGGCCGGCCATGCCGTAGTTGCCGGCACCGAAGGAGCCGCCAATCAGCATGGTGATCTTGGGAACCTTGGTCGTGGCCACAGCCGTCACCAGCTTGGCACCGTTCTTGGCGATGCCTTCCGTCTCGTATTTCCGTCCGACCATGAAGCCGGTGATATTCTGCAGGAAGACCAGCGGGATCTTGCGCTGCGAGCAGAGCTCGACGAAATGCGCGCCCTTCAGCGCCGATTCCGAGAAGAGCACGCCGTTGTTGGCGATGATGCCGACGGGAATACCGTGAATATGGGCAAAGCCGCAGACAAGCGTCGTGCCGTAGCGTGCCTTGAACTCATCGAGGCGGGAGCCGTCCACCACGCGGGCGATGACCTCGCGCACGTCATAGGGGGTTCGCAGATCGGAGGGGACGATGCCGAGGATTTCTTCGGGATCGTAGAGCGGCGCTTCCGGCGTTCGAAGCTCGACACCATCAGGCTTGCGGCGGTTGAGATTGGCAACCGCCTGCCGGGCGAGCGCAAGCGCATGGGCATCGTCACGCGCCAGATGGTCGGCAACGCCGGACAGCCGTGTGTGCACATCGCCGCCGCCGAGATCTTCGGCCGAGACCACCTCCCCTGTCGCCGCCTTGACCAGTGGCGGACCAGCGAGAAAGATCGTTCCCTGCTTCTCGACGATGATGGTTTCATCCGACATGGCAGGCACATAGGCGCCACCCGCCGTGCAGGAACCCATGACGACGGCGATCTGCGGAATGCCGGCCGCCGACATATTGGCCTGATTATAGAAGATACGGCCGAAGTGATCGCGATCCGGAAAGACCTCGTCCTGGTTCGGCAGGTTTGCGCCGCCGGAATCGACGAGATAGATGCACGGGAGATTGTTTTCCGCCGCGATCTCCTGCGCACGAAGATGCTTCTTCACCGTGACCGGATAGTAGGTGCCGCCTTTGACCGTGGCATCGTTGCAGACGATCATGCAGTCACGACCGGAGACACGGCCGATACCCGCAATCAGGCCGGCACCCGGAGCCTCGTCGCCGTGCATTCCGTGGGCCGCCGTCGCGCCGATTTCTAGAAACGGCGTGGCGGGATCGATCAAGCCGGCAACGCGATCGCGCGGCAGCATCTTGCCGCGGCTGACATGCCGTTCGCGCGCCTGCGCTCCGCCACCTTCCGCCGCTTTCGATGCCGCAGCCTCGGCAACGCCGATCGCCTCCAGCAACGCGGCGCGATTGTCGCGGAAGCGCTCCGAATGCGTCGATATCTCTGATTTCAGGACGGTCATGCGGCCTCACCGATCAAGTAGAATAGAATTAGAAATCAGGCCGTTTCGCCAAACAACTCGCGGCCGATCAACATGCGCCGGATTTCGGACGTGCCGGCGCCGATCTCATAGAGCTTGGCGTCGCGCAGCAGCCGTCCGGCAGGATAATCATTGGTGTAGCCGTTGCCACCGAGCGCCTGGATACATTCGAGCGCCAGCGCCGTCGCCTTCTCGGCCGAATAGAGAATGCAGCCGGCGGCATCCTTGCGAGTCGTCTCGCCGCGGTCGCAGGCGGCTGCCACCGCATAGACATAGGCGCGCGCGGCATTCATCGTCACATACATATCGGCAAGTTTGCCCTGCATCAGCTGGAACTCGCCGATGGACTGGCCGAACTGCTTGCGCTCATGCACATAGGGCAACACCACATCCATGCAGGCAGCCATGATGCCGACGGGACCGCCCGACAGCACAACGCGCTCATAGTCAAGGCCCGACATCAGCACACGAACGCCGCCGTCGACCTGCCCCAGGACATTTTCCTCCGGCACCTCGCAATCGACGAAGATCAGCTCGGAGGTATTCGAACCGCGCATGCCGAGCTTGTCGAGCTTCTGACCGACCGAAAACCCTTTGAAACCCTTCTCGATGAGAAAGGCGGTGACCCCGCGTGGACCGGCATCCGGAGAGGTCTTGGCGTAGACGACGAGGACGTCGGCGTCAGGACCGTTGGTGATCCACATCTTGCTGCCGTTCAGCACATAGCGATGACCGCGCTTTTCGGCATGGAGCTTCATGGAGACGACATCGGAGCCGGCGCCCGGTTCCGACATGGCGAGCGCACCCACATGCTCGCCCGAAATCAGCTTCGGCAGATAGCGCTCCTTCTGCGCCGTCTTGCCGTTGCGGTGGATCTGGTTGACACAGAGGTTGGAATGGGCGCCGTAGCTGAGGCCGACGGAGGCAGATGCACGGCTGATCTCTTCCATGGCAACCGTATGGGCGAGATAGCCAAGGCCGGCACCGCCGAAATCTTCCTTGACCGTGATCCCGAGCAGGCCAAGATCACCCATCTCCCGCCACAGATGCATCGGGAAACTATTGTTTCGATCGATCTCGTCGGCAAACGGAGCGATGCGGCGGTCGGCAAAGCGGCGCACCTGCTCGCGCAGTGCATCGATGTCCTCGCCCAGCGCGAAATTCAGTCCCCCTTCAAACATCCGGCTTCTCCTCTGGTGCTTCCCGAACACTCGCCTCTTGCGAACGTATGTCTTGTTGTCCCTGCTTCAAGCTACGACCCTGGGGTCACGCGGCATTGGCCGGCACATGTTGCTTTTCGCGTGGCGTCTCATAGGCTACCAGCTTGTCGGCAATGCTGGTCATGACCCGTTGAGCGGCCTCCTCCTTGACCGGACCGAAGCCTCTTATCTCATCAAACAGCGAGAGGATGGCAAGGGCTTCGGCTTCGTTGTCGTGGCGCAAACCCTCAAGAACACGACCGGCAATCCCCTCATATTCGGCAATCAGGCGACGTTCGAACCGGCGCTCGCCCATATAGCCGAAAGGATCGAAAGCCGTTCCCCGCAGACGCTTCAGCGGAGCCAGCATGCGCAGCACCGGCAGAATCCAGGCGCCGAACTCACGCTTCTTCGGCCTGCCGTTCGGATCCTTGCCGCCAAGGAGCGGCGGCGCAAGATTGAGCGCCAGCCTGAAATCGCCTTCCATCTCCTCGCGCAGTTGCGCTTCGAAAGCAGGATCCGTCAGAAGCCGGGCAACCTCGTACTCATCCTTGTAGGCCAGAACCCGCGCATAGGTCACGGCAACGGCGAAAGGCACCTTGTCCGACAGGTGCTCTTTTGCTGCCAGCGCATTGGCATGAGCGACAAAGCGGCCGTAGCGTTCGGCAAGCGCGGCATCCTGATAGGCTGTCAAATGTGCCTTGCGATGCCTGACGAGGTCATCGAGGCCCATATCCGCCAGCGTCTTGCGTGCATCCGGCTCAGCGATCATAGCTTGCACCGCCTGCGGATCATGCGCCAGAAGTCGGCCCCAGTAGAAGGCGGAAAGGCTGGCCTTGACCGCGACGCCGTTTAGCTCGATCGCCTTCTCAATCGCCTCCAGCGACAGAGGCAGCAGGCCGCGCTGCCAGGCAAAGCCGGTCAACAGAATATTGGTCGATATGGCGTCGCCGGTCAGCTCGGTTGCGACGCGATTGAAATCGAGGAAGACGGATTTGTCGCTGACGGTCTTTGCGATGGTGTGCTGGATCGAGCCGGCCTTGAAATCGAAATCGCGATTGCGCACAAAATCTGCAACCGGCATCAGTCCAGTGTTGACGATGGCCGTGGTGCGCGCCTGGGAGCAAAGCGTGATTGCATCCTTGGACGCACCGACGACCTCGTCTGCGGCAAAGAGCAAATCTGCGCCACCGTTGACAATGCGTGACGAGGTGACGTCGTCCTGGTTGAGGCCGATGCGCAAATGGCTCATGACGGCACCGCCCTTCTGGGCAAGGCCAGCCATATCGAGGATCATCGGCACCTTGCCGTCAAGATGCGCGGCCATGCCGAGGATGGCGCCGATGGTCAGAATGCCCGTGCCGCCGACACCGGCGATCGCGATGTTCCAGGGGCGATCGGCGATGACAGGAATCTCAGGCAAGGGCATTTCGATATCGGCATGGGCGAGCGCCTTCCGCTTCCGGCGCTTGCCGCCATGAACGGTTACGAAGGACGGGCAGAAGCCTTTGACACAGGAGAAATCCTTGTTGCAGCTCGACTGGTTGATCTGGCGCTTACGGCCGAATTCCGTCTCAAGCGGCTCCACTGAGATGCAATTCGATTGCACCGAGCAATCGCCGCAGCCTTCACAGACTGCCTTGTTGATGAAGACGCGCTTGGCCGGGTCTTCCATCAGCCCGCGGCTGCGGCGACGGCGCTTCTCGGCCGCGCAGGTCTGGACATAGACGATCGCCGAACAGCCTGCGGTGTCGCGCAGCGTCAGCATCACCTGATCAATATGGTCGCGATGGAGTATCTTGACGCCGGGCGCCAGCTCAGAGGAACGATAGGCATCGGGATTGTCGGACAGAAGATAGATCGGCCTGACGCCCTCATCATGCAACTGCTTCGTCACCAGTTGCGGCGTCAAGTGGCCGTCGATCTGCTGGCCGCCGGTCATGGCGACGGCATCGTTGTAGAGCAACTTATAGGTGACATTGACCTTGGCCGCGACGGACTGGCGGACGGCGAGAATGCCGGAGTGAAAATAGGTGCCGTCGCCGAGATTGACGAACATGTGCTTTTCGTCGGTGTAGCGGGCGATCGCCGTCCAGGGCACACCTTCGCCACCCATCTGGGTAAAGGTCTCGGTGTTGCGATCCATCCAGGTGACCATGTAGTGGCAGCCAATGCCGGCGGCGGCGCGGCTGCCTTCGGGAACGCGGGTGGACGTATTGTGCGGACAGCCGGAGCAGAAGAACGGCGTGCGGTTCAGCGGCGCGACATGGCTTCTGCTGATCTGGCCACGCTCGGCAAGATAGGCAAGCTTGGCGGCTATGCGATCATGCAGGCCCTGGTCGAGATCGAGTTTGACGATGCGCCCGGCGATCGCCCTGGCAACGGCACCGACGGTCAAAGCCGAAGACAGGCTGAGATAGGGTTTGTCATGCTCGTCGAACTTGCCGACGATGCGCGGACGGACATCGGAGCGCCAGTTGAACAGCTGCTGCTTGATCTGGTTTTCGATGATCTCGCGCCGTTCCTCGACGACAAGCACCTCGTCCAGCCCTTCGGAGAAGTGCCGCACCGCCTCCGGCTCAAGCGGCCAGGGCATACGCACCTTCAGAATACGCAGGCCGATCGCCGCCATTTCCCTCGGACCGATCTCGAGCTCACGCAGCGCCTGCAGCACATCCTCATAGGCCTTGCCGGACGAGATGATGCCGAAGCGGGCATTGGGAACATCGTGCGTGATTTCGTCGACGCGGTTCGCACGAGCAAAGGCGATGGCCGCATAGGCCTTGTAATTCTGAAGTCGATCATCCTGCATCAAGGGCGGATCGGGCCAACGCAGATTGAGGCCGCCCGGCGGTAATTCGAAATCGGTCGGCAGTACGAACTGCCGCTTCTCGCCAGAGAGATCGACGGCTGCCGTCGTCTCAACCGTATCGGCAATGAACTTCATGCCGACCCAGCAACCGGAATAGCGCGACATGGCGATGCCGAGCAGACCGTATTCGAGGAACTCGTGGATGGACGAGGGATAGATGACAGGCATGACCGCCGACATGAATTCATGATCGGTCTGGTGCGGAATGGTCGAGGATTTGGCGGAGTGATCGTCACCGGCAAAACAGAGGACGCCGCCATGTCTGGAGGTGCCGGCGGCATTGCCGTGCTTCAGCACATCGCCGGACCGATCGACGCCAGGGCCTTTGCCATACCAGATGCCGAGCACGCCATCCTTGCGGGCACCGGGCGACAGGCCGACCTGCTGCGAGCCCCAGACGGCCGTTGCAGCAAGATCCTCGTTGATGCCAGGCTGGAAGGTGACGTCGTGCGCGTCGAGGTAAGTTTGCGCTTTCAAAAGCTGCTGGTCGTAGCCGCCGAGCGGCGAGCCGCGATAACCGGAAATGAAGGCTGCCGTGTTGAGGCCGGCGGCGCGGTCGCGCCGCATCTGGGTCATGGGCAGTCGTACCAACGCCTGCAGGCCCGTCATGAAAACGCGGCCGTCCTCTGCCGTATATTTATCGTCTAGCGAAACGCCGGTCGCAAGCATCTGCTCTCCTCCCGAGATCGCAGTCACCGATTGCCCATATGCATTTCACCGGATGCCTCCTACCGCATCCGACGAAAGCCGTGCTTGGACGGTAACATGCAGCGCCGCTAATTTCTGAACGAAGGCTAAGCCTCTGCAGCATGATTTGCAAAGATTTCGGGCGGTTGACGGATGTTTTCGTGCTTGGCGAGCAAACGGCACTCCCATCCATCACGAGCTTTCATCGCAGATATCAGCGCCAGGGCCTTTTACTCCCACGACCCGCCCAATAATGTCGCGCCGACTCGAATCTGGGAGACCTCATATGCTGACGATCTACGGTGTCTATCGCTCGCGCGCCTCGCGCAATTACTGGATGGCGGAGGAGCTCGGCATCGCGTTCAAATCCGTACCGGTCATCCAGGGCAGCCGGCTTGCCAATCCGCTCGCCGCCGATGCACCGATCAACACGCTGTCGCCGGAGTTTGTGGCCGTCAATCCGATGGGCATGATCCCGTGCATCAAGGACGGCGATCTGATGATGCATGAATCGCTTGCCATCAACCTCTACCTCGCGCGCAAATATGGCGGTCCGCTTGCCGGCGCGACGATCGACGAAGAGGGGTTGATGACCATGTGGACCATGTGGGCCGCAAACGAAGTCGAGCCGCACAGCGTCGCAATCGTACGGATCTACGACAACGCGCAGGAAAACAGCGAACCGGGCAAGGCCGGAATTGCCGTTGCCTGCCGCTCGCTGAAGCGGCCGCTCGATGTTTTGGAGAAGCACCTGCAGAGTGAGGAGTATCTCGTCGGGGGCCGCTTCACCGTCGCCGATCTCAATCTTGCGGAAGTGCTGCGCTACGCCCAGACGGAACGGGAGCTCTTCGACACCCATCCTGCGGTGAAGGCATGGATCGAACGCTGCCAGTCGCGTGCCGCCTACAAGGCCATGCAGGCCACCCGCGGCAAAGAGCCGGTCTGATAGCGAGTAGAGACGGGGATGATGTCGGCCGCAATCCCCTCACTCGTTTCGGCATCACCCTTTATCGGAAGAGACGCATGCTCTCTTCCATTTCTTCACGGATCCAGGCTTTGAAAGCGGTGACCTTCTTCGGCTCCCGCACACCTTCGGCTGCAACGAAATAGTGGCCGAAGCCGGTCTTGGCACGGATGCCGAAGGGATCGACAAGGCATTTCTGCTCGAGGGCATAGGCGGCCAACGTCTGCCAGGCAAGCATCACGCCCTGCCCCGCCATGGCAGCATCCAGGCACAACGACGCGTCGTTGAAGATGTGCCGCTCTTCCATGCCATGGCCTGACAGGCCTGCTTCTTTCAACCAGACCTCCCAGCCGAACATCGCGTGGCCGTCGATGACGGCCGGCACCTTCAGGAGATCGGCAGGCTCGTGGAGCGTAGCGGCGACCCGTGGTGTGACGACCGGAAACACTTCCTGCGCCAACAACAGCTCGGATTTGACATCCGACCACTGCCCGTTGCCAACCCGAATACCGATATCGACATCCGACGTTGCCGGATTGATCAACCGCGTGGTCGCGTCGATGCGCAGACGGATATCGGGATGGCGATTGGCGAAGCGATCAAGCCGGTATACCAGCCAGCGGGCAGCGAACACCGGGGCAACGGAAATGGTGAGGATGTTCTCATCCTTATGCTGCGCGACCGCCACCGCTGCCGATAGAGCCCTGAAGCCCTCTCCAAGCCGGGCCAGTATTGCCGCACCCGCTTCGGTCATCATCATGCCCTTCGGCGTGCGTTCGAACAGCGGCCGGCCCAATTGCGCCTCGGCCTTTATGACCTGCTGGCTGACCGCACCGATCGTCACGCCCAGTTCGTCCGCAGCCGCCTGCAGAGAACCCAGCCGCCCCACCGCCTCCACGGCTCGAAGACCGTTTAAATGCACGCTGTTGAGATTTCGCATATAGAATATCTATATCAGCATCTCGTCATTCTCAATTGAATAAGACAGGGATCGGCGCGATTATTGCAGCATGGAATTGAAACCTGCCGCCGCCCGACCGGCTGATGCCCCCATGGTTGCATCAATGCGTAGATCTCAGGAGGCATGCCATGTCTATATTGAAGCTTTTCTTCAGTCACCTGCTGGACGAAGACCCCAAGCGGGACGGCGACCCGCTACAGCACCCCATGCTCGCCGCAATGTCGCTCGAAGAACTGGCCGACTTGCCGCTGATGCCGGAAAATCTTGGACGCCCTATGGACAAAGGAACCGTTCAGCCGGAAGAATGCGCGTAAGAGGAACCCGGATCCACGCGCGCAGACATGACAACGAACGTCAACATGGATGCCATAGCGGAGCGGCTGCAGCGTCTTGTGGCTCAAGCCCGGCTGCCTGAAGTCGAGCCCGGAACACATTACGGCCTACCGGCTTTCAAAGTCGGCGGCAAAGCTTTCGCGACGGTGAAGAACAACGAGACCATCGTCTTGGCCTTACCGATCGACCGCAAGGAACAGCTGATGGAAATGGCGCCGGAGATCTATTTCCAGACGGATCACTATGTCGGCTGGCCTGCTCTGCCCCTGCGGATCGCCATGATCGGAGACGAGGAGCTCGAGATGCGCTTGATCGAGGCGTGGCGATACCGCGCCCCGAAAAAACTTCTGGCAATATTCGGCTGACGCGATCAGCCCGCTTCGACGGCAAGCGCCTTCTTCACAGCCGGGCGCTCGAGCATGCGCGCGTAGTGGGCACTGACCTTTGCGAACTGGTCGCGGTCGACACCGTCTCCCGGCAGCCACTTTGCGATCGTGAAAAGATAGCCGTCCGCCACGGTATATTGATCGCCCATCACCCAAGGCCCCTTGAGCATACCGTCCTCGATAAGCGCGAAGCTCTCCGTCATGGTTTGCGGCACCTTGGCTTTCATCGTCTCGATGGCTGCGGCATCGTCCGTCCAGCGATAACCACGCCCCTTGTGCGAATGGTTGATATGGACGGTCGACGACAGATAGCTGTTAAAGGCCTGCATCTGGGCGAACGCAAAGGGATCGTCGAGCGGCGCCAGCTTTGCGGCGGGCACGATCTGGGCGAGGTAAGCCAGAATCGCAACGTTTTCCGTAATCAAGCCCTTGTCCGTGACCAGCGCCGGCACACGCCCCTTGGGGTTGACGGCCAGATACTCCGGCTGGCGCTGATCGCCATTGGCGAGGTTGAGACGACGGGGCTCATAGGCGAGACCGGATTCTTCCAGGGCGATGAGGCTGGCGAGAGCACAGCTTCCGGGCGCAAAATAGAATGTCAGCATGTTCCGTTCCTCGATTGGATCCGACCGGAAGCTAAAGGCAAGTCGAGCGATACGGAAGTGGCCGATACTGATACTTTCTACAAAAGGTTTTGATCGATCGGGCATACATGCCCATCCTCATGGGGTTAGACCCTGAGGATGGGCGAGCGTATCAGGCGCAGCCGGGAACATCTTCCAGCTTGTACCAGACGGGAATCCCGCGTTCGCGGGCGATGCGGACATCATTATCCGCCCCCTTGGAATCGCCCGGCAACCTCAAAACTCCCTCGCAAAGCTGCAGCAGACGGCCGGCGGTCGGGTGGAAGATCTCCTCGTAAAGATCGTCGCCGATGCTCTTGCCGCCAGCGGCATGCCAGACCGGCAAAGCAACCCATTCGCCGATCATCGGCAGATGTCCAGCCTTGAACAGGGCGTAGGACGGCTCCTCCAGACGCTTGAGGTTCCCGGCCATCTTCTTCGGATCGTCCCCGGTGCCGGAACGATAGGGCCCGGCGATCAAGATCAACATGTCATTTCTCCATTTCTCCTCCTGCCTGCTGCAGGAATTTGCACGAATATGCGCATATTTTCTTGAATGTCGAATCGATTCTGATAAATTCACGAATATTCATGAAATTTCGTGCGGAAACGAACATGCTCACCAGCCAACGCAAAGCCCTCATCCTCGACCGATTGCGCCGCGACGGCCAAGTGATCGCCAAGGCCCTGGCCGATGATCTCAACCTGTCGGAAGACACGATCCGCAGGGATCTGCGGGAAATGGCTGCGGAGAAGCTGCTGAAGCGCGTGCATGGCGGCGCGCTGCCGCTTTC
>NZ_JAELUG010001377.1 GCF_016429255.1 Rhizobium sp. ASV8
CCCCCCCCCCCCCCCCCCCCCCCCCCCCCCCCCCCCCCCCCCCCCCCCCCCCCCCCCCCCCCCCCCCCCCCCCCCCCCCCCCCCCCCCCCCCCCCCCCCCCCCCCCCCTTTTTCAAGCAGAAGACGCCATACGAGATTTAATAGACCGTCTCGTGGGCTCGGAGATGTGTATAAGAGACAGGTCATCAGGAGCGCACCTACGATCCCGGGAAGTGCTGCCGGCAAGAGGACGCGTTTCACCGTCTCGGAGCGCGTGGCGCCGAGGCCGAGTGAGCCGTCGCGCAGCGAGCGCGGAACCGCCATGATG
>NZ_JAELUG010001378.1 GCF_016429255.1 Rhizobium sp. ASV8
GAACCGTCAGGCGCTGGCCGGTCGCATTTTCATACATGAACAGGGCTCCCGGCGTGCCGTTGATCGGCAAGAGCCGGCCCCCCACCAGCTGGAAGCCCAGCTTCTGCAGGCTCGGCACCTTGAGGCCTGTCTCTTATACACATCTCCGAGCCCACGAGACGGTCTATTAAATCTCGTATGCCGTCGTCTGCTTGAAAAAAGGGGGGGGGGGGGGGGGGGGGGGGGGGGGGGGGGGGGGGGGGGGGGGGGGGGGGGGGGGGGGGGGGGGGGGGGGGGGGGGGGGGGGGGGGGGGGGGGGGGGGGGGGG
>NZ_JAELUG010001379.1 GCF_016429255.1 Rhizobium sp. ASV8
AGTTCGAGCGGATGATCGTCGTGTTGCGGCCGGTATTGCCGCCGCCGAGCCAGCCCTTCTCGATCACCGCGACATTGGTGATGCCATGCTCCTTGGCGAGATAGTAGGCCGCGCCCATGACCTGTCTCTTATACACATCTCCGAGCCCACGAGACGGTCTATTAAATCTCGTATTCCGTCTTATGCTTGAAAAGGGGGGGGGGGGGGGGGGGGGGGGGGGGGGGGGGGGGGGGGGGGGGGGGGGGGGGGGGGGGGGGGGGGGGGGGGGGGGGGGGGGGGGGGGGGGGGGGGGGGGGGGGGGG
>NZ_JAELUG010001380.1 GCF_016429255.1 Rhizobium sp. ASV8
CTCCTTGGTGACGACCTCATCGTCCGCATCCCGTTTGCCGACCAGCCTGCCGAAGAGGAAGCCGAGCAGGCGCGATACGTCGTCCATGATGAGGAAGAAGGACGGCACGACCACCAGGCTCAGCACCTGTCTCTTATACACATCTCCGAGCCCACGAGACGGTCTATTAAATCTCGTATTCCGTCTTCTGCGTGAAAAGGGGGGGGGGGGGGGGGGGGGGGGGGGGGGGGGGGGGGGGGGGGGGGGGGGGGGGGGGGGGGGGGGGGGGGGGGGGGGGGGGGGGGGGGGGGGGGGGGGGGGGGGGGGG
>NZ_JAELUG010001381.1 GCF_016429255.1 Rhizobium sp. ASV8
CAGGATAGCACTGTGTGTCGATGAGGAACTCGCGGATACCGCCATCCCCCGTCCTGATGTCGGCGAGTAGGCTTTGAAGTTCTTCGATGCCATTCTCGGTCAGACCCTTCGTGCCATCTTCAGTGCCTGTCTCTTATACACATCTCCGAGCCCACGAGACGGTCTATTAAATCTCGTATTCCGTCTTCTGCTTGTAAAGGGGGGGGGGGGGGGGGGGGGGGGGGGGGGGGGGGGGGGGGGGGGGGGGGGGGGGGGGGGGGGGGGGGGGGGGGGGGGGGGGGGGGGGGGGGGGGGGGGGGGGGGGGGG
>NZ_JAELUG010001382.1 GCF_016429255.1 Rhizobium sp. ASV8
GAGCTTGACCACCAGGCCCGCCTGCATGAAAAGCGACCAGAGGGTGATGTCCGGTGTGGTGGCCGCTGCCAATGCTACTTGTTCCATTGATCCAAAATCCCCGAATCCAAACGCCCGGTGCTAGACCTGTCTCTTATACACATCTCCGAGCCCACGAGACGGTCTATTAAATCTCGTATGCCGTCTTCGGCTTGTAAAAGGGGGGGGGGGGGGGGGGGGGGGGGGGGGGGGGGGGGGGGGGGGGGGGGGGGGGGGGGGGGGGGGGGGGGGGGGGGGGGGGGGGGGGGGGGGGGGGGGGGGGGGGGGG
>NZ_JAELUG010001383.1 GCF_016429255.1 Rhizobium sp. ASV8
CCTACACTCTGACCATCTCAGCGCCGACGATTGCACTCGCGCCGGCAACGCTTCCAGCGGCCACAGTTGCCGCGGCCTATAGTCAGTCGGTCACGGCATCCGGCGGAACAAGCCCCTATACCTATGCTGTCTCTTATACACATCTCCGAGCCCACGAGACGGTCTATTAAATCTCGTATTCCGGCTTCTGCTTGAAAAAGGGGGGGGGGGGGGGGGGGGGGGGGGGGGGGGGGGGGGGGGGGGGGGGGGGGGGGGGGGGGGGGGGGGGGGGGGGGGGGGGGGGGGGGGGGGGGGGGGGGGGGGGGGG
>NZ_JAELUG010001384.1 GCF_016429255.1 Rhizobium sp. ASV8
CCCCCCCCCCCCCCCCCCCCCCCCCCCCCCCCCCCCCCCCCCCCCCCCCCCCCCCCCCCCCCCCCCCCCCCCCCCCCCCCCCCCCCCCCCCCCCCCCCCCCCCCCCCCCTTTTCAAGCCTAAGACGGCATACGAGATTTAATAGACCGTCTCGTGGGCTCGGAGATGTGTATAAGAGACAGGGCTTATGCCATTGCACTCGACGACCGATTTCCGACCGGTCTGAGCCCACCATCGCGCGCCTCCGTTACTCTTTCGGAGGCGACCGCCCCAGTCAAACTACCCACCATACACTGTCCCGGATCCGG
>NZ_JAELUG010001385.1 GCF_016429255.1 Rhizobium sp. ASV8
GCCAACGTATCGGAATCTTTTTCGTCCCGGTGCGCGCCGGCTGGACGTGGGTCATTCTGCGCCTTGATATCGTTCTGTGCCAATCGTTCCGCATCGCGAACCGACATGCCCTTGGAAACGATCGTGCTGTCTCTTATACACATCTCCGAGCCCACGAGACGGTCTATTAAATCTCGTATGGCGTCTTGTGCTTGAAAAAGGGGGGGGGGGGGGGGGGGGGGGGGGGGGGGGGGGGGGGGGGGGGGGGGGGGGGGGGGGGGGGGGGGGGGGGGGGGGGGGGGGGGGGGGGGGGGGGGGGGGGGGGGGG
>NZ_JAELUG010001386.1 GCF_016429255.1 Rhizobium sp. ASV8
AGCAGAATGCCGATCAGATCTTTGGTCTTGTTGCGTGGTCGCGAACGGTTAAGGCCCAGATCGGCCAGCCGCATCGCCGCCTCATGCAGCGGATGAAGAGCGAAGCTCTTCGGTTTCGTCTTGCCCCTGTCTCTTATACACATCTCCGAGCCCACGAGACGGTCTATTAAATCTCGTATTCCGTCTTAGGCTTGAAAAAGGGGGGGGGGGGGGGGGGGGGGGGGGGGGGGGGGGGGGGGGGGGGGGGGGGGGGGGGGGGGGGGGGGGGGGGGGGGGGGGGGGGGGGGGGGGGGGGGGGGGGGGGGGG
>NZ_JAELUG010000154.1 GCF_016429255.1 Rhizobium sp. ASV8
GGCCTATCGCGATCCCTTCGATCCGGATTTCTGGACCAAGCAGGTTCAGGTCTCAAGCGCCTCGAAGAAGGCGAATGAGGAACAGTCCGCCAAGTCGGATCAAGCGCCTAAGGGTGAAGTCATCGCCCTGTCCAAGGCAACGGCCGCCGATAGCGGCCTGCCTGCCGATCAGCCGCAGGTCGCGGAGCAGCAGCCGACGCAGAGCGAGCCGCGGGCTACCGGCAAGCAGGCGCAACAGCAACAGGTCGCCAGTGCCAAGGAACAAGGCAGCGCCTCAAATTTCGACGATAACGCTGCCGTCTCCCAGAATAAGGACGTTCCGCCGACCAAGGCCCAGCAGCAGGAAGCCAAGCAACTGCAGCAGGAGATACAGGCGCAGATCGGCGGCATTGCCGGTCAGCTGGCCGAGGGACTGCAAGTCACGGCGGCCGAAGGCGGCGTGCTGGTCACCATCTCCGACCAGAGCAACGATCCGATGTTCAATATCGGTTCCGCCGTGCCGCGCCGGGAAATGGTGCTGGCAATGGAGAAGATCGGGAAGGTTCTTGCGGAGCGCAACGGGTCGATCCTTATCCGCGGCCACACCGACGGACGCCCCTACATGGTCAGCGGCCGCAACGACAACTGGCGTCTGTCGCTCGATCGCGCCCAGAGCGCCTATTACATGCTGACGAGCAGCGGTCTTGACGAGAAGCGGATCTCGCAGGTCTCCGGATTTGCCGATCGGCGGCTGAAGCTGCCCAACGATCCCTTCAACGACGCCAACCGCCGTATCGAGATCCTGATCGTCAATGCGCCGACCCAGGCCGCGAAGGATCCCGCAAAGTCCGATGGCCAGAGCCCCGTCAAACAGGCACCGGAAAAAGCCAAGCCCGGCCAAGGCAAGCAGGGATAGTCCATGGCGCGCAAAACGCATCGTCATCGTCTTGCACTCGCGTTGACCTTCGGCGTTCTGGCGCCGGTGGGCGCTCGTGCCGAGGGGCCGGACAACCTGCCGCTCTACAAGATGCTGCGCTCGCTCGAATTCGTTCAGGATTCCGTGGTCGCGGGTGACAGCTCTGCCGGAGAGATGCAGCGGTTCCTGCTGTCCACGATAGATGCTCGCCTGCGCAATGCCGACAAGTCAGTGTTCGAAGATACGCGCAATGTCGATGCTGCCCTGGCCTACGCGATGAGCGGCGGCAATCCGGAAACGCTCGAATATCTGATGCAGCGCGACGTCAACGGCAATTTCGACAACCGCGTTGCCGATGTTCTCAGAAAATATCTGAACGGCAAGGGTCTGCTGGTGGTCAACACTCTTGCGGACATCGCCAAGGAATATCGCGACAAGCCGATTGGTCCCTATCTTTCGCTGGTCGCCGGCAATGTCATGTCCGGCAAGAATGCCATGGCGGCCTTGAAGCTCTACGATTGGGCCCGTCTGATGGCGCCCGGCACGATCGTCGAGGAATCGGCGTTGCGCCGTTCGCTTGCCCTGTGCGCCGATGCCGGGCTGGTGCCGCTGGGGCTTGAATATTCTCAGCGCTATACGAGACGCTTCCTGCATTCCCCCTATGCCAGCCAGTTTGCCGACCTCTTCGTGCAGCTTGTGGTGGATCACGATTCCGACGTCAAGCAGCAGGATATCATCGACATTCTGTCGTTCATGGATCCGCCGAGGCAGCGGGAGATCTATCTGCGCATGGCGCGCCGTGCCGCGATTGCCGGCAAGTCCGATCTGGCGGCGCTGGCTGCCGGACGTGCCCAGGCGATTTCCAGCGACGGCACCGATAGCTTCGACGCTTTGGCGGGCTTTTACGGCGGCGTTGCCGGCGTCTCGACGCCGGGTCTGGAGGCGGCGATCAGCAACCTCAACCAGATGCCTGCCGGCGAATTGAACGCACGGGATAGGGCTCTGCGAGACGCGGCGAAGGCCGTGGCGCAGGAGATCCTGCGGGTGCCCGATCCTGCAAGCCTCGGGCAAGGCAACGTTCCTAACCTGCCCAATCAACAGAATACTGAACACGATGCTGCTGTGACGAAACAAACGGGAGGCCAGTCTCCCGGCACGGCGGGTGTTGAGCAGGGAGCCGCGGCAAAGGCAGCTCCCGCCCCGGAGGGAGGGAGGCAGGAGGCCGACTCTTCGTTCAACGCATTCGTCACGACGAGCCGCTCGAAGCTGGACGCTATCGACGGCATGTTGAAGCAGGAAAGTCATTGATCATGAACGACATCGGTGTCTCTGGCGCCTCGTCCGGCGCAGATATTGTTGCGGCCGCCAAGGGCTCCCGCTCGGGGAAGCAGGACGATGGCAAGGGCTTTCTCGATGCGCTGGCCAGCTCCCTCGGCGACGGGCGTAAATCGTCCGGCACGAATGTCGGTACGGGTGCGACCCAGACAGCCAATGACAACACGGACGGGGACGCGGGCACGACAAAGGCGACCGTTGGCAATCCAGCGCTTGCCATTGATGGTGGCCTCAACGCCGGGGGCGTTATGATCGATACATCTGTGGCGAATATCGCCAATTTGGCGAAGGGAGCGAAGTCTCCCCACGGAGCCGGACCTCTGTCGCTTTCAAAGTCGTTGATAGACCTTCAGAAGGCAGCGCAGGCGATGGCTGGCGCCGACCCTTCTGCCCCTGATGCGAATGATCCGGTGGCTACAAAGCCGGATGTCGGCCAACTTCCCGCACAGACAGATGCCGCGACACAGCTTGCCGAGGTTGCGCAGCAACTGGCCGAAGCTGTTGGAGGTGGCCAAGTCTTGCCGACTGATGGTAACGGCAAGGCGCCCTCCGTCAAAGGCGATAAGAACCCTTCCACGACCGACGATGGTAAGGCAACGGCGACGCAAAGCACCCAGGCTACGAATACCATCACCGATGCGCTGTCGCTTCTGAACGTCGCGCAGACCGTCGCCGTGGCGCAGGATGCTGCTGTGGCAGGCGGACAGGCTCGCAGCGATCCCAAGGTGCAGGGGGTAACGATTTCCAGTGCAGGACTGAAGGAAGCGGCGTCCGATACAGGGCAGGCCATGCCGGGTGACAGCGCGACCGCGGATACGGCGCAGACCTTCCGGCTGGCGCGCGCAGATGGGCGAAGCGGTGCGCTGGATATGTCGATCGCCAAGCGCGGCGACGATGCGGCCGATATCAAAATATCCGCTCCTGCAGGCGGCGATGCCCAGGCTGTGACTGTTCTCGAATCCCGCCGCTACCTCGGGCTTGCGGGCAATTCGGCACTGGTCGCCGGTTCGCTCGCAGGAGATCGCGATTGGTCGGCAGCGATGCAGCCTGGCTCGGCCCTTTCCAATGCCGCCAATCTCACCAGCACCGGCAAGGTCGTCAACACGCTCAAGATTCAGTTGAGCCCTGACAATCTCGGCGACGTGACCGCCACGATGCGACTGTCGGGCGATCAGTTGACCGTCGATCTGAAGGTACAGACCGGCGAGGCCTACAGGCAGCTGCACGCCGATCAGAGCCACATGATCGATGCGCTGCGGGCACAGGGCTATCAGGTCGACAGCATCACCGTCACGCTGGCCTCCAGCACGGATCAACAGTCGGATGGCAGCCGGCAGTCCGGATCGAACCAACAGCAGCAATCTCTGCTGAACCAGGGACAGGGCGGCGACGCGCGTCCTAGGGGCCAGAATTTTTCGGGGCAACAGGCAGATGGAAGCAACGGCAATCGGAGTTCGAGTGAGCGCGGCTTGGAAGATGGCGCTGGTAGTAGTGCTCAGCGTTCTCGCTCTGGTGCGGTTTACCTCTGATGCCGAAGCATCGGGGAACCCGTCGCCGCCGAATAATGGCGCCGCCGGCCTCTGTGAGCGAGAAATCCAGTCTGCAGCTGCGAAATATGGAATACCGGAGGGAATACTTTATTCAGTTGGTTTGACCGAGACGGGGCGCAAGGGATCGCTCTATCCCTATGCGCTCAATGTCGAGGGACGACCGATTTTCCCACCGTCCGAGAATGCTGCCCTTCAGGTTTTTGCCGCTGCGCGGCAGAATGGCGCGAAGCTGATCGACATCGGCTGCATGCAGATAAACCAGTATTTTCACGGCGAGAATTTTACCTCCGTGGAGGCCATGTTCGACCCACGCAGCAACGTCGAATATGCTGCCAAGTTTCTCCGCAATCTTCATGACAGGCATGAGACCTGGACGATGGCGGTAGCAAGATACCACGCCGGCCCGAATAACGACCCCGCCCAGAAGGTCTATGTTTGCCGTGTGATCGCCAATCTGGTCGCCACGGGTTACGGCAAATGGACGCCCAACGCGGCAACATTCTGTCGGAATTAAACAACCTATAGGTTGTATTGGCCTTCTGGTTAGCAGGCGCTAACCCTTGCGCTGCGATTGACTGCCATCAGATTGCCTAAAAGGCGCGTGTTAACGATAAGCTAACTAACAGGTTTTTTATCGGTGTAAATCGAAGTTCACCCACTATATGTAGTGCAAATCGCACCCTTATGGTTAATCAATTATTAATTTCCGCCACTCATTTCCGACAGTTGTTCGTGATTCGCCCGATTCGTACCCATAGGTCATCGAAACACCACACTGATTCGGAGGCGGACGAATGATCGTAGTGGTTGATGAGCGAGAGCTCGTTAAGGACGGATATACATCACTCTTTGGGCGGGAAGGCATACCGTCCACGGGATTTGATCCACGCGAATTTGGCGAATGGGTCTCGACGGCGGCAGAGGGCGATATTGCTGCTGTCGAAGCGTTTTTGATCGGACAGGGACAGCACGTTCACGAGCTTCCCCGGGCGATTCGCGACAGGACGGCAGCGCCGGTCATCGCAGTCAGCGATCAACCCTCGCTCGAATCGACGCTTGCACTCTTCGATTGCGGCGTGGACGATGTCGTGCGCAAACCGGTGCATCCCCGCGAGATCCTGGCAAGGGCCGCGGCGATCCGCCGGAGGCTCAAGGCCATCAACAACTATACCGATATCGGACCGATTCGCGTTTTCGCGGATGGTCGTGATCCGGAGATCAACGGCGAGGTCTTCGCATTGCCGCGGCGCGAACGCCGCATCCTGGAGTATTTGATCGCCAATCGCGGTCGCCGGGTAACGAAGACACAGATCTTCAACGCCATATACGGCATCTTCGACGAGGAAGTCGAAGAAAACGTGGTCGAAAGCCATATTTCGAAGCTTCGCAAAAAGCTTCGCAAGAAGCTTGATTTCGATCCGGTCGATTCCAAGCGTTTCCTTGGCTATTGCATCGATTGGGAATGAATCTGCCAAATAGCCTGTAGTCTTCCGAATTTGACTATGTGCCCGGGAATCCAGCGATTCCCGGGCTTCTTTTTTGCGAAGCACCCATGTGGTCGCCTCCCCACGAAAAGGTGCGTAATGCCTTACCTTCCGTGCTTTGCGAATGCCGTTTGCAGGTTTGTCGGGATGCTCCGCGGGGCGTTTTCACAATGATCGGTTTTCTGTCCTCACAGACAGCTTCACGCAAGGCCCACCACCTACTCTCAGTCGCATGAAGGATAACGAGGATTCCAGATGAGGAATTTCGGCAGCGTGAGGGCAGTGATTGCGGAAAGGGATGTGCAGACGAATCGTCTGGGTGTCGTTTCCAGCATCGCCGTTCGTGCGGCGCCGGTCCGTCTTGATGGTCTCGGATGCCAAAATGTTTCCAGTCGGTCGTTTCGACCCCACTCGGGTGGCGCCAACGACAGTCTGTTCAACTCCGCCGGCCTCATTCTGATGGGCTATTCCGACACAGCCGGCGCGCCATCGGCCGATCTGCGGCGCTAAAACGAATAGGGTATCGAGTCAGTCATGACGCTCACAACAGCTCTCAACAACGCGCAGGCAATATTCAACAATACCGGCACGCAGAGCAGCGTCGTGTCGAACAATATCGCAAATGCGAACAATGCCGATTATTCGCGTCGACAGGCCGTACTGACGACCAACGGCGCCGGCGCGCAGGTTGTCAAGATTGCTCGAAGCCAGGAGCCGGCGCTCCAGGCGGCCTTTCTTTCCAACTCGTCATCGGATGCTGCGCAGCAACTGCTTTTGACTGCTTACAGCAATCTTCAGTCGGCTACGCTTGGCGGCAACAACAATGAAATCGCGCCAGCCACCTATTTGGCGGCCTTCCAGACCGCGATGCAGAACTATTCCGGTTCGCCGTCCAACACGACGGCGGCGAAATCGGCAATCAATGCGGCTCAGAGCCTGGTCACATCGCTCAACAATGCCACGACCGTTGTACAGAATGCCCGCACGGACGCGGACAAGCAGATCAGCTCCGATGTCGACACGTTGAATAGTCTGCTGAAGCAGTTCCAGACGGCAAATGATGCGGTGAAGTCGTCAACGGCGACCGCAGGTCCGACGTCGAGTGCGACTGCCGATGCGCTCGACCAGCGCGATTCAATTCTGAAACAGATTTCACAGATCGTCGGCGTGACCGCGGTAACCCGCGGCAACAACAACGATATGGCGCTATATACCTCGAGCGGCACGACGCTCTTCGAGACCATCCCGCGTACGGTGACTTTCACACCGACGAACACCTACACGGCAGGAACGCAAGGCAACAATGTCTATATCGATGGGGTGGCGCTGACCCAGGGACAGGGTGCCAGCACGACCGCACAGGGCAGCCTTCAGGCCGCGCTTCAGGTTCGCGACAGCGTTGCGCCCACCTACCAGAAGCAGCTTGATGAGATCGCGCGCGGCCTGGTGACGACATTTGCCGAAACGACGTCCAGTGGTGCGACCAAGGCTGCGGGCCTTTTCACCTACAATGGTGTGCCAGCCACCTGGACCAGCGGTTCCGGATTGGATAGCGGTGCAGTTGTGACCGGCCTGGCTGGAAACCTCAAGCTCAACTCGGCCGCAGTTGCCAATCCGACTCTGCTGCGTGACGGCGGCATCAACGGCAACGCCTACATCACGAACCCGAGCTTTGATCCGTTAAATCCGTCAAAGCCACTGGATGCCGGCTATTCCGGGAAGCTTGATGGCCTCATCACCGCGATGAACACGAAAATAAGCTTCGATGGCGGTGCCGGTACAGACACCAGCGCCACTCTCATGAGCTATTCGGCAAGCTCCATCGGATGGCTCGAAGGCCAGCGCAGCACGGCAACCTCGGCGGCGGAAAATACGTCGGCGGCTCTGTCGCGTTCCTCGGGTGCTTACTCGAATGCAACCGGCGTCAACCTCGACGAAGAGCTGACGCTGATGATGGATATCGAACAGTCCTACAAGGCTGGAACCAAGATATTGAACGCAGTCAATGCGATGCTTCAATCTGTACTGGATATTGCGAGCTAAGCCATGAAACTCTCTTTCATCTCGAGCCAAGCCATTCAGAACGCCATGCGCCAGACGATCCGTCAGGCGCAGAACGAAATGTCGAGTGCCTCGACCGAGGCAACCACTGGCGTCTACGCCGATATCGGCGTCTCCCTCGGCAGCAACACCTCGCTCAGCGTCAATCTGACGAGAGAAGTTTCGCGCATTGATTCCATTCTGGGCAGCAACTCGATTGCAAACCAGCGGATGACCACGTCACAGACGGCTCTGACCGGCATGGGCTCGAACGCGCAGAAACTCATGGATCAGTTGGTGGCGCTGCGCGGCAACACCGATAGCAACAGCATTGCGCTGACCCAGCAGCTCGCGACCTCGACGCTGTCGAGCGTCATCGCTTCCGCCAACGTCATGGTCAACGGCGAGTATCTCTTTGCCGGCACCAACACCGACGTTCAGCCGATGACCGACAAGTCGGCTTCGACGACCGCGGACATCCAGACCAAACTGGGCGCTTATGCGTCAACTCTTTACCCATCGGCGAGCCCGCCGTCGTCGGCGATTGGTCAGCTGACCGGCGCACAGATCAAAAGCTTCATTACGACGACGGTTGAGCCGATGTTCACCTCCGACGCCGGCTGGTCGCAGTGGTCGAGCGCGTCGGACCAGAACATGACGAGCCGGATCAGCAATACCGACGTGGTTGAAACCTCGACCAACTCGAATTCTGCCGGCATGCGCTATCTGGCGCTCGCCACCAGCGTTACCAATGCGCTGATGAACACGACGCCCGCCCTCAGCCAGGATGCGCTGAGCGCGGTTACCGATCAGGCCATCAGCTACTCACGCCAGGCGATCGACGGGTTGAACAACCAGGCTAGCCAGCTCGGTCTGTCGCAATCGCGCCTGTCGGACGCGAACACGACGCTGAACGCACAGAAGACCATTCTCAATACCAACATAGGCGACCTCACGGGGGTGGATCCCTATGAGGCCTCCACAAAGGTCAACAGTCTTCAGACCCAGCTCGAAACAGCTTATACTATTGTCTCAAAGATCCAGCAGCTAAGCCTTGTAAATTACCTTTGATGATCAAAGGGACGGAATGACCAGGAAGGATGCATGAATGTATCAGTTCTCATATGCGGAAGTCATGCAGGATGCAGTGGCCGACGCCAAGGAGCGAGAACGACAAGTTCTGGACCGGTCGATAGCTCTTCTTTCTGCGGCCCGTGATGCGGAGAAATACGGCCGGGAAGCGATCGAAGCTCTCTATTATACGCAGCGCGTATGGGTGAGTTTTGTCGAGGACCTCAAAAGTCCTGAGAACCAGCTGAACATCGAACTACGGGCCAATATCATCTCGATCGCCATCTGGATTTTGAAGGAATGCGATCGAATCCGGCGGCGCCAGTCGGTAAATTTTCAAGGCATCATCGATGTCACCACCATCATCAGGGATGGACTTAAATGAAAAGTACGCTTCGCATATCGCTCAAAGCCGGGGAAAAGATTTTTATCAACGGGGCCGTTCTGCGCGTCGATCGCAAGGTCGCCCTGGAATTCCTGAATGATGTGACATTCCTGCTTGAAAACCATGTGCTTCAGCCAGAAGACGCGACCACCCCGATGCGTCAGCTCTACTTCATCGCACAGATGATCCTCATCAATCCCGAGGGCAAAGAGCAGTCGACGGCAATGTTCCGCAAGTCGATCGTCATGCTGCTGTCATGCTTCCACAATGAGGAAGTGCTGGCTGAGCTCAAGCGTATCGACGGCCTCGTCGCAACGGGCCGTGCCTTCGATGCGTTGAAGGCAATTCGTGGGCTCTATCCGATCGAAGACAGCATTCTGAACAACCAGGAGATGCCGGCGGCGACGATCGAGCATATCCGCCGGGAGATCGCCCCATGGCAGCGGTAGACGCCGTTGCCGGCGCTGCCGGAAGCTCGTCTTCGAGCAATTCTTCGAAAACGGCTGCCGGCGCGGCCGTAAGCGCCAACCTGAATTACAACAACTTCCTGCAGCTTCTCGTTGCCCAGATGAAGAATCAGGATCCGACCGATCCGATGGATGCCAGCCAGCAGATTTCTCAGCTGGCCAGCTTCTCTCAGGTTGAACAGCAGATCCAGACGAATTCGCATCTCGAAACGGTGCTGCAGAACCAGTGGATCTCGCAGGCCTCCGATTATATCGGCAAGCAGATCATGAGCGCCGACGGCAAGACGACGGGCACCATCAAGGAAGTAACCGTCTACACCGACGGTATCATTGCCCAGACTAATGCCGGCGACAAAATTCTGATCCAGGCCGGCGTGACCATCGCTCCGGCAGGCACGACCATTGATACGCCGCCCTCGTCGAGTGATAATAGCACTGACGATTCGTCGAACCAGAATACGGATTCGACCGGCAGCTAATGAGTAGCTGCCGAACCACGGGATGATGCTGCATGAATGAAGCCGACGCGTTGGATATCTTCCAGGCAGCCATCTGGACCGTGCTCGTAGCTTCCGGCCCGGCCGTGCTCGCTGCGATGGCGGTAGGCTTGGTGATTGCCTTGATCCAGGCCTTGACCCAGGTTCAGGAAGCGACGTTGACCTTCGTGCCGAAGATCGTTGCCGTCATGGTGACCATCGGCATCACCGCTCCCTTTGTCGGTTCGCAGATCTCGATTTTCACCAATCTCGTCTTCTCGCGCATCCAGTCTGGCTTCTAAAGCGGTTTTCCGCAACGCTGCGCATAGAATGCAAGGCATGTGGCGGTTTTGCGAGAGCGGCGACCAGCGGGCCGAAGCGTGGCGGATCTGAAGGATCGCGGTGCGCTTTAGGCACCCCATGCCATCGCTAAAATAGTATTTGGGATCACGCGCTTCGCCGGCCATAGCCATTCTCGCGCAAGCTTCGCCTTTTAAAGATCGGTTCGAATAGGGCAGGCGGGTCAGCCGTTTGCCTCCTCTCATGAAGAGACGGAAAATCGGTCGATGGCACAACCACCCGCACTAGCGCTCCCAAAAGCGAATCCCAGCGTCCGTGATATCGGGTTTGCCCTCGGTATCATGGTCATCCTTTGCGTGCTGTTTCTGCCGATCCCGGCATTTCTGATCGACCTCGGGCTTGCTTTTTCGATCGCGCTTTCAGTGCTGATCCTCATGGTCGCATTGTGGATCAAGAAGCCGCTGGAGTTCTCGTCTTTCCCGACGATCCTGCTGATCGCCACGATGACGCGACTTGCGTTGAATATCGCGACCACACGCGTCATTCTTTCCCATGGTTATGAAGGGCACGACGCCGCAGGCGGCGTCATCGCCGGCTTTGCGAGCCTGGTGATGTCGGGCGATTTCGTCATCGGTCTGATCGTCTTCCTGATCCTCATCACCATCAACTTCATCGTCATCACCAAGGGTGCGACGCGTATCGCCGAAGTCGGCGCCCGCTTCACCCTGGATGCCATCCCCGGCAAGCAGATGGCGATCGATGCCGACCTTTCGGCCGGCCTGATCGACGAGAAGGAAGCGCAGCGTCGTCGTCGTGAACTGGAAGAGGAAAGCTCCTTCTTCGGTGCGATGGACGGTGCCTCGAAATTCGTGCGCGGTGATGCCGTTGCCGGCCTCTTGATCACCTGCATCAATATCTTCGGCGGCATCATCATCGGCTATTTCCGTCATGGCATGCCGATCGGCCAGGCTGCGGATGTCTTCGTCAAGCTTTCCGTCGGCGACGGTCTGGTGTCGCAGATGCCGGCACTCGTCGTGTCGCTCGCCGCTGGTCTCCTCGTCTCCCGCGGCGGCACGGCTGGTTCCACTGACCAAGCGGTCATCAATCAGCTGAGCGGCTATCCGCGCGCACTCGCCGTCTCGGCCGTCCTTATGGGCATTCTTGCCGTGATGCCCGGCATGCCTTTCTTTCCCTTCGTGTTCCTTGGCGGCCTGCTGGCTTCCGGCGCCTGGTTCATCCCGCGCCAGATCGAGGCCGAGAACAAGCTTCGCCGCGACGCCGAAGAGCAGAAGGTGATGCAGACGAAGGAGATGGAGAAGGACTCGGTCAAGTCGGTGCTGAAAACAGCCGAGATCGAACTGGCGCTCGGCAAGATCGTCTCCACGCGCTTGCTCGGCGCTCATCAGGAATTGGCCTTCCGCGTCGGCAAGATGCGCAAGAAATTCGCCACGCAGTACGGCTTCGTCGTGCCGGAGATCAAGGTGATCGACGACATGGGCATTGCCGACAAATCCTACCAGATCCGCATCCACGGAACGACGATCGCTTCCAACATGCTGCGCGTCGGCGAAGTCCTCGTGGTCACCGGCTCCGGCCGCAAGCCGACCGTTCCGGGCGACGAGATTCGCGAACCGGCTTTCGGCATGCCTGCCGTCTCGGTCCTCGAGGCTTTCACCGAGGATCTGAAGCGCGAAGGCTTCCAGCCGATCGACAACGTCTCCGTGGTGCTCACCCATATGAGCGAGGTTATCCGCAACAACCTGCCGGCACTTCTGTCCTATAAGGACGTGAAGATCCTGATCGAGCGGCTCGACCCGGAATACAAGAAGCTGGCCGACGAAATCTGCTCGTCGCACATGTCCTATTCCGGTCTGCAGGCGGTGCTCAAGCTCCTGCTCGCCGAGCGCGTCTCCATCCGCAATCTGCATCTTATCCTCGAAGCCGTCGCAGAACTTGCGCCGCATGTCCGCAAGACCGAGCAGATCGTCGAGCATGTCCGCGTGCGCATGGCGCAGCAGCTCTGCGGCGATCTTGCCGACAATGGCGTGCTGCGCGTCCTGCGCCTCGGCAGCAAATGGGACCTGATCTTCCATCAGGCGCTCAAGCGCGACCAGAAGGGCGAGATCGTCGAATTCGACATCGATCCGCGCAGCCTGGAAGAGTTCAGCGAGCAGGCCGGCAAAGTTATCCGTGAATACATGGACCGCGGCATGCCCTTCGTCCTTGTCACGTCGCCGGAAACGCGCTCCTATGTGCGCATGATCATCGAACGCCTGTTCGCGACCCTTCCGGTCCTGTCGCATGTGGAATTGGCCAAGGGGATCGAGATCAAGATTCTAGGTTCGATTTCATGATACCTGACCCCCAGGGGACCATTCTGGCGCTTTTCGTCGCCTTCTGCCGCATCGGCGGCTGCATAATGGTGCTCCCGGGATTTTCGTCAGGCCGCATACCTGTGCAGATCAGGCTTCTGCTCGCTGTCGCCTTGTCGATGGCCGTCCTGCCGCTGCTCTGGAGCACCATCTATCCGGCAGTGGCAAATGGCGGCGCCAGCTACATCGGACTGATTTTCACGGAAACGGTCATCGGCCTGATGTACGGCATGATGGCCCGCATCTATACGCTCGGCTTGCAGTTTGCCGGCACCGTCATATCGATGCTGATCGGCTTCAACGCGCCGGCCGGCGCGGATATCATTGACGATTCGAGCGAGACCTCACTGACGAGCTTGATCAGCTTTTGCGGGCTGATGATCCTCTTCATTCTGGATTTCCATCACTATGTTCTCCAGGCGCTGGTCGATTCCTATTCGGTCATTCCGTTCGGTGGCCATATCGATCCACGATCCGCGCTGATCTCCATCACCGATACCCTGTCGACGACTTTTTTCATCATGCTGAGGTTGTCGAGCCCGTTTCTGCTGTACGGCATGATGTTCCAGATCTCGATCGGCTTCATCAACAAGCTGGCGCCGCAGATCCCGATCTACTTCATTTCCACCCCCTATCTTCTGATGGGCGGGCTATTCATGCTCTATTTGAGCATCGCGGCGATGATCAATCAGTTCTCCGGTGCGTTTCTTACCGTATTCAATGGGCATTAGCCGATGAGCAGCGAAGCCAGGAGGCATATGTTCGAGGCGACCGGTGAGGTCAGCTTGGTGGGCAGGTAGACGATGGCCGAGCAAAGCCGTTCCGAAAAACTGAAGCGTCTGGTTGCGGTGCAGCGCCATCTGGAGCGTATCGCCGAAAACGAGCTTGCCGATACCACCCGTCATCGCCTGGATGTAACCGAATCGATGGAGCGGGTCATGGATGCCATTGGCTCGTCCGACCCTGTGCATATGGCGTTTTCCGTCCATTATGCCGAGCGCTACGGCCGCCTGACCATCAAGGATCAGCAGCTGGAGGGCATTCAGACGCTGATTCAGATGAAGGTCCAGCAGGAGCGCACCAAGGGTGACCGGCTGGAGGAGCATATGAAGGATGCCCGCGAGCTTGAAACTCGCGAAGCCGACGACAATGCGGTCTATGACATTATCGACCAGCGCTTCGCCGGCGCAACGCCAGCCTCCAGCAAGCTTCAAAATTCATAATCGCAGCGATCACGGAGCATGGCATGCATCACAAGGTTGCCAGCCTGCTCCGACCGTTTGATTCGACATGCCAAGCGAGCGCCTATCGGGTTTTCGGGAGCGTGCGATAGCAGAAGGAGACGTGACGTGGCTATTTCGCCTCCGAGTGATTTGGTTCTGGACGTTGTCAGGGCCGCGAATCCGGACGATGTCCAGGTTGCCCAGGCGAAACTTGCTGCCAACAAGGCCGCTTTTGCCGCCACCAGCCTTGCCGAAAACGGCAATGGCTTCGGCGCGGCCGTCGATGCGCTGAACAGCGCATCGACGCAGGCTGGCCTCGGCAACGCCAGCACGCATGCCGGCCCCTCGAAGGTGCCGCAGGTCTACCGCAAGTTCGAGGCGATGGTGCTGCAGAACTTCGTCAAGAACATGCTGCCGAGCAGCGAGACGCTCTACGGCAAGGGTTCGGCCGGCGAAATCTGGAAGGGCATGATGGCCGAACAGCTGGGCAATACGCTCGCCAAGGACGGCGGCGTCGGCATTGCCGAGAAGATGTACAAGGAACAGGTCGACAAGATGCGCAACAGCGGCGTTGCCAATGCCACGACCGACGAGAACGACAAGAAGATGGCGTTGAGCGCCATCACGGATTTTCAGCGCAAGACGCTTGCTGCACATGACGCCAACGACGGCGACAAGAGCATTACAAATCAGAATACGCTGACGTCCCAGAGAGCATAAGCGAGGTAACAACATGGAAGTGATGTCACAGGACTATCGGATCAAATCTGTCCTTGGCCGCCTGGAGATGATTATCGACAACGAGAACAACCGGATCGGCAGCGACCCGGAATTCGATCTCAAGGTGTCGAACGCTCACAAGAGCCGCTGCCTCTACGAACTGTCGATGCTGTTTCGTGATACCGATCCGGCGGATCTCGCTGTTACGCATGTCGAGCAGCTGCATGGGTTGAAGAAGAAGCTGGTGGTGAATGCCCGCCGCGTCGAGGCTCATCTCGAGGCCGTCCGCGCCGTTGCCGACATTCTGAAGAATGCGGCGCAGAACGCCGATACTGATGGCACCTATTCGCAGGAGCAATTCCGCGTCCGTGAGGCCGGATGATCAAGCTTGTGCTCACCGGCCTTTGGGTCTGCGCGGTAACATTGGCTTCGGTCTATTTTTCGGTGCAGACGGCGACGGCGCCCGTGATCAGCCCTGACGACGCCAAGAAGGCGCAACAGGAACTGGTCAAGGGCGAATCGATCAATGTCCCCGTTATCGCCAACGGCCAGGTG
>NZ_JAELUG010001387.1 GCF_016429255.1 Rhizobium sp. ASV8
CCCCCCCCCCCCCCCCCCCCCCCCCCCCCCCCCCCCCCCCCCCCCCCCCCCCCCCCCCCCCCCCCCCCCCCCCCCCCCCCCCCCCCCCCCCCCCCCCCCCCCCCCCCCTTTTTCACGCCTAAGACGGCATACGAGATTTAATAGACCGTCTCGTGGGCTCGGAGATGTGTATAAGAGACAGGCGTAGGGCGCATCGCCCGCAGCTTTTTCTACCTGCATTTCAATCTTGGCGTCGGCGGTGGCCTGGTCATGGATGGTCATCCCTATCGCGGTGCGTTCGGCGGTGCCGGTGAAATCGGCCATATGA
>NZ_JAELUG010001388.1 GCF_016429255.1 Rhizobium sp. ASV8
GATCGAAACGGAAGGCGCGCTTTTCTCTGTCGGCGACACGCACGCGGCGCAGGGAGACGGCGAAGTTTGCGGCACGGCCATCGAAAGCCAGATGAATGTCGAATTGACACTCGATCTGGTTAAGGGCTGTCTCTTATACACATCTCCGAGCCCACGAGACGGTCTATTAAATCTCGTATTCCGGCTTCTGCGTGAAAAAGGGGGGGGGGGGGGGGGGGGGGGGGGGGGGGGGGGGGGGGGGGGGGGGGGGGGGGGGGGGGGGGGGGGGGGGGGGGGGGGGGGGGGGGGGGGGGGGGGGGGGGGGGGG
>NZ_JAELUG010001389.1 GCF_016429255.1 Rhizobium sp. ASV8
CGATTGGCTCCTGCTCGACGCCGAGCATGCGCCGAACGACGTGCCGCTCCTCGTCTCGCAACTGCAGGCGATGAAGGGCACGGCGAGCCACGCGATCATTCGTCCGCCGATCGGCGAGACCTGGATCTGTCTCTTATACACATCTCCGAGCCCACGAGACGGTCTATTAAATCTCGTATTCCGTCTTCTGCTTGAAAATAGGGGGGGGGGGGGGGGGGGGGGGGGGGGGGGGGGGGGGGGGGGGGGGGGGGGGGGGGGGGGGGGGGGGGGGGGGGGGGGGGGGGGGGGGGGGGGGGGGGGGGGGGGG
>NZ_JAELUG010001390.1 GCF_016429255.1 Rhizobium sp. ASV8
CCCCCCCCCCCCCCCCCCCCCCCCCCCCCCCCCCCCCCCCCCCCCCCCCCCCCCCCCCCCCCCCCCCCCCCCCCCCCCCCCCCCCCCCCCCCCCCCCCCCCCCCCCCTTTTTTCAAGCATATGACGGAATACGAGATTTAATAGACCGTCTCGTGGGCTCGGAGATGTGTATAAGAGACAGGTATAGGGGCGCTTCTGTCTACCCTTTTTCGCCTACGGGCAATATTTATAAGAGAACACCCAGATATCATTCATGCGATCGCGCTGAAATCGGTCATTCTAGGCGGCATTGCTAACTTGTTAAGTA
>NZ_JAELUG010001391.1 GCF_016429255.1 Rhizobium sp. ASV8
AGCTGTTGGTGCTGCCGATACACTCATCGTCACGATCCCCAACCAACTTGGGGTCGACCATAATATTCACCTACTCGAAACAATATTGTCACACGTCGCCCCAGCGCTCGGTTGGCGCAATAACAGCTGTCTCTTATACACATCTCCGAGCCCACGAGACGGTCTATTAAATCGCGTATGCCGTCTTGTGCTTGTAAAGGGGGGGGGGGGGGGGGGGGGGGGGGGGGGGGGGGGGGGGGGGGGGGGGGGGGGGGGGGGGGGGGGGGGGGGGGGGGGGGGGGGGGGGGGGGGGGGGGGGGGGGGGGGG
>NZ_JAELUG010001392.1 GCF_016429255.1 Rhizobium sp. ASV8
ATCGACCCCCAGGAAATAAGGGGAACCTTTCGCCGCATCGCTCATGATGTCAGCCGTTCGATATCGGCGCCGCAGAGCCGAAGCTTGCGATCCAGTTGTTCATAGCCGCGATCGAGATGGTAGACACTGTCTCTTATACACATCTCCGAGCCCACGAGACGGTCTATTAAATCTCGTATTCCGTCTTCTGCTTGAAAAACGGGGGGGGGGGGGGGGGGGGGGGGGGGGGGGGGGGGGGGGGGGGGGGGGGGGGGGGGGGGGGGGGGGGGGGGGGGGGGGGGGGGGGGGGGGGGGGGGGGGGGGGGGG
>NZ_JAELUG010001393.1 GCF_016429255.1 Rhizobium sp. ASV8
CCCCCCCCCCCCCCCCCCCCCCCCCCCCCCCCCCCCCCCCCCCCCCCCCCCCCCCCCCCCCCCCCCCCCCCCCCCCCCCCCCCCCCCCCCCCCCCCCCCCCCCCCCCTTTTTTCAAGCAGATGACGGAATACGAGATTTAATAGACCGTCTCGTGGGCTCGGAGATGTGTATAAGAGACAGGTGTCGATGTTGGCGCGGTACTTTTCGAGGTAGCCCTTCTGGACCATCGGGCCAGCGAACTTCTCGTGCACGACGGCGACGTCGATATCCCACTTAGCGCTGCCAGCTGCCTGCTGAGCGTCAAAC
>NZ_JAELUG010001394.1 GCF_016429255.1 Rhizobium sp. ASV8
TGCCGCCGATCTCGACTTCGCGCGTGAGCGCGACCGGGCCGGTGTCGAGCCCCTTGTCCATCTTCATGACCATCATGCCGGTCTTGGTGTCGCCCGCCATGATCGCCCGCTGGATCGGAGCCGCACCTGTCTCTTATACACATCTCCGAGCCCACGAGACGGTCTATTAAATCTCGTATTCCGTCTTATGCTTGAAAAATGGGGGGGGGGGGGGGGGGGGGGGGGGGGGGGGGGGGGGGGGGGGGGGGGGGGGGGGGGGGGGGGGGGGGGGGGGGGGGGGGGGGGGGGGGGGGGGGGGGGGGGGGGG
>NZ_JAELUG010000155.1 GCF_016429255.1 Rhizobium sp. ASV8
GCCGCTCAGCCCTCGTTTAACAACTTTCGGCCCGAACGGCTGACCGGCAACACCGTGTCGTCATTGAGGCGGACACCATGCCTGCCGCCACGCACCCTCGCCTCTTCGGCGAGCTGGCGCGATACCCAATGCGAGCGATGGACGCGCACACCCGCATCCTCGCCAAGCGCCGCAATCGCGGCTGCGAGGTTCATCAGGATCAGAGCGTCGCCACGGTCGGTCCTTACTCGCACATAATGATCCTCGGCGCTCAGGGCGAGGATGATGGCGCTGCGGATCCCGATCGGAAGTTTCGCGCGCAACGCCTGGTCGGTGCTCGGATGAAGCTGCTGTTGTGCATCGCAAAGGGTGCTTTGTGAGCGGGACTGCCGGAGCAACGTCCATCCGAGGCTTGCGATCGCGAGATTGGACAGCAGCACCTGGGTCGTCAGCTCGGAGTAGGTGACATGGGCAAGCGCCCGAGGCGCCGACAAGCCCAAGGCTTCGAGAACGATCCAGCCGCCGACCGGAGCCGTGATGGCCCCAATCGCAAGCATCGCCCAAAATGGCAATGCGCCACCGAACCAAAATCGCTGAACGATTTCGCAGAGCGCAAAGACGAGTGCGCAGATCGCAATGGCGACACCGACAAAATGCAGCAGGCGAAGCGGAAGTGTCATGCTGAGATAGGTGCCGAACGCCCCCGTTACGGCGAGCGCTGTCGCGGCGGCGAGCGGCAGCAAGATGACAGCGGGCCGGTGCCATCGAAGCGGCGCAGCCGCCGAGAAGATGCCTTGAATGGTCACTGGCGAATAAATCCCACCGTTCGCGAAATCGGGCTCGACCTGCTCGCCGGCCCGCACCTAACAGGATAGCGGCTCACAAGAGGTGCATCAATGACATTTGCCATTTACAAACGGCTCCGTTCCGCCGCGCTGCTGCTCTGCAGCCTATCAGTCGCAACGGGCCTGCTCGTCTCAGCAGCGCGAGCCGCCGAAGCAGGCTGGCGACCCTACGAGGTCCCGCCCTCCATCACGAACCCTGTGAAGATCCCGGCCGCGCTGTACTACCCGACGCAGGCACCTGCCCGCTCGATCATAATGGGATCGTTTACGATCCACGCGACCCCCATGGCCGCTCCCGAGGCAAAGACCAAAGGCCTCATCGTGCTCAGCCACGGGACCGGCGGCTCGGAATTCGGCCAAAGCAGCTTGGCCGAGGCCCTCGCGCGGGACGGCTATCTGGTGGCAGCCCTGCGTCATCCAGGCGACAGCTATCAGGACAGTTCGCTGTGGCAAAAGCCGCTGGGCACCTACTTCACCGAGCGGCCCCGCCAGGTCTCGCGCCTGATCGATGCCCTACTTGCGGATCCCGAATGGAAGGACCGCATCGCTGCGGATGCTCAAGGTCCGCGGATCGGCGCCGCCGGGCACTCGGCCGGCGGCTATACCGTGGTTGCCCTGGCGGGAGGGCGGGTCGATCTATCCCGGATCGGCACGCATTGCGTAAACGAGGCCCAAGAAGATCCAATCACCTGCGGCATGGTCCGCGACATTCGCCAATTGCAGGCACCAGGTGAGCTTGAATCGACGGCCGATCCACGTGTCCGCGCAATCGTCGCCATGGCGCCTGTCGGCGTGATGTTCACGGAGCAATCCCTGAAGGCCATCACCGTACCGGCCATGATCTACGCCGCGGAAAAGGATCGCTGGCTACCGCCACGTTTTCACGCCGCATGGATCGGGCAGAACATTCCTGGAGCCACCTATCGCGTCGTCGCCAATGCCGGGCACTTCGCCTTCATGAACAGTGCCAGCGCGCCCATCCAGACATTGGACGGCGACATCAGCGCCAACCCGCCCGGTTTTAACCGCGCGGAGTTTCTGAAGCAACTCGGCGAGGAAGTCCCCGCATTCTTTGATCGAACACTCACGCTCGCACCGAACGCGGTCAAGGCTGGCACGTCACCGTAATTCTTCTGTCCAGGGCTCAGGACCTGTCAGGCTTTTCGCATAATGGGTGCGAACCAAGTGGGATGCCCGCTATTCGATTTGTAAGGCGGTGGCGAAAGCTGTACGAAGATGTCCGCAATGAAACGTGCCGGCATCACCGCACATCCGTCACCGTCCAAAGGTTCAACTATGGCTGTTCGATCACAAGCAACCGCTGGAGCAGCCCATGATGGCAGCGGGAAGCTGACGAAGGAGAATTGGCTTGATCTTGCCATCGAGACCCTGATCACGGGCGGCATAGACCAGGTCAAAATCCAGGTCATGGCAAAAAAATTCGGCGTATCAAGGTCGAGTTTCTATTGGTTCTTTGACAGTATTCAGGATCTCCAGGACCAGATACTGGCCTATTGGCTGAGCAAGAATACCGGTCCGATCATCGAGCGAGCGATGCGACCGGCCGCAACGGTCAACAAGGCCGTTTGCAACATATTCGAATGCTGGATCGACAATAGCCTTTTCGAGCCCGATCTCGATCTCGCAATTCGCTTCTGGGGCCGCCACGACCCAAGAATTCGATCGATCGTCGATGAAGCGGATCGGCAGCGCGTCGAAGCAGTCACCCGGATGTTCGAGCGGTATGGCTTTCCTCAAGAAGAGGCCAATACCAGGGCTCGGGTCCTTTATTATACCCAAATCGGCCATTTCACCTTGCAGGTGCGGGAGACACTTGCCGAACGGTACTCGCACCTGCGCTCCTACCTGGTCACGTTTACCGGAGTGGAACCCACCCCTGCTGATATGGAAGGCCTTCGAACATCGATGGCAACAGACTGACATCCGGAGCCGTGGTATCCGATAACGTGGTCGTGCCGGGCGGTACGGAAGTTTCGCGGCAAAACGCTCTGCCCGGTCGGCGGCTATCGATCCTCCGGTCCGCGGCTCCGTTCCAGCGGCCACCACGGCAGTGACACCGCTGAGCTTGACGGCGACGGCCCTCGGAACGACCGCTGGTCGTCTTCCAAAAGGCGATGCAGGAGAATTTTATCTGCAAGGTTGCCTCAATGGAAGGATGTTAGGAGCGCGTGAATGGCCTGCTGGCCCGGGCGAACAATGGGGTTGACTGAATGCGTGTGCTTCTGGTCGAGGACGAGAGACCGATGGCGGTCGTGTTGCGCAATGGACTTGTACGCCACGGAATGGTCGTGGACCATGTGGCAAACCTGTCGGATGCCGACGCTGCCCTTTATGACAGCGTTTACGACGCCGTTGTGCTGGATCGCCGTCTGCCCGACGGGGATGGTCTCTCGCTGGTCAAATCGCTGCGCGCAAGAGGCGATACCGTGCCGGTGCTGGTGCTGACCGCAAAGGGCGATCTGCTCGATCGGATCGCCGGCCTCGACAGCGGTGCAGACGATTATCTTGGCAAACCATTCTCCTTTGAGGAGTTCCTGGCTCGTCTGCGCGCCATCCTGCGCCGCCCTGCCAATCTGCAGCCCGATATCGTGAGACTGGGTCGCATGTCCTTCGATTTCGCGCATCTCGAGGCGCATGTCGGAAGTGTTTCTCTGCGCATGCCGCGCCGGGAACTACTCGTGCTGGAAGCGCTGATGCGGCGCATGGGGCGAATGGTGCTGCGCGAGACGCTGATGGAGGCCGTTTTCGGCATGAACGACGAGATCGAGTCGAATGCGCTCGACACGCATATTTCCCGTCTGCGTCGCAAGCTTACCGAGGCCGATGCCGGCGTCGCCATCAGCGGCATCCGCGGTGTCGGCTATCTCATCAGCGAGACGGCATGATGCGGCAGCCTTCGCTGAAATGGCTGCTCGTCAGCAGGCTGGTGACGCTGCAAGCATGCATAATCGCGATCGTATTGCTCATGATCACGGCCACGCTGTGGAGCACTGGCTATCTCCTCGATGATTATGAAGGTGCCAGCCTCGACGTCCTGGCCGAGGCGGTCGAACGGGACACGGCGGGCGGACTGGCACTGCGCGAGACCCCTGCCCTTGGCAGTCTTCGGGCCAAAGCGCCCGACCTGTGGTTCGCAATCCGCGACACGGAGGGACACCATCTGCAAGAGGGCAGCATTCCCTCCGGCTATCTGCCTGTCATCGCAATGCTCGACCAGCTCAGCGACGCACGGCTGAGCAAGCAACCCGAACTGGCTGGGAAACCCGACGCGGTGATCAAGTGGGTGGACAGCCCCGCCGGCCGAATTCAGATCCTGACCGGCACAAAGGGACAAATGTCGGTGCAGCGGCTTGCAAGAGGAATTTCAGGCGGGTTGGTCTCGCTGATCCTGCCCATCATCCTCCTTATGGCTTTGACGACGTCGCTCGCAACACCACTGGTGGTAAGGCGGGCTTTGGCGGGTCTTCGGCGAACTGTGGAACAGGCGGCTCACATCGAGTTCGACAAGCGCGGTACGCAGCTGCAGGCAAGCGACGTGCCGATAGAAATCAGCGCCCTTGTGGGGGCCGTCAATGATGCGCTGCGTCGTCTCGACGTCGGCTATGAGCGCCATCAGCATTTCCTGGCGCAGGCAGCCCATGAGCTGCGCACACCGATCGCCATTCTGAATGCGCGCATTTCAACCCTTCCCGCAGGATCTGACAGGCGCGATCTGCTGGAGGATGCCGCTCGGCTGACGACGCTTGCCGGTCAATTGCTCGATCTTCAACGTCTCGATCGGAAGCGCGACCACTTCCTGCCGGTCAATCTGACCGCCATGGCCAAGCAAGTGCTGTTCGACCTAGGTCCTCTGGCGTTGGGTGCCGGTTATGACGTGAGCTTCGAACCGGAGGCCGACGAGGTGTTCGTGATCGGCGACCACACGTCGCTCGAACGGGCTTTGACCAATCTCGTCCAAAATGCCATCGATCACGGCGGTCGTCAGGGAACGATCTGCGTGCGCGTCGGCAAGGAGCATTTTGTCGAAGTCTCCGACGAGGGCAACGGCGTCGCGTGGGACGTACGCGAACAGATCTTCGAGCCGTTCAATCGCCTCGGCCCCGATGGCCGCGGCGCCGGACTGGGCCTCAATCTGGTTCGGGAGATCATGCAACTCCACGGCGGCACCGTTGCCGTCGTCAATGCCGGCTCCAAAGGCGCCTGCGTGAGGATGACGTTTCCCCGCAAAGGGATCGAGGACGACGAAGCGTAGACAGCCTGCAGCACTGCGCGTCCGAAGTGGCGCGCAGAGAAACCGCTTGGACAAGGTCCCCCGACTTCGTCGCTACCATAATCATGGAAACCGGCATTCGAAGTCGAATAGGTGTATTCGTATTTCAGCTCAGCGCCAAACCTTGAACGGACCAGTTGCGATTGATCTGCGTCACGCCCGCAGCCAAGGCGTGATCCTACGCACCGTCGATGTTCCAGGGAAGTTATCCAGATAGTCCCCATAGGTCATGCCGGCGGAGAAGCTGGAGCCGCCATTCAAGATCGCTCATCGACATTTGCAATGGCGATCGTCGCTGCGGCTCCAGCGCCAAACCTTTCTTCAGAGAGCTTTTAGATCGCGTCATCCTTCGCATAGGTCACGCGGGCATTGCAGATCGTCACCGCAATTGAGACGTTGGAGAACTCAGAGGGCGCAACTTTCGTAAGGTCGGTATCGAGAATGACGATGTCGGCAAGATAGCCCGGTGCCAGTTTGCCTTTCTGCGTTTCCTTGAATTCAACCCAGGCACCAGCCCTTGTGTAGGCGTGCAGTGCCTGATCGACGGTCACCGACTGGTCCTTGCCGCCCTCTCGCCACGGCCGCCGCATGACCGCCGCTTTTACGCTGTCAAGCGGCGCAAGACGCGCGACCGGCCAATCGGACGAGAAAACAAGCGGGACGCCCGCATCCAGCAATTCCCGCGTCCGGAAGGCAATGCCTTCCCGCTCCGCGCCGATCCTGGGTAGATAGGTCTCGGCTGGAAAATCCATCGCTTCGGGCGGATGGGCCGGTTGCATCGATCCGACAACGCCGAGTTCGGCAAAGCGCGGGAAATCGCTTTCCTGAAGCAGTTCGATGTGCTCGATGCGATGACGTGCGTCCCGGCCGCCATTCGCTTCGCGAGCGGCCTGATAGGCATTGAGCACCTGGTGAACGGCGCCGTCCCCGATCGCATGCACGGCAACCTGCAGCCCAAGCGAGTCGGCGAGGATCACGGCCTCGTTGAAATCGGCGTCTGAGAAGAGCAGCGTCCCGTTGTGGCCGGGCGCATCGGCATAGTCGCCGACAAGAACCGCGGTTCCGGACTCGACGACGCCATCGGCAAATATCTTGATGAAATCCGACGTCAGGAAATCGCTCTGAAACTCTTCGCGCCAGTCCGCCGCATTGCCTATCGCCTCGACAGCCGTTCCCGGCTTGAAGAGATAGGGCACGCGCACACGCACCGGCAGCTCACCATTTGCATGGAGTTCACGCAGCATGTCGAGTTGATAGTAATTGCCATCCATGTTCTGGATCGAGGTGATGCCGTTTCGCGCGCAATAGGCCAATCCCTTGCGCAGCGCCGCCATGTCTTCCGAGCGTTCCTCGGGCGTGATGCCGCTGTCTTCGGCGGTCGTGACCGCGCCGAGAAGATCTCGACCTCCTGACGGGGACAGGGAATAGATCAGGTTCATTGCCGGCGCTTCGCGCAGTTCGCCGTTCGCAAGACCGTCCGCATCCAGCACGACTTCGCTGCCCGGCGGCAGGGCCGCGCCGCGCTCGATGCCGGCAAGCTTCAGTGCCGCGGTATTTGCCCACGCTGTGTGATGATCCGCCGACGAGATGAAGACCGGCAGGTCGGGGCACGCCCTGTCGAGATCCTCGCGCCTCGGCATCCGCTCATCGGATATAAAATTATAGGGCGCGGAGTGTCCGACAATGAATCCGAGGCCCGGATTCTGGGCTCGCCACTCGGCGATCCGCGCCGCGAGATCTTCGACCCCCTTGACGGTCGCGACCGATAGTTGTTGCAGTGAGACACTGCCGCCAAAAATGTGGAGATGCGCTTCATTGAAGCCCGGCAGCACGGTGGCGCCTCGCGCGTCGATAACCCTGGTTTCCGGTCCTTCGAGCGGCTGGCACTCTGCCTCCGAGCCGATCCGGATGATGCGGTTGCCCAAAACCGCCAGGCTCTGTGCGGTAGGGCGGTCTTCATCCATGGTCCGAATGGCTCCATTGCGGATGATAAGGTCAGCGATGACGGTCATGAGCTCCTCCATTTGCGTCTGTTTTAGCGTGAAAATTCAGCTTTGCCTCAAGCGGGATCAGGGCGCCGACGTGATGTGTTTGACACCTTGATAGCTTGCCAGCCCCCAGGGGCCGAGTTCGCGGCCGATGCCGCTGGACTTGAAGCCGCCCCAGGCACTTTGCGGATAAACGATCTGGGGCGTGTTGACCCAAACATGGCCGGCCACCATCTCGTCCGCCAATCGTCCGGCGCGCTCCGGATCCGCGGCAACGATGCTGCCTGCCAGCCCGTAGTCCGACGCATTCGCAAGTGCGATGGCCTCCGCATCGCTGCGGAACCGACGGGTCGCCAGAACCGGCCCGAATATTTCCTCCAACCAGATCCGGCTTCCGACATCGACGTCGCGATAGATCGTGGGAGCGACGAATTGACCGGGGCCATCGAGCCTGTGACCGCCGGTCACGCAATCACAATCTTCGGACCTGGCGACCGCGAAGTAATTCTCCACCTTGCGGAACTGGGCGGGCGTTGTGATCGGACCCATGTCGCAACGGTCTTCAAGAGGAGAAGCCACAGCCATGGAGCGCACGCGCTCCATCAGCGCCTCGAGCAATCGGCTCTCGATCGCCTCATGCACGAGCAATCGAGAGGTCGCCGAACACACCTGTCCAGCATTGTAGAAGATGCCGGTTATCACGCATTCCACGGCGAGATCGAGGTCCGCATCCTCCGTGACGATGATCGCGGATTTGCCGCCGAGTTCGAGAGCAACCGGAATACCGCGGCGGGCGGCGGATGCCATCACCTGCGCACCGGCCGCGTTCGATCCTGTGAAGGAGATTTTGCGAAGGGGCAGTGCATCCGTCATCGCTTTGCCAACGGCCGCGGCACCGGTCACGATGTTGAGAACCCCTGGCGGCAGGCCGATTTCATGGGCGATATCGGCATAGCACAATTCCGCAAGCGGCGTTGCCTCGGACGGCTTGAGGACGACGGTACATCCCGCCGCAAGCGCCGGGGCAATTTTCCACGCGCTTGTGACCAGAGGAAAATTCCAGGGGACGATCAGCCCTGCCGGACCAATCGGCTCCTGCCGAACTCTGCCCTTGTGGCTTCCCTCGCCAAGGCTTGTCTCGGAATTGGGGCTTTGCTGCAGTTGTTCGAGCAGGTCAGCATAGTAGTCGAAGGTTGCTATGGCGTCTCCCAGATCGATCGACGCCTCGAGCCGCGGCTTTCCGCTATTGGCCATCTGCAGGACTGCGAGCGCCTCTGCGCGACGTTCCAGCCCGCGCGCAAAACCGCGAAGATAGTCGGCGCGGATCTGGCCTGGCAGTCGAGACCAGTCTGCGAATGCCCGGGCCGCGGCTTCGGCAGCGCGTCCCACCTGCTCGCCGCTCGCGGTCGCCATCCTTGCGATGGAGCTTCCGGTCGATGGATCGAGGACTTCGAGCTTCTCCGCCCCCTGCCCGGCTTGCCAGGCTCCATCGATGAAGATGGTATGATCGCGATCGAAATTCATCATGGTCTTCCTTGTTGCATGTCGAACAATCAGGAGAGCGGGAAACCGAGCTTACCCACGAGTTTGAGCCAAAGATTGCGCCAGCCACCCTTGGCTTCGGCGGTGTCGAGCGCATACATGGTGATGCGCGCACCGAGATAACGAAACGGCTCCGGCGGTATGGTGCCGGGCATGGTGCGGGCGAAATCACAGTCGAGTTCCGGACGCTGGCTTCCGGTCAATTTCGCCAGTCCGATATCGGCGCCGAATCTGCTTGCAGAGACACCGAAGCCCGAATAGCCGCCGGCATAGACCACCTTGCCACCATGATAGGTCTGAAAATGAACCGCCATGCGCGTCGTCAAGCCGATCGGCCCGCTCCAGGCATGGGTAAACTCGACATCGTCGAGTTGCGGAAATGTGCGAAAGAAGGCTTCCGCGAGCCGCCCATACGGCGCTGGAGTGCGATCCAGCCGCGGATCCCTGGGGCTGCCGTAGAAATAGCCGAGCCGACCGCCAAACAGAATGCGGTTGTCCTTCGTCAAGCGCATATAATTGAGCTGGGTGCGGGTATCATAGACGCCCTGGCGATTGCGCCAACCGATGCGGCCCATCTGCTCGTCGGTCAAAGGTTGCGTCATCAATATCCGGTCCCGCACCATCGCAACCCGCCGCTTGATGTGATCATGGCCGGCCGCAAACGCATTCGTCGCCAGGAGCACCCTGCGCGCACGCACCTTCCCGTCCCGGGTTTCGGCGGTGACGGTATCGCCGTCATCGGTGAGAGCCCGCAACGGCGTGTGCTCGTATATGCGAACGCCGAGCGCGAGCGCGGCGCGCTTCAGCCCCCATGCAAGCTTCGCCGGGTGGAGCGTACCGCTGTTCTTCTTCGCCCAAAGGCCACCTTCGAACAGAGGGGAGGCAAGCTCCCTGCGGGTTTCCTCAGGTCCCAGCAGAACCACATCATGACCGTGACGCTGTTGCAGCTCATATTCCTCGCGCAGGGTCGGCAGGTTGGCCGTTCCCACGGCAACGGTGAGTTCACCGTTCCATTCCGCATCGCAATCGATTCCATGCCGGTCGAGCGTATCGAGAAAGCCGGCAATATTCGCCTGGCCAAGGGTTTCGAGCATCGCGATGTCTTTGGGAAAGACCCGAACGGCATTGTGCAGACCGTGCATGACCGATGTCGAGACGATTGCGCCGGGCCGGCCCGAGGCACCGCAGGCGATGTTCTCCGCCTCGATGAGCGCGATCTCTTGCGATGGATTGCTCTCCTTGGCAATGATCGCCGCCCAAAGTCCGGTAAAGCCGCCGCCGACGATCAGCAGGTCCGCCTCCGTGCGGCCGATCAGCGGCGCTTCAGGTGACGGCGCATCCCGCCGATCAAGCCAGAACGGGTGGAAAGTAGCGTTCGCTAGAGCGCGATCGACAAGCATGAATATCTCACATGACGTATCAGAGGGCGAAAGGCCCGCCATCCGGGCCTTCCTGCGGGAATGGTTTCAATCGTTGAAGAGAACGTAGATCTTGCGCAGGGTCTCAAACACCTCGAAACGACCTTCGAACCCCTTGGGCACGATGTAGCAATCGCCGGCACGAAATTCCTGAACGGCGCCGTCCGCGCCGGTCAGCGCCACCCGCCCGGAAAGCACGACGCAGAATTCGGTGGATTCCGGATAGCTCAGAATTTCCGCATAGGGCGTGCATTCCCAGGTGCCGACGAGGAACTTGCCCTTCGCCGCTTCGTAGTGCATCGCGCCGGTCTCGCTTGGGGATCCACTGACGACAGCCTCTGGTGGAACGACCGAGCAGGCTTCCATTGCGCCGCCGCTTAAACCATCGCGGGAAAGTCTAATGACTGAACTCATAATAGGATCTCCTGTCAAAACATGCGGCGACACGTTCGCCGTTCAGCGGGAGGATAGGGGGCGCGGGACTCCGCAAAAATCACGCTTTACATCGCGTTGGATTTGCCGTTTTCAATGAATGCATGAGAATCTCGGGAGCAGATCTTCACCTTTTGTCCGTCTTCGACTCCGTGGTCCGCAACGGAGGGTTTTCGGCTGCGCAAGCTGAACTCGGCTTGAGTCAGCCGACAATATCCAATCACATCACCGCCTTGGAAACACGCCTGGGCGTCATCCTCTGCCAGCGCGGAAGGCGTGGCTTCCAGCTGACGGAAAAAGGCCGGCAAGTCCATGAAATCGCGGTCGATCTCATGCGCCGGATCGACAACCATTCGATGTCCCTGACGGCCTTGAAGGGCAGTCTCGTCGGTCAGCTGAAGATTGCCGTTGTCGATTGCGTGGCTTCCGATCCGGCACTGAAGCTCACCGAGGCCGTACACAGGCTGAACGATGCAGCGCCTGGCATTCGCATCGAGATCGAGATCGAAAAGCCGGGCGGGATACTTCGCCGTCTGGCTGAAGGCGACATTCACGCCGGAATTGGGAGCTTCGACAACAAGATCAAAGGCTTATCTTATACGAGCCTCTACAAGGAAAGCCATTCCCTATATTGCGGACAGGCGCATCCGCTGTTTTCGGTGCCGGGCGAGACCATCACCCAGCACGACATGGACAAATGCATATGGGTCCATCGCGGCTATTGGAGCCGCGAGCGCAAGAAGAGCCAGCAGGTCATCGAAGCCGACAGGATCGTCGACCAGATCGAGGCACAGCTGCTTTTTGTCTTGAGTGGCAGCTATATAGGCCTCCTGCCCGATCATCTCGCCAAAGCTTATCTTGCCGCCGAAAGGCTTCGTAAACTGCCGCCGCACGAGGATAATTTCGATTGCACGATGCAGCTGGTCTGCAAGAGCGGCGCACATCCGAAGACATTTCAGGTCTTCAGTGACATGCTTGTCGGCCTCTACAGAAACCGCGTGCGAACACCGCCTCGTCCGCGTGTCCTCGAGGGCGATCCCGCGGCGATTTAAGCTAGATACATTGGCTTTTCTCAACGCTAGTTTCTGCACAATGGAATGTTAACCGCGCGGACCACCTCCCAAACTCCATCGAGAGCCATTTTTGGGAGGTCGCATGTCTTTCAACCAGCCTTTGGGCGGCAACACTATGCCGCGCTTCGGAGGACCCGCCACGATGATGCGGTTACCCTCCGCCTCGTCAGCAGAAAACCTGGACGCCTGTTTCATCGGCATCCCCATGGATATCGGCACGTCGAACCGGCCGGGTACCCGTCTGGGACCGCGCCAGATCCGCGACGAGAGCCGCATGATCCGCCCCTACAACATGGCGACTGGGGCAGCTCCCTTCGACGTGCTGCAAGTCGCCGACATTGGTGATGTTCCGATCAACACCTTCGACCTGAAGAAGTCGGTCGACATCATCACCGACTTCTATCGCGGCGTCCTGCGCCACCAGACGATCCCGCTGACGCTCGGCGGCGACCATACGCTCACATGGCCGATCTTGAGAGCTATCAAGGAACGCCATGGTCCAGTCGCGCTCATCCATGTCGATGCGCATTCCGACACCAACGAACACATGTTCGGCGAAACCGTCGCTCACGGCTGCCCGTTCAGACGAGCCTGGGAAGACGGTTGCCTTCAGAACGACAAGGTATTCCAGATCGGCATTCGCGGTTCGGGCTACAGTCCCGAGGATTTCGACTGGGGACGCAAGCAGGGCTGGACCTGCATTCAGGCCGAAGAGGTCTGGTGGAAATCCCTGACGCCCTTGATGGCCGATATTCGCCGGACAATCGGAGATGCGCCTGTTTATCTGACCTACGATATCGACAGTCTTGATCCGGCCTTCGCACCGGGCACCGGCACCGTCGAGGTGGGTGGCCTGACAACCATCCAGGGACTGGAGATCATTCGCGGCTGCGCCGGATTGAACCTGGTCGGCTGCGACCTCGTGGAAGTGTCTCCCCCTTACGATCCCGCGGGCAATACCGCGATGATTGCCGCAAACTTCCTCTATGAAATGCTCTGCGCACTGCCCTGCGTCGAGGCGTCCCGACAAGACACACGGCGGGGGAACGGACGTTGATCGAGGTTGATCGTATTCAAGTCAGGTTCGGCGACGGCCCCAACGCCTTCGTCGCTTTGAACGATGTCAGCGTGACGATCGGCGAAAGCGAGTTTTTCACGCTTCTCGGCCCATCCGGTTGCGGAAAGACCACTCTACTGCGGTCGATCGCCGGCTTCATTCGTCCGCGCGAAGGTGCCATCCGTCTGGCCGGACAGGACATTCTTTCGCTTCCCCCTTTCAAGCGGCCGGTCAACACCGTCTTCCAGAACTATGCTCTGTTTCCGCACATGACCGTCGCCGAAAATGTTGGTTTCGGTTTGGAAATGCTGGGCCGCGCTCGCTCGGACATGCGCCGCGTCGTCGAGGAAATGTTGGCTCTCGTCAAGATGTCGGCGATGGCGGGGCGACGGCCGGCGGAACTGTCGGGCGGGCAACAGCAGCGCGTCGCACTCGCCCGCGCTCTGGCTCCGAAACCGAAGGTGCTTCTTCTCGATGAATCGCTTTCCGCGCTCGACCTCAAGCTGCGCAAGGAGATGCAGATCGAGCTGAAGCGTCTGCAGGCGGAGACGGGCATCACCTTCATCTTCGTCACCCACGACCAGGAAGAGGCTTTGACCATGAGCGACCGCATAGCGGTCATGAGCTCGGGCAAGATCCTGCAGATCGGAACGCCGCGTGAAATCTACGATCATCCGCGCGACCGCTTCGTCGCGGATTTCATCGGTGACACGAATTTTGTCCAGGCAAGGCTTGCCGATGACGGCTCGGTGACATTGCCCGGCGGATCGTCCGTCAGAGCAACCCTGCCCGATGGCACCTTGTCGGCCAAGCGTACGGTGACACTGGCGATCCGTCCGGAACAGACGTCGCTCGACCATGCCTCCGAGCATGCCCAGCTTTCGGGCATTCTGGAGAACATCGTCTATTGCGGCACGGACACGCATTTTCACCTGACGCTTGCGGACGGTGCACGATTCGTCGTCCGCCGCCAGAACAGTCCGACGAAAACCCCGACGTTCGAAAGGGGTCAGCGTCTCGCCATCGGATTTGAGCCGCAGGCCATTCAGGTTCTGAGGGACTGACGCCATGGCCAAAGCTTCACTCTCACGCGATGCCCTTGCGGCCGGACGGCGCGAAACCCGGAACCGCTGGCTCCTGCTCTTGCCGGCAATCGTGCTTTTGCTTGTCGCGGCGGTCGGTCCACTGATCATCGTCGTCGTCTACTCCTTTCTGACGGCCGGCGATTTCGGCGGGGTCGTCTGGCACTTCTCCTTAGATGGCTGGCTCAGTGTCTTTGCCAGCAGAGACCCGTTTGACGGCACGCTCACGCTCGCCGACGCCCATGTCTCCATTCTGTGGCGATCGGTGAAGCTGTCTTTTCTGACGACGGTGTTTTGCCTGATCCTCGGCTTTCCAACCGCCTATTTCATCGCAACGCGCCCGGTTACCCAACGTGACGGCTGGATGCTGCTGATCACCATTCCCTTCTGGACCAATCTCCTGATCAGGACCTTTGCCATCATGGGGCTGATCCGCAATGAAGGCATGGTGAACGGCTTTCTTCAATGGCTCGGCATCATCGATCAGCCGATCCAGATGATGTTTACCGACTTCGCGATCCTGCTCGGCATGGTCTATGTATATCTGCCCTTGATGGTCCTGCCGCTCTACGCGTCGATGGAGCGGCTGAATTTCTCGCTAATCGAAGCAGCATATGATCTCTACGCCACCCCGCGGCGCGTGCTGCGCAGAGTGATCATCCC
>NZ_JAELUG010001395.1 GCF_016429255.1 Rhizobium sp. ASV8
CCCCCCCCCCCCCCCCCCCCCCCCCCCCCCCCCCCCCCCCCCCCCCCCCCCCCCCCCCCCCCCCCCCCCCCCCCCCCCCCCCCCCCCCCCCCCCCCCCCCCCCCCCCCTTTTTCAAGCAGAAGACGCAATACGAGATTTAATAGACCGTCTCGTGGGCTCGGAGATGTGTATAAGAGACAGGTCCGGGATCGATTGCGCGAACTGGGCGCCGATTATGGCGACCTGCCCGCTCATGACGGTCTCTGGCAGGCAGCTCATGCGACCCGCACCGACCTCACCGCGCGCCTGGCCGTCGTGCCTCTGATA
>NZ_JAELUG010001396.1 GCF_016429255.1 Rhizobium sp. ASV8
CCCCCCCCCCCCCCCCCCCCCCCCCCCCCCCCCCCCCCCCCCCCCCCCCCCCCCCCCCCCCCCCCCCCCCCCCCCCCCCCCCCCCCCCCCCCCCCCCCCCCCCCCCCTCTTTACAAGCAGAAGACGGAATACGAGATTTAATAGACCGTCTCGTGGGCTCGGAGATGTGTATAAGAGACAGGCTACAGCCTGCGTTTCGAGGGTATGCAGCCGGCAGTCGGCCCGAACTATACCGAGGATCGCGCCCGCTTCACCGTCAGTCGCGGCGGTGTCGCCTTTGCGGAAATGTCTTCATCCAAGCGGGTGT
>NZ_JAELUG010001397.1 GCF_016429255.1 Rhizobium sp. ASV8
TGCCGTTCACGCAGGTGAACGCAGCCGGGGAATGGGAGGGCCTGGAAGCCGATCTTTCCCGCGCCGTCTGCGAAAAGATGAAGATCAAGTGCGACATCAAGCAGATGGCCTGGGACGGTCTTATCCCTGTCTCTTATACACATCTCCGAGCCCACGAGACGGTCTATTAAATCTCGTATTCCGTCTTCTGCTTGAAAAGTGGGGGGGGGGGGGGGGGGGGGGGGGGGGGGGGGGGGGGGGGGGGGGGGGGGGGGGGGGGGGGGGGGGGGGGGGGGGGGGGGGGGGGGGGGGGGGGGGGGGGGGGGGG
>NZ_JAELUG010001398.1 GCF_016429255.1 Rhizobium sp. ASV8
GTACTGAGACGAGGTGGTCCGGCCGATCCCCGTTGCAGTTGGTCGCGGTCCCCACAGCGTAGTATGAACCCCGCCCGATAGGCGAAATTCGACTTGTTGCTTCAGTGGAAACGCGAGGCTCAGGTCCTGTCTCTTATACACATCTCCGAGCCCACGAGACGGTCTATTAAATCTCGTATTCCGTCTTGGGCTTGAAAAAGGGGGGGGGGGGGGGGGGGGGGGGGGGGGGGGGGGGGGGGGGGGGGGGGGGGGGGGGGGGGGGGGGGGGGGGGGGGGGGGGGGGGGGGGGGGGGGGGGGGGGGGGGGG
>NZ_JAELUG010001399.1 GCF_016429255.1 Rhizobium sp. ASV8
CCCCCCCCCCCCCCCCCCCCCCCCCCCCCCCCCCCCCCCCCCCCCCCCCCCCCCCCCCCCCCCCCCCCCCCCCCCCCCCCCCCCCCCCCCCCCCCCCCCCCCCCCCCCTTTTACAAGCCGAAGACGGAATACGAGATTTAATAGACCGTCTCGTGGGCTCGGAGATGTGTATAAGAGACAGTCTCGGAGCCCGGTGATATCCTCGACATCAGGGACGCACGCGGCTTCTGGGCAAGCGCGCCCGGCACGGGCACGGTCGATCACGTCGCCTTCCGCGCCGAAGACGATGCCGAACTGCAGTCGGTCC
>NZ_JAELUG010001400.1 GCF_016429255.1 Rhizobium sp. ASV8
ATCGCTGGTGATGCTCATCGGCTCGACAGTTCTGATGACATGGTACTGGCCGATGATGGGATTGCTTGTTGGCGCCGGGTCCGTCATCTTCATCGCGTTCACGGCCATCATGGCATTGCGCTATGTCTGTCTCTTATACACATCTCCGAGCCCACGAGACGGTCTATTAAATCTCGTATTCCGTCTTCTGCTTGAAAACGGGGGGGGGGGGGGGGGGGGGGGGGGGGGGGGGGGGGGGGGGGGGGGGGGGGGGGGGGGGGGGGGGGGGGGGGGGGGGGGGGGGGGGGGGGGGGGGGGGGGGGGGGGG
>NZ_JAELUG010001401.1 GCF_016429255.1 Rhizobium sp. ASV8
CCCCCCCCCCCCCCCCCCCCCCCCCCCCCCCCCCCCCCCCCCCCCCCCCCCCCCCCCCCCCCCCCCCCCCCCCCCCCCCCCCCCCCCCCCCCCCCCCCCCCCCCCCCCCTTTTCACGCATAAGACGGAATACGAGATTTAATAGACCGTCTCGTGGGCTCGGAGATGTGTATAAGAGACAGGCCGTGGTGGGCGGGTGATTTGAAGCCGAAAGCGCGGTCGATCCCCTCGATCAACGCGGCGTTCGGCTTTTCGGTGATCCCGACGGTGCGGTTGCCCTGCACGTTGGAATGACCGCGCAATGGGCA
>NZ_JAELUG010001402.1 GCF_016429255.1 Rhizobium sp. ASV8
CGAGCAATTGGATGCGAGCTCCTATGGCAGCGCAGGCGCCGCCGGCGGTGGCGAAGCGGTTGGCGCACTAAAGGCATTGCTCTTCCGCATTTACCGCATCGCTCTTTCAAGAGACGCAGTCCTGTTGCTGTCTCTTATACACATCTGACGCTGCCGACGACGTGTCGTGGGGGTGGGTGTGGGGGGGGGGGGGGGGGGTGGGGGGGGGGGGGGGGGGGGGGGGGGGGGGGGGGGGGGGGGGGGGGGGGGGGGGGGGGGGGGGGGGGGGGGGGGGGGGGGGGGGGGGGGGGGGGGGGGGGGGGGGGGG
>NZ_JAELUG010001403.1 GCF_016429255.1 Rhizobium sp. ASV8
CGATCAGGATCGACTTCGGCAGCTCTTGCAGATGGAAGGCTTCGTTCGAGGAGATGCACAGCTCGTGTCCCGGCAGCGCCGTATGCAGGTTCGGCCTGCCGCCCGTCGCAACCACGATGGTTTCGGCCTGTCTCTTATACACATCTGACGCTGCCGACGACGTGTCGTGGGGGTGGGTGTGGGGGGGGGGGGGGGGGGGGGAGGGGGGGGGGGGGGGGGGGGGGGGGGGGGGGGGGGGGGGGGGGGGGGGGGGGGGGGGGGGGGGGGGGGGGGGGGGGGGGGGGGGGGGGGGGGGGGGGGGGGGGGG
>NZ_JAELUG010001404.1 GCF_016429255.1 Rhizobium sp. ASV8
AGGTTCAGGAAGAGAGATGGATCCTGGATGGTACAAATCCATCGACATTCGATGTGCGCCTGCCACGCGCCGATTTCGTCATCTGGGTGCGGATGCCACGTCTGCTATGCATCTGGGGTGCTATCTCTGTCTCTTATACACATCTCCGAGCCCACGAGACGGTCTATTAAATCTCGTATTCCGTCTTCTGCGTGTAAAGGGGGGGGGGGGGGGGGGGGGGGGGGGGGGGGGGGGGGGGGGGGGGGGGGGGGGGGGGGGGGGGGGGGGGGGGGGGGGGGGGGGGGGGGGGGGGGGGGGGGGGGGGGGG
>NZ_JAELUG010000156.1 GCF_016429255.1 Rhizobium sp. ASV8
TCGGCGCGCGGCCTGTCGAAGCTCTACACCAAGGGTCAGCCGATCTCGGGCCTCACCGATCAGTTCAACTTCATCGGCTCCGGAATCTGGCCCGTCGTCGTCTTCCTGATCATCGCGGTCATATTCCATGTGGTGCTGCGCTACACGCGGTACGGCAAGTTTACCTATGCGATCGGCGCCAATGTGCAGGCGGCGCGCGTATCCGGCATCAATGTCGAGCGACATCTGGTCAAGGTCTATGCAATTGCCGGGCTTCTGGCCGGTCTTGCCGGGATCATTACCGCTGCCCGCGTGCAGACGGCGCAGGCCGGCATGGGCGTCACCTATGAGTTGGACGCCATTGCCGCGGCCGTCATCGGCGGCACCTCGCTCACCGGCGGCGTCGGCCGCATCGCCGGAACGGTGATCGGCACGATCATCCTCGGCGTGATGATTTCCGGCTTCACCTTCCTCAACGTCGATGCCTATTACCAGGAAATCGCCAAGGGCGTCATCATCATCGCCGCCGTCGCGATCGACGTTTATCGCCAGAAGAAGCGAGCCAAGCGCTGAAATGCCCCACACATATCAGTGCTCTCGAGCGTTTCCGCTTTTACTCGAATAGCGAAAACGCTCGATTTCTTCTCTTTGTGCAATCCGGGCGGAAACCGGCTGCGCGCGTTTTCCTGGAAATGCTTTTGAGGCGGGGGTTTACCCCGCCTTTTCTGTTTGAATGTGCAATTCCATGCAAATGCAAATTTTTTTCATTTGGGTATGGCGAATCCCGCCAGCTTTTCTATTCTGGCCGCTTTCCATCTGCCCCAAGTGGGGCACTTCATCCAGGGTAGACGATGCAATCCGTATTTGATGGTCATAATGACGTTCTTTTGAGGCTCTGGCATCATGCGCGCGAAGGCGCCGACCCGATCGCCGAATTCAGGGATGGGATTTCCAGCGGCCATATCGATGGGCCTCGTTCGCGCGCTGGCGGCCTGGCCGGTGGTCTCTGCGCCATTTATATCCCGTCGAACGATCTCGTCTTTGCCGATCCCGACAGCAATGGTCACTATTCGACGCCGCTTTCAGCCCCTCTGGAGCGGGCGCCTTCGCTTGATATTGCGCTTGAAATGGCGGCGATCGCGCTGAGGCTCGATCGCGCCGGCGCCTGGAAGCTCTGCCGCTCCACCTCCGAAATCCGCGATTGCATGGAAAAGGGTGTTTTCGCAGCGGTGCTGCACATGGAAGGCTGCGAAGCCATCGATGCGGATCTGGCGGCACTTGAGGTCTTCTATGCCGCCGGCCTGCGCTCGCTCGGCCCGGTCTGGAGCCGCAACAACATTTTCGCCCATGGTGTGCCCTTCGCCTTTCCCAGCTCTCCCGATACCGGGCCGGGGCTGACGGATGCGGGCTTCGCGCTGGTGCGCGAGTGCAATCGGCTCGGCATTGTCGTCGATCTCGCCCATATTACCGAGAAGGGCTTCTGGGACGTGGCCAAGACCTCGGATCAGCCGCTTGTGGCCAGCCATTCCAACGCGCATGCGCTGACGCCCGTCGCGCGCAACCTCACCGACAAGCAGCTCGACGCCATCAAGGAGAGCCACGGCATCGTCGGTCTCAACTATGCGACGGCCATGCTGCGCGAGGATGCGCGTTCGGATACCAATACGCCGATCGAGGCCATGGTGCGCCATGTCGACTATCTGGTGGGGCGCGTCGGCATCGATTGCGTCGGTCTCGGATCGGACTTCGACGGCGCGACTGTCCCGGAAGACATCACCGATGCGGCGGGCAATCAAAACCTGATTGTTGCCCTTCGCAAAGCTGGCTATGCTGAAACCGATCTTGTAAAGCTGTGCAGGGAGAACTGGCTTCGGATCCTGGCCTCCGCCTGGAAGGAAGACAGCGGAAGACGTGCGTCCTGATATTGCGTAGAGTTTAAAAAAGGGGAATGAAAACAATGATGATTACCAAGATGAACCGCGGATTCCGCGCATTGTCTGCCGGCGCGGCTTTGTCGCTTCTGCTGATGGCGGCGCCGAATGCCTATGCCGCTACGCCCAAGGACACGCTGGTCGAAGGTTTCGCTTTCGACGATATTCTGAGCATGGATCCGGCCGAGGCTTATGAGCTGTCCGCCGCGGAAATCACCGGCAACACCTACAGCCTGCTCGTCCGCCTCGACATCAACGACACCTCCAAGATCAAGGCCGATATTGCCGAGAGCTGGTCGGTCTCCGACGATCACCTGACCTATACCTTCAAGCTGAAGCCGGGTCTCAAGTTTGCCTCCGGCAATCCGATCACTGCCGAAGACGTCGCCTGGTCCTTCGAGCGCGTCGTCAAGCTCGACAAGAGCCCTGCCTTCATTTTCACCCAGTTCGGCCTCAACGGCGGGAATGTTACGGAAAAGGCCAAGGCCACCGATCCGAACACCTTCACCTTCACCGTCGACAAGCCCTATGCGCCGAGCTTCGTGCTCAACTGCCTGACGGCGACCGTTGCCGAAGTGGTCGACAAGAAGCTGGTTCTCCAGCATGTGAAGCCGGTCACGCCGTCCGCCGACTACAAGTATGACAACGATTTCGGCAATGCCTGGCTGAAGACCGGTTTTGCCGGCTCCGGTCCCTTCAAGCTGCGCGAATGGCGCGCCAACGAAGCCATCGTTCTCGAGCGCAACGAAAACTACTATGGCGAGAAGGCGAAGCTGAACCGCGTCATCTATCGCTTCATGAAGGAAAGCTCGGCTCAGCGCCTGGCACTTGAGAACGGCGATATCGACGTTGCCCGCAATCTCTCGCCGACCGACCTTCAGGCCGTGGAAAAGAACCCGCAGCTCGCTTCCACCAGCGCGCCCAAGGGCACGATCTACTACATGAGCCTCAACCAGAAGAATGCGAACCTTGCCAAGCCGGAAGTGCAGCAGGCGTTCAAGTCGCTGGTCGATTATGACGCCATCGGCAAGACCCTGATCAAGGGCATTGGCGAGATCCACCAGACCTTCGAACCGAAGGGCATGCTCGGTTCGCTGGATGACAATCCGTTCAAGCTCGACGTGGCCAAGGCCAAGGAACTGCTGGCCAAAGCAGGCCTGCCGAACGGCTTCTCCGTGACCATGGACGTCCGCAGTGTCGAGCCGGATACCGGCATCGCAACGGCGATCCAGCAGACGCTCGGTCAGGCCGGCATCAAGGTGGAAATCATCCCCGGCGACGGCAAGCAGAAGCTGACGAAGTATCGTGCCCGCGGTCATGACATCTATTTCGGCAACTGGGGCCCGGACTATTGGGATCCCCATTCCAACGCCGACACCTTCACGACGAACGACGACAATTCCGATACCAGCACCAACAAGACGCTGACATGGCGCAACACCTGGACCTCTCCCGAGCTGGAGAAGGAAGCCAAGGCAGCGCTGTTCGAAGCCGATGCGACCAAGCGTGGCGCCATGTATCAGGATATCCAGAAGAAATTCCTGGAAGCCAGCCCGTTCGTCATCCTCTATCAGCAGACGGAAGTCGCCGGCTATCGCAAGGACGTGAAGGATTTCAAGCTCGGTCCGAGTTTCGACAACAACTTCGTCTGGCCGATATCCAAGTGATAATCCGGCAGGATTAGTTCTTTGAGCACAGTCGAACGGAAAATGCAGGTGCGGCCCAAGAAGGGCCGTGCCGCTCCTTTTCTCATGGGTCTGCTACGGTTTCTCGCCGTAGCGGTCACGACCTATCTTGGCCTTCTGGCCGTAACCTTCTTCATCGGGCGCGTCATTCCGATCGATCCGGCATTGGCGATCGCCGGCGACCATGCCCCCACGCAAGTGCTGGAGCGCCTGCGTCGTGAGATGCATCTCGACCAACCCCTCTACCTGCAGTTCTACTATTACCTGATCAGCGCTCTGAGCGGTGATTTCGGCATCTCGGTGCTGACAACCAATCCCGTGATGGACGACATCAAGCGGGTCTTCCCGGCGACGATGGAGCTTGCGACCGTCGGCACGATCATCGGTGCCGTGTTCGGCGTCCCCTTCGGCGTTCTCGCCGCCGTTCGCCGAAACAGCTTCATCGACCAGATCGTCCGTGTCATCGGTCTTGTCGGCTATTCGGTGCCGGTCTTCTGGTTGGCGATGGTGACGCTCGTCATCTTCTATGCCAAGCTGAATTGGGTGGCCTATCCGGGCCGTATCGACATCGCCTACGAATATACCTTCACGCCGATCACCGGCTTCTTCCTGCTCGATAGCGCCCTACAGGGGCAGTGGGACGTCTTCTGGGACGTGTTCCGCCACATCATCCTGCCGGCATCGCTGCTCGGCTATTTCTCGCTCGCCTATATCAGCCGCATGACCCGCAGCTTCATGCTGAACGAGCTGGGGCAGGAGTATATCGTGGCGGCCCGCGCCAAGGGCCTTTCCGAGACGCGAGTGATCTGGGGGCATGCCCTGCGCAGCGCCATGGTGCCGTTGATCACGGTCATCGCGCTTTCCTACGCAGGTTTGCTTGAGGGTTCGGTGCTGACGGAGATCGTGTTCTCCTGGCCCGGCATCGGCTTCTACATCACCAGTTCGCTGCGCAATGCCGATATGAACGCCGTCCTCGGCGGCACAATCGTCGTCGGCACGGTTTTCATCGGCATCAACCTTATTTCCGATCTCTTGTATCGGACTCTCGATCCAAGGACTCGACGTAAATGACGGCTGAGACCACACAACCCAGCTTGCGGGACTGGTTGCTGTCCGATCGGCCGCAATCGCGCCGGCAGGCCAGACTCGGGCGCGCCTATGTCACGTGGAGGCAATTTTCCGCCAATCGCCTAGCCGTACTTGGCCTGCTCATCATCATCGCGCTGGTTCTGGTGGCAGCGCTTGCGGATGTGATTGCGCCGCATTCGCCCGTCATCGGTGATCTGACCAATGCCTATCTGAAGCCACCCGGCACGCCCGGCTATCTTCTTGGAACAGACGACCTCGGGCGCGATATTCTCTCGCGCCTGATCTACGGCTCGCGATGGACGCTCTACATCGTCATTCTGGTCGCGATCATATCGGCGCCGATCGGGTTGATCGTCGGCATGGTGTCCGGCTACCTCGGCGGCTGGACCGATACCATCCTGATGCGCATCACGGATATCTTCCTTGCCTTTCCGAAGCTGGTGCTGGCGCTTGCCTTCGCCGGCGCGCTCGGTGCCGGCATCGAGAACGCCGTCATCGCCATCGCCATTACCTCGTGGCCGCCCTATGCACGTCTGGCGCGTGCCGAAACGATGACCGTCAGGCACTCCGACTATATCTCGGCCGTGCAGCTGATGGGGGCTTCGTCGCTGCGCATCATCTTCCGCCACGTCATGCCGCTTTGCATCTCTTCGGTGATCGTGCGCGTGACGCTGGATATGGCGGGCGTGATCCTGACCGCCGCCGGCCTTGGCTTCCTCGGCCTCGGTGCGCAGCCGCCGCTGCCGGAATGGGGCGTCATGATCGCCAGCGGCTTCAAGTACTATCTCGATCAATGGTGGGTGGCGGCCATGCCCGGCATCGCGATCCTGATCGTCAGCCTCGGCTTCAACCTGCTCGGTGACGGCCTGCGCGACGCGCTCGATCCGAAGGAGAGTGGCCAATGACAACGATGCTGACAGTCGACAATCTTAGGGTGCGCTATCCCACGCGCACTGGCGTCATCGAAGCCGTTCGGGGTGTGTCCTTCACGCTTGGCCGGGAACGGCTCGGGATCGTCGGTGAGAGCGGCTCCGGCAAGTCGCAGACCGGTCGAGCCATCATGGGACTGACGCCGCCGCACGCGCTCGTCAGCGCTGACACCCTGAATTTCAGCGGCATCGATCTTCTGTCGATTTCCGCGAAGCAGCGGCGCTCCTTGCGCGGCAAACGCATCGCCATGGTGCTGCAGGATCCGAAATATTCGCTCGATCCCGTCATGACCATCGGCAAGCAGATCACCGAGACGCTGCGCACGCATGAGAAGATCAGCAAGGGAGAGGCGCGGGACCGCGCGCTTGCCATGCTCGAAGCCGTTCAGATCCGTGATCCCGGCCGAGTCTACGATCTGCATCCGCACGAAGTCTCGGGCGGCATGGGTCAGCGCGTCATGATCGCGATGATGCTGATTGCCGGGCCGGAACTCCTGATCGCCGACGAACCGACCTCGGCACTTGATGTTACCGTGCAGCTCGACGTTCTCAAGATCATGGACAAGCTGGTGTCGGAGCGCGGCATGGGGCTGATTTTCGTGTCGCACGACCTGCGGCTGGTTTCCTCCTTCTGCGACAGGGTGCTCGTGATGTATGCCGGCAGGGTCGTGGAGGAGCTCAAGGCTTCCGAGCTTACCAATGCCCAGCATCCCTACACGCGCGGCCTGCTGAACTGCATGCCCGTCATCGGTGAGAACAGACATCCTCTGCCGGTACTCGACCGCAAACCGGAGTGGGCAGCATGACGACGGTACTTGCGGTTGACGGCCTTAACGTCGTCTATAACGGCTACTACGCCCTCGATGCGGTCAACGTCGATGTCAATAAGGGCGAATCCTTCGGTCTGGTCGGGGAATCCGGCTCAGGCAAGTCGACGCTGCTGCGCGCAGTTGCAGGTCTTGCACCCGTCACCGGCGGCACGATCCGCGTCGGCAGCGAGCAGCTGAAAGGGGCAAGACGCAGCAAGGCCTTCTATCGCCAGGTGCAGATGGTGTTTCAGGATCCTTACGGCTCCCTGCATCCGCGCCAGACGATCGACCGGCTGCTGCTGGAGCCCTTGGCGATCCACGGTATCGGCGATGCGGAGACGCGAATTGCCAGGGCGCTCGACGAAGTGGGCCTCGGGAACGGCTTTCGTTTTCGCTATCCGCATCAGCTCTCCGGCGGCCAGCGTCAGCGCGTCGCCATCGCCCGCGCGCTGATCGTCGAGCCTTCCATCCTGCTGCTTGACGAGCCGACCTCGGCACTCGATGCCTCGGTGCAGGCCGAAGTGCTCAATCTGCTCGAGCAGGTTCGCAAGGATCGCCAGCTGACATTCGTCATGGTCAGCCACGACCTCGGTGTCGTGACGCATATGTGCGAGCGTCTCGTGGTCATGCGAAACGGCGCCGTTGTCGAACGCCTGAGTGCCAAGGAGCTGGCGGCAGGCGACGTCAAGGAAGACTATACACGCAATCTCATGGTTGCCAGCAAGGGCTTCGTCCGCACTTGAGCGAACGATTCCGGTCGGCTTGTTAACCTATAGCGGCCCGGTGTTTCACGAAATCGCCGGGCCGCTTTAATTGCTTGTTTTGATGGAATTCCTGGCCGAAAACTGCTGTTTGCCTTTGCCGGAACGGCGTGATGAACCAGCCGCCGAAACACGACCAATCGTATAGACTATTGACACCTGCCGCAATTCTGTCATGATCTCGTTAATGGCGGTTAACTTTCGTGATCCCGATCATGGGTCACACGTAAGTGGAGGCAGGCATGTTTTTCATGGGTGGCATGACGATGGGCTATCTCCATCCGCCGATACCGGCGAAACAGGAAGCTGCACGATCTGCCTCTCTTTCCGATGAAAAGTGCCGCCGCCAGGCCGGACCTGCCGAAGAGCAGGCTGCCGACGCAAGCGCCATAGAGCGCAGCTTGATTTGGGCTCGTCGCATTCTCTGCTGATTTGGCTTTGCCGATCTTTTGAGCCCCAGCAATCCAGTGGTTTATTTTTTCTCGAGCGATCTGCTGGACAGAAATTCATCTCTACCTAATTGATAGGAAATGTATGAATGTCTGTTTCGAGTTCGACACGAGGCGCATAAAGAAAAACGAACGGAGGCAACACATGGCGAATTTGGGCATTTCGAATGCGCATGTGAATCAGTTCGATGGTTCCAAGCGGGCTACGAAGACGCGGCAGAAGATTCAGACGGCCATTCACGTCGTGCTGTTCTCGGCGGCGTTCCTGTTTGTCGCGGCTATTGTTTGCGGCATCGTGGTCTGACCGAAGCCGTTTGCGCATGAGGCGATCTGAGGGCTCTGCTGCCGGTCGCGTTCTTCATAATTTCTTCCCACGATAACTGGCGTTGAAGGCGTGGCCGACATGATTGTCGATGCCGCGCCTTTTACGTGTTCGCCTCGCTTGTGCAAGGAAATCAAAAGATCGGCTGTTGCTCGGTATGCAAGCCTGATCACGCTTGCACGCGATCGTGATTGGGCCGATATCGATCGTGTAAAGCCGCGACTCGCGGCGGCTGATATTTATACTGGCGAGAGACTGACCGGCTGATGCGGCTGGACCTGACGTGCAGGATCCGCCGACAGGCAGTGTTGTGTGACGATCGAAGGCTTTTGGGTCATCCGTATTGGGATGGAAGATGTCATGTTACGTCGAGGCAGCTTTCGACATGGAATGGCTTTTGAGCGGGTCTTGAACCGCAGGGCGGAAAAATATCTAGTGCCGTCTCAAAAGCGCCCGATGCGGCGGTTACTCGGTCATCAAAATTTACGGTCGGTTGTGTTTCTCCCGAGGCGCAGCCGGTCAGACAGTCGCATTTCTGCACTGTTTTGCGTCGTCGTTCGGCGGCAAGGAGGGAACTCTTTGGCTTCGATCGCATTTGATTGTCGGAACAGGAGAGTTTCATGAACTCAGGGGCGAATATCGGCCCGGCAACGGCAAAACAGATCATGCTGCCGAAGCCGATGTCTCAGCGAGATACGCGTCTGGACGTCCTCAGGGCGTTGGCCCTGATCATGATCTTCATCAATCATGTGCCGGGGCAGATTTTCGAGTTCATGACCTCAAAGAATTTCGGCTTCTCCGACGGCGCTGAAGCGTTCGTGCTGATTTCCGGCATATCGGTCGGCCTTGCCTACGGAACCCGCTTTTCTCCCGGCAGCAGGCTGTCGGTGGCGTGGAAAGCGGTCAGACGTGCCTTCACACTTTATACCGCGCATATGATCACCACCTTCGTGACGCTGGTGCTCTTCATCTCCGGCGCGTGGATATTTCAGCAAAAGGGCCTGTTGTGCGAGGTGAATATTCTCGCCCTGCTCATGGATCCGGCCGGCGGAATTCCGGCGCTGCTCACGCTGGGGCACCAGATCGGCTATAACAATATCCTGCCCATGTATGCCGCCCTGTTCGTCATGCTGCCGCTGATCATGCTGCTGGAGGCGAGAAGCCCGCTGCTTTTGCTTCTGGTTTCAGCCGGCGTATGGCTGGTGTCCGGCATCTACTACATCGCGCCTCACACGACGCTGCTAGAAGGTTTCTGGTTCCTCAACCCGTTGTCCTGGCAATTCCTGTTCGTTATCGGATTTGCCGCCTGCATGCATGTGAAGAAGGGTGGCCGGATTCCCGCGCATCCAGCGCTGATCGCGCTTGCCGCCGTCTATGTTCTGGTATCCTTCGTCTGGGTCACCGACAAGCTCTGGGTGCTTGGTGATTATCTCGCTATGCTGGGCCTGCCAACCGTGGTGACCGGCTTCGACAAAACCTTCCTGTCGCTGCCGCGGCTGCTGCATGTCCTGGCGCTGGCCTATCTGATCGTCAGCGTGCCTGCGATTTCGCAGTTCCTGCGCCGCTCGGCCCATCATCCGTTGACGATCCTCGGGCGGCATTCGCTCAATATCTTCGTTGCGGGTACGATCCTCGCCATGGCCGGCCAGGTTCTTCTCTACGTGACCAACAAGAGCCCTGTCGTCGGCGCGATCTATGTGGTGATCGGTATCGCCGCGCAGTTCCTCTATGCCTACCATCTCGAGCACAAGCGGCTTCAGATTGCCGGCCAGCGGTCGGCAAAGATCCCGGCAGGAACGGCGGCTGTGTCCGCCGCGGCTGGGAAGCACCGCTGAGTTCGCTTGAATTGTATGCAAGCCATAAATGGAGTGGTTCGGCCACCGGCGTGGCCGCGCTCGGGAGCGCAAGCGGCTGACGCCATTGTGGTTGCCGAGCCGCAACCGCTTCAGCAAGCCCGCATTTGTGGCGTTTAAGGGTCAGGCGTCCGGTCGGGGATCTCTCGGTCCAGCCTGAACCCCTGCCCGAACTGGTATGCGGTCGATCGAGCTCGGCGGGCAGGCTTCCTCCGCTTCTAAAGCGCGTCGCGATCTCTAAGATTCGCTTCACGCGCTTTAGTTCTTTGATTTCACGCATGTCGTAGTCGCAAAACCGCTGCACACTTTTGCGCGACATGCTCCAGCGCGAGTTCTGACCCAATCCCGGTTGACCGTCGATGCTAACTCCCCGGCTGAGCCCAGCCGCGGCGACCTCTGATTGGAAGATGGAAAGGCTCGGTTCTCTGCCGGGCCTTTTCTCTTTTTCAGTTGGTCATGTCATCCCGATGCAGGTTTCTCGCAACCAAAGCCCTTCACCCTAATCCTCTTCCTAAAGGCGGAAGTGGGGACTGTTTCTCGCGCTTGCGGTACCCGTGTGGATGGAAGGCGCAGATCTTGCGCGGCAAGCGCCTCTCCCCGCTCAAAGGGGTGAAGACTTGGATTGCGGGGGCTGAGGCATTCGTTGTGGTGCCATCGCGCTTGCCCGACAAATATCGTCCGGGCCAGATCCTCGACAGCAAAAAGCCGGGAGAGCAGTGCTCTCCCGGCTTCGATCTTGGACTTCTTGCGAAGATCAGGCGGCTTCGCTTTCGGTGGCATATGCCTTGCGGACTTCCTCGTCCGTCAGGATGCCACTGGCGCGGAGCAGGGCGGCGAAGCGGCCGTTGCTCTGGCTGAGCTCATTGAAGCTGCCGTTCTCGACGATACGGCCGTTGTCCAGGAAGAGGACCATGTCGGCCTCGCGTACCGTCGACAGGCGGTGCGCGATAATGAAGGTCGTGCGGTTCTGCCGCAGATTGTCGATCGCCGACTTGACGCGGTTTTCGGTTTCGACGTCGAGCGCACTGGTCGCTTCGTCGAGCACGAGGATCGGCGCGTCCTTCAGGATGGCGCGGGCGATAGCGATACGCTGGCGCTCGCCACCCGAGAGCTTGTTGCCACGCTCGCCGACGCGGGTATCGTAGCCGCCTTCGCGAGTTTCGATAAAGTCGTTGGCGGCAGCGGCCTGGGCGGCACGGATCATTTCCTCCTGCGTCGCACCTTCGCGGCCGAGGCGGATGTTATCGCTGATCGAGCGGTTCAGCAGGCCGGCATCCTGGAAGACGGTGGCGATGAAGCGGCGCAGCGACTTGCGCGTCACCTTGGTGATGTCGTGACCGTCGACGAGGATCTGACCAGACTGCGGATCGAAAACACGCTGCAGCAGGTTGACGAGCGTCGTCTTGCCGGCGCCGGTCGGGCCGACGATGGCGACGGTTTGGCCTGCCTTCACCGTGAAGGAGATGTTGTGCAGGCCCTGCGATGAGTTGGCGAAGCCGAAGGAAACGTCGCGGAATTCCACCTCGCCCTTGACGTCCCTGATCTCGGCAAGACCAGCCGGCTCTTCGCGGTCGCGGACAGAATCTTCCAGCGTATAGAAGTCCACGAGCTTGGCGCGGGCTTCGAAAATCTGGTTGGCGAAGTTGCGCAGCTGCTCAAGACGGCCGATCAGCACGTTGGCGAAAGCGATGAACGTGATGAGCGCGCCAAGGCTCAGGCTGCCGTCCTGCACAAGCACGGTGCCGATCATCAGGATCGCCATCATGGCAACGGTCGACGCCGTGCGGTTCAGAGCGCCGGCAAGGGCCCACCAGTCGAGAACCGGATACTGGGCAGCCAGCAGACGTTCGGTGAACGACTTCAGCGCCTTGGTCTCGGCTTCGATGCGGTTATAGCTGTGCAGCACGGAAACGTTGCTGATCGAGTCGCTCACATGCGAGAAAACGGTATTGTAGTGGCTCTCGACCGAGGTCTGGCCATCCTTCGTCCGGTTCATGACCAGGCGGCCGATGATCCAGTAGAAGGTGCCGAGCAGGATGAGCACGGCCGAAAGACGCAGGTCCATGGCCATGGCGGTCGGGACCATCACGACGAGCGCGACGGCAGTCGTCAAATGGTTGCGCATGAATTCGAGCCACAGGCCAAACAGGGCTTCGCAGGCGCGAAGCAGCGTGTTCAGCGCGCTCGCAGTGCCGCGCTGGCTATGCCAGGAGAGCGGCATCGAGATGATGCGACCAAATGCCTCGGTAAGCAGGGATGCGCGGCGACCATGCGCCAAGCGATCGGCTTCGCGGGACACGACGATGAAGGCTACTGCACTGAAGACGGCAAAGCCGGCCCACAACGCCATGGTCGGCGTGACGGCTTCCTTCTTGGCAATCGCATCAAAGATGCGGCCGAACAGAACCGGCTCGTAGATGGTGGTCATCGCTAAAGCGATGTTTGCGATCACGACCATCCAAACGCGGTATCGATACGCGCCAAGATACTTCAGGGCTCTCGCATAGACTTTGAACAGTGACACGTCTGGCACCCTCTTTGCATCGGCAAAACTCGGAATGTTGGGATGCTACAGATCGCTACCTGAACCGGCGATTAACGGAATCCTACGCTGTTTTTCAAAGCGATTTTTCGCGTCATGCGCGCGAGTATATATAGTTGACCCTATCGGTTTTGGTTAAAATGTGACAGTTTGAAACTGCCTTGGTGTCGCGTTGCCATATCGCACAAGATCTGCCATCTAAGGTTGAATGATAAAAATTTCGCCAAAAGCGTTTAATTTTGTTCCGGGCTGAGTATGTTGCCGGCGATTGGACGCGTTTTGGGCTAGGCGAGACATCGATGGGAATGTCCGGGCGCCAGCAATTCAGGCTGTAGAGCCAAGGGGTAGATGTGAATATCCATTCGTTATTACAACTGCTTGTGGTCATAGAGGAATGCAAGCTTGCCAAGAATGTCGTTACCGAACTGGAGCTGGTGCTTCGTTCCTACAAGTTCGACTTCTACGGCCTGCTGAAGCAACCGCGGCCAAACATCGATCTTGCGAATTTCATGCTTGCCGGCCGCTGGCCGGACAAATGGCCACTGACCTACGAGAACAAGCGATACATGCTTGTCGACCCGGTTGCGCGTTATCTCGGCCGGGCGCAGCGGCCGTTCCGCTGGCGCGATGCCATGACCGCGCTCAAGAGCGATCCTTTGCGCCGCCGGATGGAGCAGATGATGGCGGACGCCCGCGCCAACGGCCTGCTCGACGGCTATATTTTCCCGATTCACGGCCGCAACGGCTTGCTCGGCAGCATGACGATCGGTGGCGACGCGGTGGATCTGTCGCCGACGGAGCTGTCTCTCTTCGATGCCGTTGCCAGAAAGACATTCTGGCGTTTGCTGGAACTGCGCGACGAAGCGCAATCGCTGGAAGAGGCCGCTAATGTCGATGCCAAGCTGACCAAGCGCGAGATGGAAGTGCTCAGCCACCTGGCTGAAGGCATGACGTCGATCGAGATCAGTCGCCTGCTTGCTATCTCCAACCACACCGTCGACTGGTACATGAACAGTATCCAGGACAAGCTGAATGCCAAGAACCGGCAGCACATTGTTGCCATCGCTTTCAGAAACGGACTTATTCCGTAGCGGCAACAATTTTGATTTCCGAAGCGTCGGGGAAATTGACACTTCTCGTAACAAGAAGTTAAGAATTTTCTTCGCGGGTGCAGCATTGCCCGTTTCGATGCCGTGAGGAGACTGCATTGCCCATTTCCAAGATCCTGGTAGCCAACCGTTCTGAAATCGCCATTCGCGTATTCCGCGCCGCCAACGAGCTTGGCATAAAAACGGTGGCCATCTGGGCCGAGGAAGACAAACTCGCTCTGCATCGATTCAAAGCCGATGAAAGCTATCAGGTGGGCCGCGGCCCGCATCTGGCCCGCGACCTCGGGCCGATCGAGAGCTATCTGTCGATCGACGAGGTCATCCGCGTCGCCAAGCTTTCCGGCGCCGATGCCATTCATCCTGGCTACGGCCTGCTGTCGGAAAGCCCTGAATTCGTCGACGCCTGCGATGCCGCCGGCATTATTTTCATCGGGCCGCGCGCCGATACGATGCGCCAGCTCGGCAACAAGGTTGCTGCGCGCAATCTGGCAATCTCCGTCGGCGTGCCCGTCGTGCCGGCAACCGAGCCG
>NZ_JAELUG010001405.1 GCF_016429255.1 Rhizobium sp. ASV8
CCCCCCCCCCCCCCCCCCCCCCCCCCCCCCCCCCCCCCCCCCCCCCCCCCCCCCCCCCCCCCCCCCCCCCCCCCCCCCCCCCCCCCCCCCCCCCCCCCCCCCCCCCCTTTTCAACCAGAAGACGGCATACGAGATTTAATAGACCGTCTCGTGGGCTCGGAGATGTGTATAAGAGACAGGCGCTCGGGCGAGACGGCAATCTATTGCGAATTCGAGTTCGAAGGTGCGATCATCAACAACAACCTGATCGATGGCGCCGCCAACGGCATTGCCGTCACCAACTTCGACAATGGCGGCCGGCTCGCA
>NZ_JAELUG010001406.1 GCF_016429255.1 Rhizobium sp. ASV8
CCCCCCCCCCCCCCCCCCCCCCCCCCCCCCCCCCCCCCCCCCCCCCCCCCCCCCCCCCCCCCCCCCCCCCCCCCCCCCCCCCCCCCCCCCCCCCCCCCCCCCCCCCCTTTTCACGCACAAGACGGCATACGAGATTTAATAGACCGTCTCGTGGGCTCGGAGATGTGTATAAGAGACAGGCTGTAGGGAGACGTGCCGCCCGATGCCGTCAATGTCTCGCTATAGGCACTGGCAACCGTTGCTGCCGGCAGCGTCGGTGTCGCAGGCGCGATCGCAATCGTCGGGGCGCCGATAGTGAGACTATAG
>NZ_JAELUG010001407.1 GCF_016429255.1 Rhizobium sp. ASV8
CGCCCTGGCCTGAGGCGGCCGAGGCATCCGCATCGATCACGCGTCCGCCACGAGATGGCACGCCACTCTCGTTCCATTCGAGAGCCTGCGAACCTCAGGCACCTCCGCCGAACACCTTACGGTGGCCCTGTCTCTTATACACATCTCCGAGCCCACGAGACGGTCTATTAAATCTCGTTTGCCGTCTTGTGCTTGAAAAAGGGGGGGGGGGGGGGGGGGGGGGGGGGGGGGGGGGGGGGGGGGGGGGGGGGGGGGGGGGGGGGGGGGGGGGGGGGGGGGGGGGGGGGGGGGGGGGGGGGGGGGGGG
>NZ_JAELUG010001408.1 GCF_016429255.1 Rhizobium sp. ASV8
CGATGTTCGCGGCCTGCGAAATCACTTTCACAAGCAGGCGCAACCCATTGATCGGGGATTCTATTTCAGCCAGCCGGCCATACGCTCGGTGGCCTCTTCAATCTCGGCGTTGGAGCCTGCGTAGGAGCTGTCTCTTATACACATCTCCGAGCCCACGAGACGGTCTATTAAATCTCGTTTTCCGTCTTCTGCTTGAAAAAGGGGGGGGGGGGGGGGGGGGGGGGGGGGGGGGGGGGGGGGGGGGGGGGGGGGGGGGGGGGGGGGGGGGGGGGGGGGGGGGGGGGGGGGGGGGGGGGGGGGGGGGGG
>NZ_JAELUG010001409.1 GCF_016429255.1 Rhizobium sp. ASV8
GCCCGGAACAGCGGGCTTCCTCGGGGCGATCGGCGTGGGTTTTCTGCAGTCTCTTGGAGCCAATTTTCCGGTGCTGCGATCGGAACGGAGTATAGGGTTGCTGGCCGCAGCAGGTGTTGCTTTAATCCTGTCTCTTATACACATCTCCGAGCCCACGAGACGGTCTATTAAATCTCGTTTGCCGTCTTCTGCTTGAAAAAAGGGGGGGGGGGGGGGGGGGGGGGGGGGGGGGGGGGGGGGGGGGGGGGGGGGGGGGGGGGGGGGGGGGGGGGGGGGGGGGGGGGGGGGGGGGGGGGGGGGGGGGGG
>NZ_JAELUG010001410.1 GCF_016429255.1 Rhizobium sp. ASV8
GTGAGGCATCGGCGTCGTTTTAAGCACGCTGATGATTACAAGGAACTGCTTTCGATAGAGCCCGCGATCTTGAAGAATGCGCTGACGAGCTTTGCCCCCGTGCGGTCTTTGAGGCAGATCAGGGCCTGTCTCTTATACACATCTCCGAGCCCACGAGACGGTCTATTAAATCTCGTATTCCGTCTTCTGCTTGAAAATGGGGGGGGGGGGGGGGGGGGGGGGGGGGGGGGGGGGGGGGGGGGGGGGGGGGGGGGGGGGGGGGGGGGGGGGGGGGGGGGGGGGGGGGGGGGGGGGGGGGGGGGGGGG
>NZ_JAELUG010001411.1 GCF_016429255.1 Rhizobium sp. ASV8
GGGATTGCCAGATGCCGCAACTCGCCGCCATAGGCTTCGGCCAGCGCCTGGAGCCCCAGGCAGACGCCGAAAATCGGCAGGTTGCGCGCCCTCGCCTTCTTGATCGTCGCCTTGCAATCGAAATCCTGTCTCTTATACACATCTCCGAGCCCACGAGACGGTCTATTAAATCTCGTATGCCGTATTCTGCTTGAAAAAGGGGGGGGGGGGGGGGGGGGGGGGGGGGGGGGGGGGGGGGGGGGGGGGGGGGGGGGGGGGGGGGGGGGGGGGGGGGGGGGGGGGGGGGGGGGGGGGGGGGGGGGGGGG
>NZ_JAELUG010001412.1 GCF_016429255.1 Rhizobium sp. ASV8
TTACCAACCCCAACAATCTCTCGATCGCCACCGGGCGCCCACCTGCGGTCCATGGGATCTGTGGCAATTACCTCTACGAGCCGCAGACAGGCAAGGAGGTGATGATGAACGATCCGCGCTTCCTGAGCTGTCTCTTATACACATCTCCGAGCCCACGAGACGGTCTATTAAATCTCGTTTGCCGTCTTGTGCGTGAAAAGGGGGGGGGGGGGGGGGGGGGGGGGGGGGGGGGGGGGGGGGGGGGGGGGGGGGGGGGGGGGGGGGGGGGGGGGGGGGGGGGGGGGGGGGGGGGGGGGGGGGGGGGGG
>NZ_JAELUG010001413.1 GCF_016429255.1 Rhizobium sp. ASV8
GTCGTAACAAGGTAGCCGTAGGGGAACCTGCGGCTGGATCACCTCCTTTCTAAGGAAGCTGTGGAATTGGTAAGACGCCGGACTTGATCTGGATGAACCTTCCCGTGCTTTTTAGAACATAGATGGCCTGTCTCTTATACACATCTCCGAGCCCACGAGACGGTCTATTAAATCTCGTTTGCCGTCTTCTGCTTGAAAAGAGGGGGGGGGGGGGGGGGGGGGGGGGGGGGGGGGGGGGGGGGGGGGGGGGGGGGGGGGGGGGGGGGGGGGGGGGGGGGGGGGGGGGGGGGGGGGGGGGGGGGGGGG
>NZ_JAELUG010001414.1 GCF_016429255.1 Rhizobium sp. ASV8
CCCCCCCCCCCCCCCCCCCCCCCCCCCCCCCCCCCCCCCCCCCCCCCCCCCCCCCCCCCCCCCCCCCCCCCCCCCCCCCCCCCCCCCCCCCCCCCCCCCCCCCCCCCTTTTCAACCAGAAGACGGCAAACGAGATTTAATAGACCGTCTCGTGGGCTCGGAGATGTGTATAAGAGACAGCGCCATAGGCGACCAAACCGAGCTCATCGGAGAAGCCCCATTGCGTAACCATTGCCCGGGCAAGCTTTGTCGCCTGCTCGATGTCGGAGGATGCGCCGGAGGTGATGTTTTCCTTGCCGAAGGTCAG
>NZ_JAELUG010000157.1 GCF_016429255.1 Rhizobium sp. ASV8
CCTCTACATCTTCCTTTCCGTCAAACCGCACGAGTTCTTCCAGCGCGATGGCGCCGATCTCTACTGCGCCGTGCCGATCTCGATGACAACAGCAGCACTTGGCGGCACTTTCGACGTAGCAACGCTCGACGGCACCAAGTCCCGCGTTACCGTTCCCGAAGGCACGCAGGTCGGCAAGCAATTCCGCCTGAAGGCCAAGGGCATGCCGGTGCTGCGCTCCAGCCAGGTCGGTGATCTCTACATCCAGATCCAGATCGAGACGCCGCAGAAGCTGACAAAGCGCCAGCGCGAACTTCTGCAGGAATTCGAACAGATCTCTTCGAAGGACAACAATCCCGAATCAACCGGCTTCTTCGCCCGCATGAAGGATTTCTTCGACACCTTCAGCGACTGATTCGCGAATCAAAGTGTTTCACATGAATCCGACCGATGATTCGGTCGGATTTTTTGTTTGGGCGGACGAATCACCTTTGGTTACGCGAATCAGCCCCAGGTGAGCGGATCGAGCCGGAGATAGAAGGCGAGACGCTCGCGATCCGGTTCCGCGATGTCCAGCACCTCGAACAGGATCTCGAACGCCCGCTCGGCCTGCTCCCGTGTCGCCCAGTTTTCTCCGGCATTGGCAATCATCAGCGCAAGATCGACATAGCGATCCGCTTTTCCAACGCGCCCGAGATCGAGCAGGCCGGTGCATCGCAGGCTATGCGGATCAACCATAAAGTTGGGCATGCAGGCATCGCCGTGGCAAAGAACCTTGTCGGCTGCCTCTTGCGCAAGCCGCACAGGCAGATCGCGTTCGATACGCTCCAGCAAAGTATGAGCCAGTGTGTCCCGATCTTCCGGCGGCAGGAAATCCGGATTCACAGCATCGCGCGAAACCACATCCGCTGCCCGCGCGAACATGAGCGACAGGCTGCGATCGAAAGGGCACGCCTCAGCCCGCAGCTCATGGAAAGTCCGGAGTTGCAGCACCATCGAGGGCCAAGCCTTCAACAAGGCGTTTCCATCCAATTCGACTGCAGGCACACCGGGGATTGCCGTCACGATCAGGCAAGCACCATCCTCGACCTCACGCCAGTCGATGACCTCGGGTACTACGATCCCCCTGCCCCGTAGCCAAAGCAGCCTGTCACGTTCGCCAGCAAGGTCGGCCAAGCGTGCTGACGACGCAATTTTCGCATAGGCGCGGCCATCCTCGCGTCGATAGACAAGATCGCCCGATTCGCCCTGCTTTACGCGTGACCAGCCGGCATGCGTATGCGCGAGCAATGCCTTTGCAGTGTCCAATTGAGCCCCCATTCATGGTGTCCGCAGAGCATAGCCATATGGGGAGCGAGCTTTCACGGTGCCAGAGGCTGAAAGCCAGGTGTTGACCATGCACCGATCGACGGTCGAGAAAGACGGCAAAATCCTTGCACTTGGGCGGGGTTCGGCATACGCCTCGGCCAACGACACGAATCTCAAAGACCCATGCCGGACAAGGTTTTCATCTCGCGCCTGAAGCTCACCGACTTCCGCAACTATGCGGCGGCGGCGCTGGCGCTTGACGAGCGGCACGTCGTACTGACTGGCGACAACGGTGCGGGCAAGACCAATCTGATGGAGGCGGTTTCGCTGCTTTCGCCCGGCCGAGGCCTGCGGCGGGCAGCCTATGCCGATGTTACCCGCGTCCATGCGCCAGGTGGATTCTCGATCTTTGCCGAGTTGGACGGGATGGATGGCACAGTCGAGATCGGCACCGGCATCGACACCACGGACGAATCATCAGCCCGCAAGCTGCGAATCAACGGCACGCCGGCCAAGGCGGTCGATGAGCTGACCGATCATTTGCGGGTTCTCTGGCTGACGCCGGCCATGGATGGCCTGTTCACCGGCGGCTCCTCGGAGCGCCGCCGTTTTCTCGACCGGCTGGTGCTGTCGCTCGATCCCGCCCATGGCCGCCGCGCCAGCGATTTCGAGCGCGCCATGCGCAGCCGCAACAAGCTGCTTTCGGAAGGCCGTTTCGACCCCTCATGGCTCGCTGGCATCGAGGAGCAGATGGCCAGCCTCGGCATCGCCATGGCGCTTGCGCGACAGGAAATGCTCGGCCTTCTTTCCCGCCTGATCGGCGAAACGCGAGAGGCGACACCGTTTCCCTCCGCGGCGCTCGAACTTTCCGGCTTCCTTGACGGGCAGTTCGACCGGCCCGCCGTCGATCTTGAAGATCAGTACGCCGCGATGCTGCGCGAGGGCCGCTACCGCGATGCCGCGGCCGGCCGCACGCTGGATGGGCCGCACAGGGCCGATCTCCTGGTGCGCCATCTTGAAAAGGATATGGAGGCGGAGCGTTGTTCGACAGGTGAACAGAAGGCGCTTCTGGTCGGCCTGATCCTCGCCCATGCCCGTCTGGTAGGCAATCTAACCGGCTATGCGCCGATCCTGCTCCTCGACGAAATCGCCGCTCATCTCGATGAGGGCCGGCGCGCCGCACTTTTCGACCTCATCGACGGCCTGGGCGGTCAATCCTTCATGACCGGCACCGACAAATCCATGTTTTCGGCGCTTGGCGAGCGCGCGCAATTCTTCACCGTTTCGCATGGCGGCATTACAAAATCCTAGCATCTCAAACTCGTCGATCATGATAGGATCGCTGCCATGGATCCTTTGACACCAGACGAAATCGCCCGTTATCAGCGCCACATCCTGCTGCCCGAAGTCGGCGGGGCGGGGCAGCAGCGGTTGAAGACTGCGCGGGTGCTTGTCATCGGCGCAGGCGGGCTCGGTGCTCCGGTGCTGCAATATCTCGCCGCTGCCGGCGTCGGAACGCTCGGTATTGCCGACGACGACCGCGTTTCGCTGTCCAACCTGCAGCGGCAGGTGATCCATGATACCGGCACCATCGGCGAGCTGAAAACACAGAGCGCTGCCGACGCCATCGCGCGGCTTAATCCGCATGTCCGGACCATCCGCTTCGAGGAACGTTTTTCGCAGGATACGGCATCCCGGCATCTTGGCGGCTTCGATCTCGTTATCGATGGCTCGGACAATTTCGACACACGCTACACGGCAGCAGATGCGGCCGAGGCTGCACGCCTGCCGCTCGTAACCGGCGCCGTCGGGCGATTCGATGGATCGGTGACGACGTTGAAGCCATACGAGAGCGATGCGGAAGGCGTGCTCAATCCGCGCTATCGCGACCTCTTCCCGGCGCCACCGCCGCAGGGGCTTATCCCCAGCTGTGCCGAGGCCGGCATCATCGGCGCCTTGACCGGAGTCGTCGGCACGCTGATGGCCATGGAGGCGATCAAGCTGATAACAGGCATTGGCGAACCGCTGATCGGTCGCCTATTGCTTTACGACGGGCTGGCCGCTCGGTTTGAAACCATTCGCTATCGCCGCAAGCGCACCAAGGCAGCAGCCGAGTGAGAGATCTGACGATTCAACGGCTGGATGGCAGCTTCCATCGCTGGAGCGAATTGCTCGACCTCATCCTCGCCTCTTTCGCTTACATGGACGGGCGGATCGATCCAGCATCCTCCGCGCTTTCGCTGACACCGCAGTCTCTCAAGGAGAAAGCGCGCAGCGAGCTCGCTTACATTGCCATGGACGGCGACAAGATAGCCGGCTGTATATTTTGCCGCGCAGAGCCCGACACCCTCTATGTCGGCAAGCTTGCGGTGCTGCCGGGCGCACAGGGCAAGGGTGTCGGCAGACGCCTGCTGGCGATGGCCGAGACGGCTGCGAACAATCTTGGTCTCACCGCCCTAAGGCTAGAAACGCGCATCGAGCTAACAGAGAATCACGCCACCTTCGCAAGCTGGGGATTCGTGAAGACAGCTGAAAACCGCCATGCGGGCTTTGCCCACACGACCTCAATCGAAATGCGCAAGAGCCTGGCTTAAAGCACGGCGCGATCTCTAGGGCCCGCTTCTCGCGCTTCAGCTCGTTGATTCGGTGAAAAACCGCTCAACCCTTTTGCGCGACATGCATCAGCCTAGCGAAACGGCAGCACGCGATTTGGCGGACGATGGCCGTCGATGAAGGCGCGGATGTTGATGATGACCTTGTCGCCCATGTCGATTCGGCCTTCAAGCGTGGCCGAACTCATGTGCGGCAGGATCACCACCTTGCCCTCATTGGCGAGCTTGACCAGCTTCGGGTTGACGGCCGGCTCATTCTCGAACACGTCGAGCCCCGCACCGGCGATCTTTCCCTCCCGCAGGATCTTGATCAGCGCCGTCTCATCGATGACATCGCCGCGCGCCGTGTTGACGATGTAGCTCGTCGGCTGCAGCAGGGCCAATCGACGTGCGGATATCAGATGATAGGTGGCCGGTGTCGACGGGCAATTGACCGAAACGATATCGACGCGGGCCAACATCTGGTCGAGGCTGTCCCAATAGGTCGCCTCAAGCTCGTCCTCAGTCGCCGGATTGACGCGCTTGCGATTGTGATAGTGTATGGAAAGGCCGAACGCCTTGGCGCGGCGGGCAACCGCCGTGCCGATGCGCCCCATGCCGACGATGCCGATGCGTTTGCCGTGAATGCGGCGACCGAGCATCCAGGTCGGCGACCATCCCGCCCATTCGCCAGGATTGTCGGTCAGCACGCGCGCACCTTCCGCCAGCCGCCTCGGCACGGCGAGGATGAGCGCCATGGTCATGTCGGCGGTATCCTCCGTCAGAACATTCGGCGTGTTGGTGACGGTGATGCCACGCCGGGCTGCGGCTTCGACATCGATGTGATCCGTGCCGTTGGAGAAGCTCGCAATCAGCTTCATCTGCGGGCCAGCTTCGTCGATCACCTCGGCATCGATTCGATCGGTGACCGTAGGCACCAGGACATCGACCGTGCGGACAGCCTGGATGAGTTCGTTCTTGGTGCGCGGGTGATCGTCAATGTTGAGTTCGGCATCGAAGAGTTCGCGCATTCGCGTTTCCACCGCATCCGGTAGTTTGCGCGTGACGTAGACCTTCGGTTTTTTCTTCGTCGTCATGGCGAGCGGCGATGCCTTGTTCAGATGTTCTTAACCAAGAAGCAGGATAATTTTCCCGTTCCGGGCATTTCTACCAGACCCGCAGGCGAAGACAAACAAAACTCGCTGACGCGATCCGAGGAATTGCCACTGGCCGGAGCGAATGGGCGATGGAAACAACGCCTTCGTCATGACGAACGAACGGAAATCCCATGCGTGGCAAAGTATTGAAGTCCTGCGCTATTTTCACAATAAGCCTGATGATGGCCTTTGCGACGACCGACCTTGCAGCCGCCCAGGCCGCCAAGGGGCCGAGCGGATTGCCGTTGCCGCGCTTCGTGACGCTGAAATCCAAGCGGGTCAATCTGCGCATCGGACCAAGCTCCGATTACGCCGTGTCATGGCTCTACCTCAAGCAGGGATTGCCGGTCGAAATCATCCAGGAATACGATAACTGGCGGCGCGTCCGCGATGCAGACGGCACCGAAGGTTGGGTCAACCAGTCGCTGCTGTCGGGCCAACGCTCGGCCATCGCAGCACCTTGGATGAAGGGCAAGGGCAAGGCTGTTTTTGTCAATATGCGCCGCGAAGCACAACCATCCGGCACGGTCATCGCCAAGCTTCAGCCCGGCGTGATGATGAGCATCCGCGAATGCACCGGCAACTGGTGCCTCGTCACCGCCGACAGCACCGAAGGCTGGGTGGCTCAGTCCGAGATCTGGGGTGCTTATCCCGGCGAAGCCTTCAAGTAACGCTTCCCTCGGCATCATGCGCTAAACGCCATCGCGGTTTAACGATTCCTTAGAAAGCAGAGCCGTTCTCGCACGACTTTTCCGGCGGGACGATATATCTGCCATGGGAAAGGGAGGCAGGTGTCTTGGCTTATCTATTCGGCGTTCTGGGCGTTGCAATCGTCGTATTCGTATCGACGAACGTCGATGACATCTTCGTTCTTCTCGGTTTCTTCGCCGATCGGAAATTCCGGACAAAGCAGATCGTCATCGGCCAGTACCTCGGTATTGCCACTCTATACGGCTTCAGCGTCGTTGCTTCGCTTCTCGTACTCGTCATACCAGCCTCCTATATCGGCCTCCTCGGCTTTGCGCCGATCTATTTCGGGCTGAAGAGACTGAGGGAACTCTGGAAGGGCATCGACACGGATGACAACCCGGAAGATCATAGCAAGGCTTCGGCCGGACATGGCAATATCGCTGCCGTCACGCTCGTCACGATCGCCAATGGCGGCGATAATATCAGCGTCTACACGCCGCTCTTCGCTACGCGCTCCGCCTATGAGATCCTGGCCATAGGCTTCATCTTCGCGATCCTGACGGCGATCTGGATTGCAGCTGCGCATTCGCTGGTCAATCATCCCAAACTCGGCGCGCCGATCAGACGGTATGGGCACAGGGTGGTGCCATTCGTTCTCATCGCGATCGGTATCCTCATCCTGCATGAAGCCGAGACGATGAGGCTTTTCTGGAGCTAAAGCACGTTGTCACTGCAAACCGCAGTGCGTGTCTGCGCGACGTGCCTTAAGCGACGCTCCATCATTTGATAGCAAGAAGCCGCCCCGACGATCTGTCGAAGGCGGCTCGTATTCTTATATCCCAGAAATTCTAGGGACCAAGCCCAGTCAGAGAAGGCCGAATCTCTTGGCCTTTTCCGACAGCGACTGCATCGGGCGCGGGCCGATCTGCTCGATGACGGTTGCGGCGGCGAGGTTGCCGAGCTTGGCGCAATCTTCGAGGCTGCGGCCCTGCGTGTAGCCGAACAGGAACCCGGCGGCAAAGAGATCGCCGGCGCCGGTCGTGTCGACGCGCTCCTCGATCGGATGAGCATCGACGACATAGCGTTCGTTGCCGCGCACGATGACGGCACCGTCCTTGCCCGTGGTTACGGCGGCGATCTTGCAATCGGCTGATATCAGCGTCAGCGCCTTTTCGAAATCGTCGGTCTCGTAGAGCGACAGGGCTTCGTCGCTATTGGCAAAGACGATATCGACCGTGCCGGAGCGCATCAGGTCAAGAAACTCGGCGCGATAGCGGCCAACGCAGAAGCTGTCGGAAAGGGTCATCGACATTTCGCGGCCATGGGCATGGGCGATGCGGGCGCATTCGCGGATCGCTTCCTTGGCGCGCGGCGGATCCCAGAGATAGCCTTCGAAATAGGTCACCTTGGCATCGGCGACGACCTCTTCCTCGACGTCTTCCGGACCAAGCTCGACGCAGGCGCCGAGATAGGTGTTCATGGAACGCTCGCCATCTTCGGTCACGAAAATCATCGAACGTGCCGTCGGCGGGAAAGTGCCCTTCGCCTTGGTCTCGTAGTGAACGCCCTGGGCGCGGATGTCGTGGGCGAAAATCTCTCCGAGCTGATCTTCCGCGACCTTGCCGAAATAGGCAGCCTTGCCGCCGAAATTGGCAACGCCCGCTGCCGTGTTTCCAGCACTGCCACCGGAGGCTTCCAGCGCCGGGCCCATGCGCGAATAAAGAAGTTCGGCGCGTTCGGCGTCGATGAGATTCATCGCGGCCTTGGTGATTTGATTGTCGATCAGGAACTGATCGTTACAACGGGCGATAATGTCGACGATGGCGTTGCCAACGGTCAATACATCGAAGCGAGTCATCTATTGGAGGATCCCGGTACTGGTGATAGCCGGTATCCGGTATTATCGGTTTTTGCGAAGTTTGGAAGAAAAATCAGCGTTTGAGGCGCCAACTAAATTCCAATCAGTCATTTGCCTGTCACTTTCTATCTTTAAATGCTTATCAAGCGGCTGGGATGAGAAGCTCACAAGGCTTCAAGCCAGCTGGGGAAGGAATGATGCCTTCCGCCTCACCGGTACGCGGGCCGACCACGGATGAACTGGCGGCATGTGCACCGGGGGGACCGCCTCTCGGGGCGGGATCGACGAAAGCGGGCCATGCCCGCTTTTTTTGTTTTTCCGGGTTCTCACACCCGGGCATGCTGATAGAACTCGCAGATCGAATTCCTCAACCTGCGATCTTCAAGCCCAGCATCAGGCATGTCCGAAATCCTCACCGACGTCCTACCGGTATTTCTGCTGATTCTCGTTGGCTGGGTCATCGTGCGCACAGGGCTTTTGAAAGCCGACGTCGGCGAGGCCATGAGCGAATTCGTCTTCAAGATCGCCGTGCCGCTTCTGCTGTTCCAGACCATCGCCGGAGCCGATTTCCGTGGCGCGTCGCCATTTCGATTGTGGATCGCCTATTTCTCCGGCGTGGCCGTCACCTGGGCCGCGGGCCACATCGTCGCGACGCGGGTCTTCGGGAGGGATGCGCGCATCGGCGTGCTGGCCGGCGTTTCCTCGGCCTTTGCCAATACGATCTTCATCGGCCTGCCGCTCGTCGGCCGCACGGTTGGTCCCGATGGCGTCATGGCCATGTCGATCCTGATTGCCGTGCACCTTCCCACCATGATGATCGCGGGCACACTGCTGATGGAGCAAGCCGAGCGCAAGGAGAATGGCGGGGCTGGACGCAGCACCGGCGAACTGCTGCGGCAGGTCGGCAGAAATCTCGTCCGCAATCCGCTGGTCATCGGGCTTTTCTGCGGCCTGATCGTTCATCTGACTGGCCTTCGCATCCCATCGACGCTTGCCACCGTCGTCGACAGCATCGCCAGTATCGCGGGGCCGGCGGCGCTGATCTCCCTCGGCATGGCGCTGCGTCAATACGGCCTCTCGGGCAATCTCGGCATTACCAGCGTCATCTCGGGCTTCAAGCTCTTTCTGCTGCCGGCCTGCGTGCTGGCGGCCGGTCATCTGCTGGGCTTGAGCCCGGAATGGCGCACCGCACTCGTACTCACCGCCGCAGTTCCTACAGGTGTGAACGCCTGGCTGATTGCCAACCGCTTCGGTGTCGGTCACAGTCTCGCCGCCTCGACCATCACGCTGACAACAGCGCTCGGGGCATTCTCGGTGTCGCTTTGGGCCTATCTGCTCACATAGCGCAGGCTCGACCCCACGACTGAAAACGCATCTCTCGTCAAAGGGAGAAGCACGCAGGAAAATGGTCATATATTTTGCGCATCCCGGCCTTCCCACCCGGAGCGCAGCAAAGGATGGCACATGAATATTGCAGCTCCACTTACCAATTCCGCTTCGGCCTATTCGCAGAAAGTCTTCGTGCTGCAGGGCGGCGGGGCGCTGGGCTCCTACCAGGCCGGCGCCTTTGAAGCATTGCGCGAACAGAATATCGAGCCGGACTGGATCGCCGGCATCTCGATCGGCGCCATCAACGCCTCGATCATGGCTGGAAACATACCCGGCGAGCGGCTGGAAAAGCTGCGCTCCTTCTGGAACAAGGTCACCATCCAGCTTCCCGTCGATGTTCTGATGGAACGACAACGCGAAACCAGCCCATTTTACCGCACCGTCAGCAGCTGGTGGGTCTCGACCCTCGGGGTGCCCGGCTTCTTTTCCCCTTGGGCCATTCCTGCCTGGTTCCAGCCACGCGGTTCAGCCGGCGCGACCAGCATCTACGATACCGAGCAGTTGCGCCGGACGCTGCTCGACCATGTGGACTTTGACCGAATCAATCACGGCCCGGTGCGACTGAGCCTCGGCGCCGTCAACGTTCGCACCGGCAACTTCGCCTTCTTCGACAATAGAGACACGAAGATCACGCCGGAGCACATCATGGCGAGCGGTGCGCTGCCGCCGGGATTTCCGGCGATCAAGATCGGCGGCGAGCACTACTGGGACGGCGGTCTCGTCTCGAATACGCCGCTGACCTATGTGCTGCGCAATGGCGCCGACGTCGACACCGTGGTTTTCCAGGTTGATCTTTTCAGCGCCGTCGGGCCGCTGCCGCAGGATCTCGAAGAGGTCGAGGAGCGGCGCAAGGACATTACCTATTCCAGCCGCACGCGACTGAACACCGATCTCTTCCTTGAGCGGCACCGCCTGCGACGCGCTATATCGGACCTCTACGCTCGCCTTCCCGATGAGGCCAAGGCCGATCCGGAGATCCGGAAACTGGAGCAGCATTGTTCCAACTACGGCGTCACCATCATCCACCTGATCTACCGCAGCAAGGAATTCCGCGCGCATTCCAAGGACTACGAGTTTTCCTCGCTGTCGATGCGCGAGCATTGGGGGGCCGGCTTGCGCGATGCCCGCAAAGCACTGGCCGCAGAGGATTGGCGCACGCCGCCGAGCGCCGAAGACGGACTGAAGGTCTTCGACCTCGATCGAAGAAGCCGTTCGCGCCGGCACTCGATCTGATTCGCAAGCGCGAAAAACCCGGCCTCAACGGCCGGGTTTTCAATCCATCATCAGGACTGCCTTAGTTGGTGGCAGCCGGTGCGTTCGGATCCGGCAGCGGAACCTGCGTATCGGCGAGCGTGCGCAGATAGGCGATCACGTTGGCGCGATCCTCTTCCTTCGGCAGACCGGCAAAGCCCATCGCCGTACCGGCAACGAACTTCTTCGGAGCAGCCAGGAAGTGATAGAGGTGATCGTAGGTCCACTTCTCCGCGCCGCCCTTGGAGAAGTCCTTCATGCCGGCCGAGTAGGCAAAGCCCTCATGCTCGGCGACCGGACGGTCGACGATACCCCAGAGATCAGGGCCAACCTTGTTCGGTCCTCCCTTTTCTCCGGAATGACAGGCCTGACACTTCTTGAAGATCGTCTCGCCGACCTTCGCATCAGCCTTCTGCAAAAGCTGAGCGATCGGCGTATCCGGCTTTGCGGCCGCAGCCTTCTCGCCACCAGCCGGCTCTTCTGCGGCAACGATGGCAAAACCCGGCTTTTCCGGTGTTTCCGAATGGAAAATAAATCCTGACGCGAGCGACACGGACTTCAACACGAACAGCGTGGCCAAAAGTGCCCCGACTCCCATGTTCACGTAGGATGAATTCATCTGCTATGCTCCCCTCGCCGCCAGCATCCTCAGCCGGCCCATCTTGAATTCGCGCGAAACCTATGTCTTTTGGCTGTTTCTTGCAACTCTGTAAACGGCCTCCACCGTGAGACGTTTTGACACTTTTCCCGCAGGAATAGAAGGCCCAAGAATGACAGATCCAAATTTAGACAAGACGCTGGTTCTCATTCCTGCTCGAATGGCCTCCACCCGCCTGCCCGGCAAGCCGCTCGCCGATATTTGCGGCCTGCCCATGATCGTACAGGTTGCCAAGCGCGCGCGCGAGGCGGCGATCGGTCGCATCATCGTCGCCGTCGACGATAAGGACGTCTACGACGCGGTGGCGAATGCCGGCTTCGATGTCGTCATGACGCGAGGCGACCATCAATCCGGCTCGGACCGCATTTACGAGGCGCTGCAGGCTGTCGACCCGCAGGGCCGCGCCGAGATCGTCGTCAACGTGCAGGGCGACCTGCCGACGATCGATCCCGAGACCATTCGCGCCTCACTGCGTCCGCTTGAAAATCCGGCCGTCGACATCGCGACGCTCACCGTCGAGATCAAGGACGAGGAGGAAAAGACCCTGCCGAGCGTGGTCAAGGTTGTGGGGTCGCCGATTTCGGACAGCCGTCTGCGCGCGCTTTATTTTACCCGCACCACCGCCCCTTACGGCGAAGGGCCGCTCTATCATCACATCGGCCTCTACGCTTATCGCCGCGCGGCGCTCAAAAAATTCGTGAGCCTCGGCCCATCGACGCTGGAACGGCGCGAATCGCTGGAGCAGCTGAGGGCGCTGGAGGCCGGCATGCGCATCGATGTGGAGATCGTTGACACGGTCCCGCTCGGTGTCGATACTCCCAAGGACCTCGAAAAGGCCAGACGCATTCTTTCCGCCGCCTCTCTCTGACGGCATTTCCCCAAAGGCAGTCCCCCCAAAGGCAGTTAGATGATTTCCAAGACCAACAAGATCTCCTTCCAGGGCGACTACGGCGCCAATTCCGATATGGCCAGCCGTGACATGTTCCCGACCATGGAGCCGTTGCCCTGCCAGACCTTTGAGGATGCCCTGACCGCCATCGACAATGGCGAGGCGGATCTCGGTATGATCCCGATCGAGAACACCATCGCCGGCCGCGTCGCCGACATTCATCATTTGCTGCCTGAATCCCGCCTGCATATCGTCGGCGAATATTTCATGCCGATCCGCTTCCAGCTGATGGTCCTGCCGGGCGTCAGGAAGGAAGAGATCCGCACGGTGCACAGCCATATTCATGCACTCGGCCAGTGCCGCAATATCGTGCGTGCCAACGGCTGGAAGCCCGTGATCGCCGGCGATACGGCCGGTGCGGCCAAACTCGTGCAGGAAACCGGCGACCGCAGCATGGCGGCGCTGGCGCCGCGGCTGGCGGCCGATCTCTATGGCCTCGAAATCATCGCTGAGAATGTCGAGGATACCGAAAACAACATGACGCGCTTCGTCGTGCTGTCGCGTGACGAGGATTGGGCGGAGCGCAGCGCGCCCGACGAAAAGATCGTCACCACCTTCGTCTTCAACGTGCGCAACATTCCGGCCGCTCTGTACAAGGCACTCGGCGGCTTCGCCACCAACGGCATCAACATGACGAAGCTCGAAAGCTACCAGCTCGGCGGCCGTTTTGTCGCGACGCAGTTCTATGCTGACATCGAAGGACATCCTTCCGACCCGCATGTGCGCCGCGCTTTGGAAGAGCTGCGTTTCTTCTCCGAAAAGGTCCGGATTTTGGGTGTCTACAAGGGACATCCGATGCGGGGCCAGCTTTAACTTTCGCGCTGACATAGGCCACTTCGTGGTTCGAGGCATCACCGTTTTCGCTACGCTTAACGGCGATGCACCTCACCATGAGGTGGGGCACATTCTGCTGCGAGGCACAAAAGAGCAGTCCTCATGGTAAGGTGCGGAGCTCTAAAGCGCGTCGCGATCTCTAAGATTCGCTTCACGCGCTTTGGCTCTTTGATTTCACGCATGTCTTAGCCGCAAAAACCGCTGCTCACTTTTGCGCGACATGCTCTAAAAGCGAAGCCTCGAACCACGAGGGCGGGTGATGAGACCACCGCAACTGCATCCGACTGTTATCCTTCGACCTCGGCGACCACCTCGATATGATAGCCGTCGGGGTCTGTGACGAAGGCGGCAAAGTAGTCGGGTGCGTAGTGTGGGCGAAGACCCGGCGGGCCGTTGTCTACGCCGCCGTGACGCAATGCGGCCT
>NZ_JAELUG010001415.1 GCF_016429255.1 Rhizobium sp. ASV8
CGCGTCACGATGATCGGCAACGACATGAAACTCGATACCGGCATCGGCAATTGCGGCAAAGCCGGCCAATGGGTGCCTGTCGGTGTCGGCCAGCCGCATCTGCGAATGGACCAGATCACCGTTGGGGCTGTCTCTTATACACATCTCCGAGCCCACGAGACGGTCTATTAAATCTCGTTTGCCGGCTTCTGCTTGAAAAAGGGGGGGGGGGGGGGGGGGGGGGGGGGGGGGGGGGGGGGGGGGGGGGGGGGGGGGGGGGGGGGGGGGGGGGGGGGGGGGGGGGGGGGGGGGGGGGGGGGGGGGGGG
>NZ_JAELUG010001416.1 GCF_016429255.1 Rhizobium sp. ASV8
CCCCCCCCCCCCCCCCCCCCCCCCCCCCCCCCCCCCCCCCCCCCCCCCCCCCCCCCCCCCCCCCCCCCCCCCCCCCCCCCCCCCCCCCCCCCCCCCCCCCCCCCCCATTTTCAAGCAGAAGACGGCAAACGAGATTTAATAGACCGTCTCGTGGGCTCGGAGATGTGTATAAGAGACAGATATAGGCCTCGGCGCTATTGACGGTCACGCGGCTTCGCATCGCCAGACTGCGTAACGAACTTTCCTCCATCCATTCCCACAACTCGACCCGCCCTGACGATGGCGAGGCGTAATTGACCGCCCAGT
>NZ_JAELUG010001417.1 GCF_016429255.1 Rhizobium sp. ASV8
AACTCCCGGGATTCCACGGCAGCATCGACAATCGCCTTGAGCTTGGCCTCATCCATGTTGCGCGCCTTGGCCACGCGCGGAATCTGGAAATAGGCGGCATCCGGCGAAATGTCCGGGTCAAGACCACCTGTCTCTTATACACATCTCCGAGCCCACGAGACGGTCTATTAAATCTCGTTTTCCGTCTTCTGCTTGAAAAGGGGGGGGGGGGGGGGGGGGGGGGGGGGGGGGGGGGGGGGGGGGGGGGGGGGGGGGGGGGGGGGGGGGGGGGGGGGGGGGGGGGGGGGGGGGGGGGGGGGGGGGGGG
>NZ_JAELUG010001418.1 GCF_016429255.1 Rhizobium sp. ASV8
GGAATTCCTCGACGTTCATGGCTGCTTCGCGTGCCTGCCGTCCAACTTCGATCAGCCGCGTCTCCAGCCATTTGGCACCGCTTTGCGCTGCCGAAGCGCGTTCCGACAGACCCGTGCTGATATAGGCCTGTCTCTTATACACATCTCCGAGCCCACGAGACGGTCTATTAAATCTCGTTTGCCGTCTTCTGCGTGAAAAAAGGGGGGGGGGGGGGGGGGGGGGGGGGGGGGGGGGGGGGGGGGGGGGGGGGGGGGGGGGGGGGGGGGGGGGGGGGGGGGGGGGGGGGGGGGGGGGGGGGGGGGGGG
>NZ_JAELUG010001419.1 GCF_016429255.1 Rhizobium sp. ASV8
CCCCCCCCCCCCCCCCCCCCCCCCCCCCCCCCCCCCCCCCCCCCCCCCCCCCCCCCCCCCCCCCCCCCCCCCCCCCCCCCCCCCCCCCCCCCCCCCCCCCCCCCCCTTTTTCAAGCCGAAGACGGCAAACGAGATTTAATAGACCGTCTCGTGGGCTCGGAGATGTGTATAAGAGACAGATGTATATCTGCCCTTGATGGTCCTGCCGCTCTACGCGTCGATGGAGCGGCTGAATTTCTCGCTAATCGAAGCAGCATATGATCTCTACGCCACCCCGCGGCGCGTGCTGCGCAGAGTGATCATCCC
>NZ_JAELUG010001420.1 GCF_016429255.1 Rhizobium sp. ASV8
GCTCTGTCGGGCGAACTCAGCCAGAACGAGCGCACCCACGCTCTTCAGGCCATGCGCGATGGCCGTGCCCGCGTCTGCATCGCAACCGATGTCGCGGCTCGCGGCATCGATCTGCCGGGCCTGGAACCTGTCTCTTATACACATCTCCGAGCCCACGAGACGGTCTATTAAATCTCGTTTGCCGTCTTCTGGTTGAAAAAGGGGGGGGGGGGGGGGGGGGGGGGGGGGGGGGGGGGGGGGGGGGGGGGGGGGGGGGGGGGGGGGGGGGGGGGGGGGGGGGGGGGGGGGGGGGGGGGGGGGGGGGGG
>NZ_JAELUG010001421.1 GCF_016429255.1 Rhizobium sp. ASV8
ATTCTCGAGGATCTTCTTGGCGCCATAGGACTTATTCAGTCCGGCCATATGATAAATAAACTGACGTGCCATAGCTTGGGTTACTCCACGGGCGGATAACATTGCGAATTGTGCCGCTATGTAGGCGCTGTCTCTTATACACATCTCCGAGCCCACGAGACGGTCTATTAAATCTCGTTTTCCGTCTTCTGCTTGAAAAAAGGGGGGGGGGGGGGGGGGGGGGGGGGGGGGGGGGGGGGGGGGGGGGGGGGGGGGGGGGGGGGGGGGGGGGGGGGGGGGGGGGGGGGGGGGGGGGGGGGGGGGGGG
>NZ_JAELUG010001422.1 GCF_016429255.1 Rhizobium sp. ASV8
CCCCCCCCCCCCCCCCCCCCCCCCCCCCCCCCCCCCCCCCCCCCCCCCCCCCCCCCCCCCCCCCCCCCCCCCCCCCCCCCCCCCCCCCCCCCCCCCCCCCCCCCCCCTTTTTTCATGCAGAAGACGGCATACGAGATTTAATAGACCGTCTCGTGGGCTCGGAGATGTGTATAAGAGACAGGGCCAGGCCATGGCCTTCCGTCTCGCTCCGGCCCAGCCGATGGTTCTCGATGTCAGCACCGACGCGCCAGTGATCGTCGATCTCGCGCAGAATGGGCGCCATGATCTGCAACTATTCCCCATGGG
>NZ_JAELUG010001423.1 GCF_016429255.1 Rhizobium sp. ASV8
CCCCCCCCCCCCCCCCCCCCCCCCCCCCCCCCCCCCCCCCCCCCCCCCCCCCCCCCCCCCCCCCCCCCCCCCCCCCCCCCCCCCCCCCCCCCCCCCCCCCCCCCCCTTTTTCACGCAGAAGACGGAAAACGAGATTTAATAGACCGTCTCGTGGGCTCGGAGATGTGTATAAGAGACAGGTCCCAGATCTTCGGATTGACTTCGGCGTCGCCCTTGTCGCTCTGCGGATTGAACTGATCCGGGAATGCCTTGGCCGTTTCTGCGATCGTCGTCAGCGACGCCTTGACGATATCGGCATCATAGGGC
>NZ_JAELUG010000158.1 GCF_016429255.1 Rhizobium sp. ASV8
GTCGATATCAAGACCCGAGCGAAGGGTCATCGCGCTCGACGGCGACGGCGCCCTGCTGATGCGAATGGGAAATCTCGCGACCAACGCGTGCTATTCACCCGCCAATCTTCTTCACGTGCTTCTCGACAACGAGACGCACGACTCGACGGGCGGGCAGGCCACAGCCTCGCGCGGGATGAACTGGGCCATGATTGCGCACGGTGCCGGATATTCCCATGTGGCGAGCGCTTCAAGCCTCGGTGAGGTGGAGCAGGCCCTGGACGACTGGCTGGCGCAACCGCGGCTAACATTTCTGCATGTTTCAATAGCGCCCGGGTCGATTTCACCGCTGGGGCGCCCCACCATTTCGCCGGCCGAGACGGTACGCAGGCTACAGGAGTTCATGCAATGAGCATCGATACAGCGGTCATCATGGCGGCGGGGCTTGGCAGCCGAATATCGGAATATTCCCGCGATGCCCCGAAGGGTTTCATACCCGTCGCCGGACAGCCGATAGTCGAACGGTCGATCGAAATTCTTGCGGATCGCGGAATCCGCCGCATCATCATCGGAACAGGATACATGGCGTCGGAATACGAGGCCCTGTCGTCGCGCATCGGGCACGTTCAAATCGATTGCGTTGCCAATCAGGATTTTGCCCATTCCGGCAGCCTCGAAACTTTTCTGCTATGCGCGCGAAACCTCGGTTGTGAATTTCTCTCGCTTGAATCCGATCTTCTCTACGACGCCGCGATGATCGACCGAGCGTTGGAGTGCCCATTTCCCAATGTCATTCTTGGCTCAGGGCGAACCGGATCGGGAGACGAGGTCTACATTCAGACGGACGATCGATCGCATCTCGTGAACCTCTCAAAAGACCGCTTTTCGTTGGCGCGGATCGATGCGGAGCTGGTCGGGATCTGTAAGCTGGATCGCAGCGTGCCGCTTGCCCTCGAGGCGTGGATGTCGCGCGAGGGGCACAAGCGTCCCGCCGGCTTCCATTACGAGGAAGGTCTAGTTGGAATTGCCGGCTCGCTGCCGCTGCACGTCGAGAAGACGGAACTGGCTTGGACCGAAATCGATACGCTCGAGCATCTGGCACGGGCAAATTCGGTGATCTGGCCGCGTATCGCTTCGGCTTCGGGAGAACCAGTATGATTCCGGTCCGGTCCATTCTCTTGACACCAGGACCTGCTACGACCAGCCAACGGGTGAAGCAGGCCCAGATCGTCGCCGATATTTGTCCGCGCGAGATCGAGTTCGGCCGGCTACAGGAAAAGATCGGCCGACGGCTGCTGGAGGTTGTCCAGGGCGAAGACACACATGGCGCCGTGGTTTTCGCCGGTTCCGGGACATGCGCGGTGGAGGCCTGCATCAGTTCCCTCGTTGCGGCGGATGGCAAGATCTTGGTCCTCATCAACGGTGCCTACGGTCTTCGCATATCAGAGATGTGCCACATCCATCTGGGCCAGGAGCAAGTGATCGTCCACGAGACCGGATATGATCAGCTACCCGATCTGACGGCCTTGGCGGCTCTCTTGACGAGGGACCGGGCAATAACCCATCTGGTAGCCGTACACCATGAAACGACCACAGGCGTTCTCAACCCGATAGAAGAGTTAAGCGAGTTGACACGCCGGCTTGGGGTGACGTTCATCGTCGATGCCATGTCCTCCTATGCAGGCATCCCCATCGACCTGAGAAGAACATCTATCGACGTCCTGATTTCATCGTCGAACAAATGCATCCAGGGTATGCCTGGCATCTCCTTTGCCATTTGCCGCAACGAGCTGTTAAGTCCGCCCGCGAACTATCGCCCGAGAAGCTTATACATGGACTTATACAAGCAGCATGCCGGCTTTCACAGCAGCCTGCAGATGCGCTTCACGCCACCAGTTCAGGTTCTATATGCCCTAGACGCCGCGCTCGACGAGTTTTTTGAGGAGTCTCAGACCAAGCGCTACATGCGCTACTGCGACTGCTGGGAAATTCTTACCACCGGCATGAATGAACTGGGCTTCAGGATGGCTGTCCCGAACCTCCCGCAATCGAAGCTCCTGACCACGTTTCTGATGCCTCCGCACCCCAATTTCTTCTTCGATACCATGCACGATGCGCTTCTGGCGGAAGGCTTTACCATCTATCCGGGAAAAGTCGGACAGATCGACTGCTTCCGGCTGGCAAATATCGGTCAGATCGGACCGAAGGATATCAAGGCATTCCTGGGCGTGCTTCGCCAATTTCTGATCGAAAGCCAGATCGATCTACGACAGGACATGCCCGCTCAAAACGGCGCAAGCGCGAAGATCGCAGAATATACCAGCTGAACCGATAAAGATCACAGGGAAGATACTCATATGAACATTGGTAGATTATATGACCAGCGCATAGCTCAGACATATGACCACGATGAACGTGGCCTGCTTGCTGGCGCCAGAGCCCTTGGTTTGGAACAACTCGGCAAGCACGTAACTGCTGATCAGACCAAAGCCGTATTGGATCTCGCTGTCGGAACGGGCGAATCGCTGATGGCGATCCAGAAGGCCTATCCGAACGCCGTCTTGCATGGGATCGACCTTTCCGAGGAGATGCTGCGTATCGCGAATGCCAAGTTGAATTTTTTCGCAGTTCACGACGATGTGGCCAATTCGCTACAGCATTTTTCCCGTGAGAGCATGAACCTAATCCTGATGCACTTCCTAACGACATTTGTCGATGGCGAGGACATAGTCGCACGCACCGCAAAACTGCTGCGGACAAAGGGATACTACTCGATCGTCAGCAGCACTTTTCAGGCATTCCCGCGCATCTACTCGCTGGCGCGCATGGTCCTTCCGGATCAATTCATCCGCGACAAGAACAGGGCGCCGGAAAACGCCGACGCGATCGTCTCCTTCTGCACGAAGGCCGGGCTTGATGTGATTGCAGTGGATCATTTCACGAAGGAGGTGACCTTCGCGAATTTCGATGACTTTTATGACTTCGGAATGAATTCTGGATTTTTCACCCATGTTCTTTGCCATCTCGACGATTCCCAGCTTGCGAGCCTCTCCGGCATGGAGGGGATCTTCCCGTTGACGGATCATTATCGCGCATGTGCGGTCCTCGCCTGCCTCCCCGAGTAAAAGCGGACCCACGTATATTCATGTGTGAACGCAGTGCCTCGGAACTGCAATAGAACGACGACGATCGAAGCGAAACCGATGAAACATCCGGTAAACTGGCCATTTGCGATGCACTGCGTTATCGGGGCTTCAAATGCAGCCTTCGATGTGCTGCTCAAAAATTCCGTAATTGTATTCCTAGCATTCCATGGCGACATAGATGCGGAGCGCCTGAGTTGGCTAGCATCCTTGGCGTGGATTCTGTTCATGGCGCCGTTCTTCATCTTCTCGGCTCATGGCGGCTATCTCGGCGACTATTTCAACAAGAAAAGCCTGGCGCTTGGGCTCAGATATGCCGACCTTATAATTGCGGCGCTTACCGCTTATGGCTTTTACATCAACAATATCCCACTCCTGCTGACGCTGGTGTTTGCAAAGGGGGTTACCTCCACATTGTATAGTCCTATCAAATACTCGTTGGTCTCCGATCTCCTTCCCAGTACAGCTCATGGAATAGGTTATGCCGCCGTCGAAGCGGCTTCTATGGCCGCAATTTTATGTGCGACCTATCTGGGCGCCATCCTCGGGGCCGAACCGGATCGCAGAATGATCGGTCTTGTCGCGCTGCTGATCGTCAGCGTATCCCTTTTTCTCACGATCGCCAGCCCTAGCCGCGCAAACGCAGGCGCCTCTCGCACCAAACTCGATATCAATCCAATCCCACCTACGCTGCGGATACTTCAACTGGTGCTGCAAGACAGGCGCGTGCTGGCTTCCGTTCTTGCGCTCTCCTGGTATTGGGCGCTGGGGGCCGTCTATCTCTCGAACGTCGCGGTTCTGGTTCGCTACACTCTGCTTGGAGGCGAAGCGCAGATCGCATCTATCCTGCTCGTCTTCACATTGGGCGTCGGCCTGGGGTTGGGAGGGGGCTCTTGGCTCAACCGGGGCCGGATGTCCGACTATCTGCCCGGCGCGATGGCTGTTCTGATCGCAACCACGGGCATCGATTTGCAATTCTCGATTCCCTCCGCCTCCAACCGGATGCTACTCGACTTCTTCGTCATCGCGTTGGCGTCGGGAATATACGCCTCTCACTTTTCGTCGTCGCTCTATCAATCCACCGATGACAGCGAGAAGTCTCGCATTTTTGCTGCGAACAACATCTCGAGCTCGCTTTTTATCGTTGTGGCACTAGTATTAAGCACCTTACTTCTTCAGTTGGAAGTGCCTGTCGCTGCATGCCTTGGCTTGTTTGCGGCGGCGACGATGCCAATAACATCGCTCGTTTATGCCATCCGCAAGAAACAGCCGTCTGATCACGATTTAGGCGGGATATAGACGCTGATACACTATGAGTAACGCACGATTATGCATCACAAAATGACCTAGGCGCCCTTATCATCCGTCCTCGATTTCGCATCAGTACATGGGAATTCTGCGCCTTGTCCTTCAAACCTTTGTCCGAACGATGGTCGATATCGGGATAACTTCCCGTTTTGCAACGCCGTATGAGTAGCAATTTGTGGGCAACGATGCACCTCGGCGTAATACCTTGTTTCTTCAGTGGTCTGAACAGCAATCGCTTTGCGGCTCTGGAAGATCTCGTCGAGCGCGCAGCCACCCTGATTGACGGCCCGCCGCAGCCGGCGTTTTCTGCCTCCGATGGATATAGCGACCTCTCCAGGTGCCAGATATCCCTGCACCGCGAGCCCCTTCCGCGCCAGCGGCTTTGCATAGGCCGGGCCGAATTCCCGCCCTCATTGCCGGATCGCTTCATACCCAACAACAAGGCAACCCTCGTCCAGCAACTCCTGGACCAGCCGCAAGGTCGAGGGGAACGAAAATGGCACCACACCGCATGCCCGGGAATCTGTAGCGGAATGCAATGGTTCTTGCGGTTCATTGCAGACATGCTGACCTCGGCTCGATTATCCGCGGACCATCAAGTCCCGGGCATCGCAGCATCGCCTTTTAGCTTTCTGGTCTGTTGTCAAAGGCCAGTGAGATAAATGGATGCTGCGAAATCTCGCCCACGAGGTTCAAACTCGAAGTGCTTCCTTTAATGAGCCGACTTCCGCGGTATCCATTGCCATGTCAAGAACGATCCGCCCATTTATGCGGCCCTCCTTCAGATCGGACAAAACCCTATTTATGTCCTTCAAAGGAACGCGTTGAATGGCTGCTTTGACTTTGTGATCGGCAGCAAAAGCTATCGCCTCCTCGAGATCACGGCGCGTTCCAACGATTGAGCCACGAACGGTGATGCGCTTCAGCACGACATCGAAGATCGGTGTCGCGAACTGTCCCGGTGGAAGGCCAACCAGGCTGATCGTTCCCCTCTTGCGGACCAGCGACAAGGCCTGTGAAAAAGCCGCGGGCGACACCGCGGTGACAAGAACACCATGGGCGCCGCCCTGAGTTAATTCCCTTACCTCCGAGACCGTGTCCGAAGCTGCGGCGTTGAGGGCGAAGTCAGCTCCGGCCATGCGTGCAAGATTGAGTTTTGCCGGTGCGATATCGAGGGCGATCACCTTCAATCCCATTGCCTTGGCATATTGAATGGCGACGTGCCCGAGTCCTCCGATTCCCGAAATCACAACCCATTCGCCGGGACGAGCCTCGGTCTCCTTGAGCCCCTTATACGTTGTCACGCCAGCGCACAGGATAGGTGCAATTTCGGCAAAGCCGATGTGTTCAGGCAGGCGAGCAGCAAAGGCGGCATCGGCGATGACATAGTCGGCGAAGCCTCCCTCACAGCTATAGCCGGTATTGTGCTGATGGTCGCACAGAGTTTCCCATCCCGTCTCGCAATATTCGCATTTGAGGCAGGCGTCGTGAAGCCAGGCGATACCAACACGATCCCCTTCCTCGACATTGGTTACGCCATCGCCGACCGCAGCGACTATGCCCGCGACTTCATGTCCGGGCGTAAACGGAAGCGAGGGGCGGACGGGCCAATCGCCCTCGGCTGCATGCAGATCGGTGTGGCAAACGCCACAAGCCTTCACTCTGACCAGGATTTCGCCTGGCGCGGGCCGCGGGATCGGCCTGTATTCGATCGATAATGGCTTGCCGAATTCCCGGACGACGGCAGCCCGCATCATCTTGTCCATATGGACCTCCTATTGATATTGGCACTCGTGGGGTGCTTGAGCTGATCTATGCGCAGGGACGGATGATCATCCGAGGCATCATCGCCACCGCCTCCTTACGCGAGCAGTGACTTCGATAGCAGCAGAAGCCTTGGATCATCGGGATAGGTTTCGACGCTGAAGCCCATGTTCTGTTCGAGCTCGACAGCGTCATAATTGCTTCTGTCTTCGATGGATTCGATCGTTTCCAGACCGCGGTTCTTGGCTTCTTGCACCATCAGGCCCAGAAGTCCCCAGCCGAGCCCGTGACCCTTGAAGTCGCTCCGTACGGAAATGGCGACTTCGGCGCGCTTCTCGTCCCGGTCGCAGGCGAGCACTGCGGTGGCTATCGGGGTTGCGATATCCCTTGCGAAGGCAATGTAGCTCTCCACGGCGCTGTGATCGACGCCGATCAGATCCGCGATCTGTTTGCGTGAGACATGCTTGATCGCCGAGAAGAAGCGGAAGCGAAGATCTTCCGGGCTGACGTGATCGAAAAGTTCGATCAGGAGTCCCTCGTCATCTTTGCCGGCCGGTCGGATCGAGACCTGCAAACCATCGCGCGTCGCTATATTCCATTGCTGTTCCGGCATGACCGCTTCCTCTGTTCGAGCGAGATTCCGTTTACTTGGATTCGTTGGTAGCTGACGTTAATCTTGGACCCCGCGGAACAAACACGCATTGATGGGGATCAAATCGGAGAACGTATATGATGAGGCCAGAAGGACACATCGTCAGGCGCTGCCATGCCGGGACCGCCGTGTCAGGGGGCCGCAAACATAGATCACATCATGATCGCGTTTGCGGATCATCCGGTTGAGGCGGGTGTATATGAAGTTGAGTCCAAGGGTTGTGCCCCGGTGGCCAAGCAGGCAAGGCGTGATATCCTCAAGGTCCAGCGGTTCGCGCAGCGGCGGATTGTCGAGCGGGTAGATCTGGCCGACCGAGAGGCGATTGGCGGCGCGCCATTAATGGTTGATGAGATCGGGTCCGGCGTCGGCGAGCGGACGTGTGAAAACTGCGCTTGGCTCCTTTTCCATGCGATTGCTGCAATTGAATATCGTCTTGCGCCAGTTTTTGCGGACAATGCGACGGGCTGTTGAGCTGGATCATCTGCCGGCCAGCACCGACAGGGCTTCATTGGCGATGATCTGCTCCTCGTCCGTTGCAATGACGAAAGCTTTGATAGAGCTTGCCGATCTGCTGATGATGGCAGCATTGGCCAGGTTTGCCTTGTTGTCGAGAGCAAGGCCCAGCCAGCGCAGGCGGGCGCCAATCGCGGCACGGATCTCCGGCTGATGTTCGCCGATCCCGGCGGTGAAAACGATGCCGTCCAGGCCACCAAGCGTTGCAGCCATGCGGCCAACTTCCCCCGCAATGCGCAAGGTCAAAAGATCGATCGCTTCGCGCGCCTCAATGCGCTCGTCCTTCAGTAGGTCGCGCGTGTCGCCGCTAATCCCCGAAACGCCGAGCAGGCCGGAGCGATGATAGAGCATCTCCTCAAGGTTGCGCAGCGTCCGGCCTTTCGGCCCGAGAAGATGCAATAGCACGCCGGGATCGAGAGCGCCGCAGCGCGTTGCCATCGGAATGCCGTCGAGCGTTGAAAACCCCATGCTGCAGTCACGGCTTTCGCCGCCATCGAGGGCGCACAGGCTGGAGCCACTGCCGAGATGCGCGACAATCACTTTACCTGCGGCAAGATGTGGTGAGCGCGCCCGCAGCTCCGCGGCTATGAAAGCATAGGAGAGACCATGAAAGCCGTAGCGCTTGATCCCCTGATCGTGCAGGGCGCGGGGCAGGGCAAACCGGCGGACGAGACCGGTTTGGGTCGCATGGAAGGCTGTATCGAAGGAGGCCGTCTGGGCGAGCGTCGGTCGTAGATGTTTGACTGCACGGATCAGGCGGAGCGCCTGAGGCTGATGCAATGGCGCGAGCGCGGTTAGCTGGTCTATATCGCCGATGCTGGCCTCGTCGAGGCGAATGGGATCGACGAACCGATCCCCACCATGTACGACACGATGTCCGACGGCTTGCACGGCATCCATGTCGAAATGCCTGCCGAGTGCTTCGAATGTTTCGGCGATGACATTGCGCAGATCCTCTCCACCCTCGGCGTGTAGTGAGGCGTCGAAGGCTGCAGGTCCTTCTGTCAGATGAAGCGACAACGGGCGCCTGCTGAAGTCGACCAAACCCTTGCCGATGCGACGCGCACCGTTCACATCACACTGGAATAAACCGATCTTGAGCGTTGACGAGCCCGCATTGAATGTGAGCAGCAACTTGGCATCCGTCATGATGGTTCCTTCGGTTTGGAAATCAGCTTCCCAACGATAAGCCGAGACACTCGGCTGCGTTGAAACGTTGCGCCTGGTTTCCACCCACCCCACATAGCTGCAACAGTGCCATCGTTTCTAAGGCTGGCCTGCGCCTTTTGCATTGACCCATATCAAGCTGCGTAACACTTGCGATCGATCTTCGATCCGTCGTCTTGACTAAGATCAAGGCGCAGTGCCCCCTGATGCCTAAACTCTGCTCCATCGAACAACGAGTTCAAACAGGAGGTGTGACCATGCAAGCAAAAACTATCTTGAGTATCATCGGCGTCAATCAAAACGATGACGATCTGCACTCAGCAATCGAATTGTGTCGGGCGCCGAAGGCCCACCTGTCGGTGCTGGTGACGGCACTTGCTGCTCCACCGATCGGTGGATATGGCGAAGTGACCTCCACCGTGTGGCTCGATGAGCGCGAGCGCCAGACCGAAGCCCTAAGCCGAAAAGTCGCGGCCACCAAGACCATACTGCAGGCGGACGATATTTCATTCGAGGTGGGCAGCCTCTTCACCGAATACGGATGGGCTGAGAACGAAATCGGACAACGGGCACGCTATGTCGACTTGACGCTGATCGGCGGCGGCTTTCTGATCCAGGACGACATGCGGCAGGAAATATTGAACGGGGCACTGTTTCAGTCGCCGGCACCGATCCTGCTCGTGCCCAAAGGGTATCCGGCCTCTCTCAGCCCAAAAACAGTGCTGATCGCCTGGGACTCCCGCAACGAAGCAAGTTTGGCCGTTCGTGCTGCGATGGAGCAATTGACCGCGGCCGACAACGTGTGCGTTGCCATGGTCGATCCATCCGCCACGATCGGCAGCAACGGTGAAGAACCCGGAGCCGATGTTGCAGGCTTCCTCGCTCGACATGGGATCCGCGTCTCGGTGGATGTCCTGCCCAGCGGCGGCCGCGCTGTCGCAGACGTGCTGCGTCAGCATGCGATCGATATCGGCGCCGAGCTGATTGTCATGGGTGCTTACGGGCACTCGCGGGTGCGTGAGTGGATCTTCGGAGGGACGACGCGCTCGATGCTCGAGCAGACGCCCGTTCCCCTGATGATGACACGCTGACACCAATTGGCGCATGGCCGTGCCGACCGGCGTGGCCGTTTGTTTGTTTCTTGGAGAGGAAGAAGCATGGCTGGCACTTACGTTATTGCCGCACTGCGGCCGGATCAGATCGTGCAAGCCTATCCTCTCGTCCAGGCAGCGGTTCCAAACCTTGATATGGTGGCATGGCGCCGGATGGCATCCGACGCCAACCGCCACGACGAAATTCTCGCCGCGGTCAACCCTCGAGGTTACATACAGGGTTTAAGCATCTACAGGCTCTGCAATCATCCCGCCGTCGGGCGTTTGCTTGACGTCACCTTTCTGATTGTCGCAAGTGCGGCTGATGAACGTGGCATTGCGCAAACCCTGTTTGCGAGCATTCGATCGCGGGCCAGGGATCTCAAGTGCAACCAAATTAGATTCTGGAACCAAAGTCCCGGCAATTGGGAGCAGATGCACAACGATGAGCAAGTCTATCGATCTGATCACGGGCTTATGATGTTCTGCGACGAAAGCGACCCTTGAGAATTCGTTCGCAGCAAAGCCGCCTTTATCTTGTTGCAGTGAAGACGTAGCCCACACCGCGTACCGATTTGATCAACCGTGGACGCGCTGGGTCAACCTCGATCTTCTTGCGCAATCGTGCAATCTGAGCATCGATCGTTCGATCGTAGACCTCCAGATTCCGGCCGCGCGTCGAATCCATCAGGAACTCGCGGCTGAGGACCCGTCCTGCGTGGCGTGAAAACACAACCAGCATGTCAAATTCGCCCGCGGTCAATTCGACTTCGTTGTTGTCCGCTGACAGAAGCTGCCGTTTGCCGATGTCAAGCTGCCAGCCCTCGAAACGAATGACATCACTGGGCTCGTTTTCGCGACCTCTCGGCGTCTGCTGGCGGCGGCGAAGGATCGACTTCAATCGCGCATGGACTTCGCGCAGATGAAAGGGCTTGGCGATATAGTCGTCGGCGCCGACCTCAATCGCGACGATTCTGTCGACCACATCATCGCGGCCAGTCAGCATTATGATCGGAATGTCCGACTGTGCCCGGATTTCGCGGGCAAGATCCAATCCGTCCTCCCCGCCGGGCAGAACCCAGTCCAAAAGAATGATATCAATGTTCTCCTGCCGCAAGGACGCCCGCATCTCGGGGCCGTTCGATGCCGCACGGACAACATATCCTTCGTCCTCGAAGTAGCGTGTCAACATTTGACGGATTCTGGGATCGTCGTCCACGACTAGAAGATGCTCACGCCGTTGCTGATCCGAGGCCATTGCAAATGGTTCCAGTAGGGATGGGCTTCGACCCCGTGACAATTCGTTACAAAATTGCACGATCTCTAACACGGGTGGCATCCGGCTGTCACTGGAAGCCATCAATCTAACCGGCATCGAAACACAATTTGAGAGGGATTGTCATGTTGTCGGCGAATAGCTTTGAGCAGGCTCAGACCTATAATGACGTTGTTATGGCCTTCGAAGCCGAGCCGACCTGTCTTCAGTCACTATTCTCGAAGCAACCATTGGAACATTTGGACGCCGGCAGAACGTTGTTCTTCGAAGGTGACCACGCAAAGCATCTCTTTGAGCTAATGGAAGGGGTCTTGCGCATTTTCAAGATCATGGCGGACGGTCGACGTGTCATCACAGGCTTTCTTTATCCGGGCGATCTTGTCGGTGTATCCCTCAGAAGTCATTATCTCTATAGCGCCGAAGCCGTAACCCCTGTAAGGTTGCGCCGTTTCTCCCGGAGAGCCTTCGAGGATATGGTTGACAGTTCGCCGGAACTGCGGCCGCAGCTTCTTGCCCGCCTCTGCGACGAAATGGCGGCTGCTCAGGATCAAATGGTGTTGCTGTCCTGCAAAAGCGCGGAGGAGCGGCTTTGCAGCTTCTTGCTTCAGCAGCTCCAACGGAAACGAGACCAGGATCGGTCGTGCAGCCTTGTCGATCTTCCGATGACCCGCCTCGATATCGCCGACTATCTGGGCCTCACGATCGAAACGGTGTCCCGAACCATGACGAGGCTGACAAACAAGGGTATCGTCAGCCCTGCGGGTCGCCATTCCATCCGCATTTTGAAAGCCAGGACGCTTGCACATCTGGCGGGAGAGAGCGATGAGTGCGACGATAGCTGTTCGCGTGTCATTTCCTTGAACGATGCCCGGCGGCGTCACTAACCGAATGCAAATGGAAGCTCCATGAACGATCAGTCGCAAGATCAGCAAACCGCAGAAACCCGGTTGGACGAACTCGCCCAGATCCTCGATAGCGCGAATATTGTCGTCCATAACTTCGACGGAATCATCAGAAGATGGACGAAGGGATGCGAGCGGCTGTATGGCTGGAGCGAGCAGGAAGCCGTCGGGCGCGTGGTTCACGAGCTGCTTTCGACCATTTTTCCGGAGCCTCTCGAAGAGATCCGCAACAAGGTCGCTCGGCAGATTGCCTGGCAGGGGGAGCTTGTTCATCGACACAAGGATGGCAAGCGCATCATCGTGGCGAGCCGTTGGGTCGCGGCATTTTCGGTCGATCCGGACAAGCAGGTTATCGTTCAAACCAATAATGACATCAGTCACTTAAAGCAGATGCAGGCCGATCTGGCCGCGCGTGAGGCACATCTGCGATCAATCCTCGCGACTGTTCCGGAGGCGATGATTGTCATCGACGAATCTGGGGTGATCGCATCGTTCAGTACTGCTGCGGAAAAAATGTTTGGATACCCGGCCGAGGATGTGCAAGGAAGAAACGTTTCGATGCTGATGCCTTCGCCGGATCGCGAAGCACACGACGGATATCTCTCGCATTATCTAACGACTGGTGAGCGTCGCATCATCGGTTATGGTCGTGTCGTTAGCGGACAGCGTAAAGACGGCACGGTCTTCCCGATGGAATTGTCGGTCGGAGAGGCAATAGCCAACGGCAAACGGATATTTACCGGCTTCGTGCGTGACCTCACGAGCCGCCACAAGATCGAAGAGGAACTTAGGCAGTCACAAAAGATGGAAGCGATAGGTCAACTGACCGTGAGCGTCCGGTGAGCTGTTTTTGCTGCTCGGGCAAATCAGGCGATGTTCTGGCATTAGAACCAGCATTAGTGCGTAAGCGCCGTCTCCGCCCCATTGGATTGGCTGTATTTTGAGGCTTGCCGCGTGTGGGAGAAGGTTTCCAGGTTTATCTGGAGATTTGCATGGCGGATGATGGATTTGTTGGGCGCTACGAAGTTG
>NZ_JAELUG010001424.1 GCF_016429255.1 Rhizobium sp. ASV8
AGCCGTGGTTTTCTGCGAGCGCCATGACCAGTTCCTGCGCCCCGCCAACTATCCTGCCGGCACACCCGGTCGCGGATCCGGCATCTACTACGCACGCAACGGCGCCCGCGTGCTCGTTGCCAACATCCTGTCTCTTATACACATCTCCGAGCCCACGAGACGGTCTATTAAATCTCGTTTGCCGTCGTCTGCGTGAAAAAGGGGGGGGGGGGGGGGGGGGGGGGGGGGGGGGGGGGGGGGGGGGGGGGGGGGGGGGGGGGGGGGGGGGGGGGGGGGGGGGGGGGGGGGGGGGGGGGGGGGGGGGGG
>NZ_JAELUG010001425.1 GCF_016429255.1 Rhizobium sp. ASV8
ACAATATCAGAACGTTTAGCGAAAAAACTGGCAAAAAGATTGCGAATTTGGTTGGTTTCGGACTGATTTTGGTCCGTTTTTTTAAAAAACTTGCCGGAATGCGTGTTCTCGACGAAAAGCTCATATCCTGTCTCTTATACACATCTCCGAGCCCACGAGACGGTCTATTAAATCTCGTTTGCCGTCTTGGGCTTGAAAAAGGGGGGGGGGGGGGGGGGGGGGGGGGGGGGGGGGGGGGGGGGGGGGGGGGGGGGGGGGGGGGGGGGGGGGGGGGGGGGGGGGGGGGGGGGGGGGGGGGGGGGGGGG
>NZ_JAELUG010001426.1 GCF_016429255.1 Rhizobium sp. ASV8
CGTCTATCTCAATCGCGGTGCGACGGGTGGCCCGTTCACCTCGGCCGGCCTGACCTTCGTCGAGCCCGCCAATGCCGGCACCGCGACGATCATCCAGGGGCAGCTGGCTGCCGCTGGCCCCATGAGCTGTCTCTTATACACATCTCCGAGCCCACGAGACGGTCTATTAAATCTCGTTTGCCGTCTTCTGCTTGAAAAAGGGGGGGGGGGGGGGGGGGGGGGGGGGGGGGGGGGGGGGGGGGGGGGGGGGGGGGGGGGGGGGGGGGGGGGGGGGGGGGGGGGGGGGGGGGGGGGGGGGGGGGGGG
>NZ_JAELUG010001427.1 GCF_016429255.1 Rhizobium sp. ASV8
CCCCCCCCCCCCCCCCCCCCCCCCCCCCCCCCCCCCCCCCCCCCCCCCCCCCCCCCCCCCCCCCCCCCCCCCCCCCCCCCCCCCCCCCCCCCCCCCCCCCCCCCCCCTTTTCAAGCAGAAGACGGCAAACGAGATTTAATAGACCGTCTCGTGGGCTCGGAGATGTGTATAAGAGACAGGGTCAGATGATACCGCGCCATGCGCTCTTCGCGCAGCAGGCCGTCGACGATGGAAAGCGCTGTAGCCGGCCCATCGCGCATGGAGATTGCCACGGCCCGATTGAGTTCGATCACAGGGGAGGGGCT
>NZ_JAELUG010001428.1 GCF_016429255.1 Rhizobium sp. ASV8
GGCCAGCAACCGCCCGCTGCAAGCTGGGGCTCGATGCTCAACGTCGCCAAGAACTATCTGGAACAGGCGCCCTGGATGGCCATGTGGCCGGGTGCCGCCATCTCCCTCGTCGTGATCGGCTTCAATCCTGTCTCTTATACACATCTCCGAGCCCACGAGACGGTCTATTAAATCTCGGATGCCGTCTTCTGCGTGAAAAAGGGGGGGGGGGGGGGGGGGGGGGGGGGGGGGGGGGGGGGGGGGGGGGGGGGGGGGGGGGGGGGGGGGGGGGGGGGGGGGGGGGGGGGGGGGGGGGGGGGGGGGGG
>NZ_JAELUG010001429.1 GCF_016429255.1 Rhizobium sp. ASV8
TCATAGGCGGTCTTGGCGCAGGCCAGCGCATAGGTCGGGTTGGCCTTGTAGCCGTCGAAGAAATGTTCGCAGTCGACGAGCGCTTCCTTGCCAGCGCCCACGGCCGCCTGGACGCTTTCGGCGATGCCTGTCTCTTATACACATCTCCGAGCCCACGAGACGGTCTATTAAATCTCGGATGCCGTCTTCTGCTTGAAAAAAGGGGGGGGGGGGGGGGGGGGGGGGGGGGGGGGGGGGGGGGGGGGGGGGGGGGGGGGGGGGGGGGGGGGGGGGGGGGGGGGGGGGGGGGGGGGGGGGGGGGGGGG
>NZ_JAELUG010001430.1 GCF_016429255.1 Rhizobium sp. ASV8
ATCTGCAAGCGCTACAGTTCCGTCGTTTTGCGTCAGATAAAAGGGAGCAGCAATGCCTGCTTCGCGCAGCGCGTCCGAGAACGCCTGCACTGTGGTCCTGCCGAGCGACTGCAGTGCCGCATTGAGACTGTCTCTTATACACATCTCCGAGCCCACGAGACGGTCTATTAAATCTCGGATGCCGTCTTCTGCGTGAAAAGGGGGGGGGGGGGGGGGGGGGGGGGGGGGGGGGGGGGGGGGGGGGGGGGGGGGGGGGGGGGGGGGGGGGGGGGGGGGGGGGGGGGGGGGGGGGGGGGGGGGGGGGG
>NZ_JAELUG010001431.1 GCF_016429255.1 Rhizobium sp. ASV8
GAGGAGGGGGTCTGCGGGTTGCGGTTTGTCGAGAACCTGCTGCCCGACGGCAGCCGCATGCCGGGAACCGTGCCCCTCGATACTTTCCTTCAGAAGCTCGCACCGGCTTTGGCGGAGGTTCGTATGCTGTCTCTTATACACATCTCCGAGCCCACGAGACGGTCTATTAAATCTCGTTTGCCGTCTTCGGCTTGAAAAGGGGGGGGGGGGGGGGGGGGGGGGGGGGGGGGGGGGGGGGGGGGGGGGGGGGGGGGGGGGGGGGGGGGGGGGGGGGGGGGGGGGGGGGGGGGGGGGGGGGGGGGGGG
>NZ_JAELUG010001432.1 GCF_016429255.1 Rhizobium sp. ASV8
GAAAAGCCGTGGGGAGCTGCGAATAAGCTTTGATCCATGGATCTCCGAATGGGGCAACCCACCTTAAATGCTTGGAAAATCCAAACTGCTGAATAGGCAGCTTGGGTTTCCAAGCATTGTTAAGAGGCTGTCTCTTATACACATCTCCGAGCCCACGAGACGGTCTATTAAATCTCGGATGCCGTCTTGTGCTTGAAAAAGGGGGGGGGGGGGGGGGGGGGGGGGGGGGGGGGGGGGGGGGGGGGGGGGGGGGGGGGGGGGGGGGGGGGGGGGGGGGGGGGGGGGGGGGGGGGGGGGGGGGGGGG
>NZ_JAELUG010000159.1 GCF_016429255.1 Rhizobium sp. ASV8
GGTCCAAGACGCAACCGCCAACTGGCAAAGTGGACATTCACGTTCACAGCAAAGATCACCCCGTCAGCGTCAAGCGCAGCGACAGCGATCTTTTCCAAGACTTGAAGATCGACCGCGGCAAGTCCGTATCGCTCTAAGCATCGCGTAAGGAAACCAGATGTCATCTCCGCTTTGGAGGCAGTTGCTGCTTCCGGCGTCGTTCCGTGGTGCACCCTTTCATGTAGAGGGCGGCGCCAAGGCCGGTGGCCGACGCACCGTCACCCATGAGTACGCAAAGCGCGACGACCCCTACACCGAAGACATGGGGCGCCGCGCTCGCAAGTTTTCGATTTCTGCTTATGTGATCGGCGAAGATTACACGATCTATCGTGAGCTGTTGTCGGCCGCCCTTGATACCGAGGGCGGCGGTACGCTGATTCACCCTACCATGGGCATCATGAATGTTGTCTGTGAGGGTTACAGCTGCTCAGAGCAGCGCGATGAGGGCGGCATGGCTCGATTTGAGATTATGCTCGTTGAGGCGGGCACCAGTCCGTACACCCCAGCTGCCGCCGACACACAATCTGCCACCTCTAGCGCGGCTGACAGCGCAAGCGCCGCTGCTTCGACTGCCGCAGACACTGCGATAACCGTTTGACCCGCTCAGAATTGAACGAGGCCGTCGCGATCCTGCAGAGCACGGCCGATAACCTGTCGGCGCTCACATCGGGCACCACGGAAGAAGGCGCGGCCCTTGATCGAGCCTGCACTACGCTGAAGGTTGACGCCAAGCCGCTGCTGCAAGCTGGTACGATCGGCGCGACAGCCTTAGCGTGTTTTACCGCGGCGACGGCAGCCGGTCTTACTTCCGATCAGTTCTATACGATCCGATCGACAATCTCGGCGCTGACGCCAAATTATCCCGCCGGCGCCACAGTCCGACAGATGCTGCTCAGAATGTGTATTGCGGAAGAGAGCAGGGCGGTTTCGAACGCCATCCTGACAAGTCGCAGTGAGGCTGAAGCTATCCTCGCTCGCATGATCGACGATCTTGAAGCGATCGAGGACTACGCCGCCGACAATCTGGAGTCGAACGTCTATCAGGCATTCATCGCGCTGCACGGCGCGGTCGCCTACGACCTGTCACAGCGTGCCAGCCAGCTTCCGAAATTGGCCACCTACACCTTCGGCAAGCGCCGCACGGCGCTGACCTTGGCGAACGTCCTTTATGGCGACGCGAGCCGCGCCGACGAAATCATCAATGAAAATAGCCCGGTCCATCCGGCCTTTATGCCGGCAAGCATCAGGGCGCTCACGGAGTAATCCGTTTTGCCCAAAATCGAAGAGACGTGCGAAGTCACGATCAACGGGAAGATCTTCCGTGATTGGGACTCGGTAACGGCGACTGCAAGCAGCAATCCGGTTGTTCGCATGGTCACCTTAAGCGTGACAGAGAAGGTGGGCGCCAATGGCGCGGTCGGGCAGTCTTTGCAGATCAAGCCGGGCGACGCCGCAACGATCAAACTAGCAGGACAGCTATTTGCATCCGGCCATATTCATGAGCGCCAAGTAGCCTACGATGCCAACAATCACTCCATCCGCGTGACGTTTGCGTCGCAGGTTCTGAAGGCAGTGAAACAGTCCATTCCATTGAAGGATGGCGAGTTCAAAGGCTACAGCTTCCAGGCCATCGCGAACAAGGTACTTGGGCCTGTCGGTGTTGCCCTGAAGGCACTCAACCCGCCGGCCGGTTGGGATAAGGCATTCAAGTATCTAAATATTGAGCCTGGCGAGACGCCGTTTAGTCTGTTGTCCCGACTGTCGAAATATCGCGGCATCTGGCTTCATGATGACAAAAACGGCAACCTCATAGCTCGAGGCAATACCGATAAGCAGCCAGCAGCCGAGTTTGTCGAAGGCCGCAACATACTCGCGGCCAGCTGCCTTGCTCAGAACGCACCCGACACAAGCATTTCTGTTACCGGGCAGCAGCGTGGAAGCGACAACAGCACGCCTGCACAGAACCGCGGCGCCTTCTCTGGCAAAGCTGATGCGAAGGGATCGAACTACACCACCGAGAGACAGATGCAGGCCGATATTCCGGCCGACAGTGACGATCTGAAGCAGGCGGCGGGATATTCCCAACTGCTTTCGCTCAGCCAACAGGTCATTGTTCGCATTGTCTACCAAGGTTGGCTTTTGTCATCTGGCAGCCTGCCAGAAGTATTCGATCAGATCTCAATCGATTCCCCGATGCTGATGCTGAAAACGTCAGACCTCAAGATCGCCGAGGTGACCTTCACGCAGGATCAAGGCGGATCGCGCACCACCCTCATTGCTCAAAAATGGATTGGCTCGCCGGTTGATGTGCAGAGCACGCCGACTGAGCAGACCGACGCCCAAAAGGCAACGTCGACTCCTATCGCCCCCACGCCACCGACGACGGATGGACCGAAGGGACAGGAAGTCATTTTCTAGCGAACATCGCGAGATTTTCATGACAATTGCACGCGGAAGCATCAAGTCCGTCAATGATGGCGGCAAGCTGCGCACGCTCAATCTCGTTGGTCTGCAGGACGAGAGCCTTTCCGACGTCGAGCATTTCGAAAGCTACGGCTTCACTGCAGTTCCAGCCGCAAGTGGCAATGACGGGGCTGCAGAAGCAATCATCGGCTTTGTCGGCGGTAGCCGATCGCACCCGGTCGTTTTGGCGTTCGGTGATCGTCGCAGCCGCAAGAAAGGCCGGTCGGCCGGTGACGTGGCCATGTATCACTACAATGGCGCTGAGATTCACTTCTCCGCTAGTGGCATTAATATCGACACCGCCGGCAATCCTCTCACGATCACAGCGGGCGGCGTCACCATGACGATATCGCCGGCTGGCGTAGCAATACAGGGCGGAGCAGTCACTCACAACGGCAAGAATATCGGCTCCGATCACGTCCATACGGGTGTAACGCCAGGTAGTGGCAATACTGGGTCGCCGGCATGAGCAACATCCGGATAGCGCCCGGTCAGGGCATGGAGGCCATCAGTCTCGACTGGCTAACCACCGATCAAGGCACGCTCGACAGCACTCATGATCTTGTGTCCGCGGTCCTCATGGCGATCGGCACAGATCGGCGCGCCAATCCCGACGATGAATTGCCCGTCGAAGGAGATAGCGATCTTCGGGGTTGGTGGGGTGATTCAAATGCCGATGAAATCTGGGGCGGATGGAACGTCGGAAGTCGCCTCTGGCTTCTGGATCGCGCGAAGATTACCGGCGAAAACTACAAGTATGGCGCCACCGTCGCTCGCGCGAAGACGTATCTGATTGAGTGTCTTCAGCCATTTCTCGATCGAAAAATAGCAACAAAACTGGACGTGGACGTACAGCGTTACAACGAGACAAGCATATCCGCTTCAATCGTGCTGTATCGAGGAAACAAGTCCCTGATCTCTCTTCAGTTCCAAGATTTATGGGATGACATATCTTGAGTTGGAACACCCCTGATCTAGCGACGCTGCGCAAGCGCGGTCGCGACCAGATGATTTCTGCAACACAGCTTGGTTCGATCATCCCCAATAGCCCGCTCCGGATCATGACGGACGGCAACAGCGGCATGGCGCACCTAACGCTGCAGTATCTGGATTGGCTTTCAAAGCAGTTGCTGCCCGACACGGCCGAGGGCGAATGGCTCGATCGCCACGCCTCGATCTGGCTGACGACAGGTCGAAAGCAGGCCACATATTCAAGCGGTTCAGCAACATTCACAGGCACAGCAGGCGCAGTGGTCCCGGCTGGCACGGAACTCAGTAACGGCGCGATCACTTTTCAAACGCCAGCCGACATCACGATCGGACCTAGCGGTACCGCCGGCAATATTGCAGCACAGACAGCCGGAACCGCGGGCAACCTCGATGTAGGAACGTCGCTTTCCATCACAACGGCGATCTCAGGTGTTGATGGCTCCGCAACAGTCATATCGCTGACCGGCGGGACTGACGCTGAAAGCGATAGCTCGCTTCGAAACCGCGTGCTCGACCGAATCCAGAAGCCGCCACAGGGCGGCGACGCTGATGACTATGTCGCCTGGACGCTGGAAGTGCCCGGCGTGACGCGCGCGTGGTGTTCTCCCCTCGAGATGGGGCCGGGCACAGTGACGGTCCGCTTCATGATGGACGATCTGCGCGCATCGAATAATGGTCTGCCAACCTCAGGCGACATCGCGACCGTAGCGGCCTATCTCGATACGGTGAGGCCGGTTGCCACGCGCGATCGCTTTGTCCTGGCGCCGACGCTCTATCCGATCAACTTCACTGTTTCCAATCTCCTCAACGACAGCGCTTCAACTCGTGCCTCGATCGCAAATGCGGTTACGGCAATGCTGAAGGATCGCGCAAAGCCCGCATATTCGCTTAACGGCGTCGGTCAGCCCGCACAGACGATCTTTGCGGCGTGGGTATCAGACGCGATCCTCGGTGCCTCTGGCGTCGAAAGCTTCACTCTGACCATGGCCGACCAGGTTATGCCGAACAGCGGCTGTATGGCGGTCCTAGGAACCATTACGTATGCCTGATACGCACGTCAGGCGCACCCAGTCCGACTACCAGCAGGCAATGTCGGACAATCTGCCCACCGGGGCGGCGTGGCCGCGCGAGCCTGATGCGATGCTCATGAAGGTGTTGAGCGGGATCGCCAGCAACTGGGCCTATGTCGATGGCCGGGCAGCCGACCTCTTGGAGAATGAGAGCGATCCGCGCATCACATTCGAAATGCTCGATACGTGGGAAACTGCGTGGGGGCTTCCAGATCCTTGCATCGCTGAAGCGGTAACGATTGGCGATCGGCGCAATGCGCTCGTTCAAAAGATGACGTCCGTAGGGGGGCAGTCGATCCCATACTTCATCGGGGTCGCCGCGGGCCTGGGATATACCGTCTCAATCCAAGAATACTCCCCTTACATGACGGGTATTAGCCAATGCGGCGATACCCGCGCGAGCACCTCCTCAACTGATTACCGATGGATGCTCGGTTCCACTGATCTTCGTTTCGAGTGGACCATGAAGCTGACGTCCAATCGAGAAACCTGGTTCAGGACCGGCACAGGCGGCGGCGAGGTCGGCGTCGATCACATGCTGACGATAGCGCTCGCGACAGACCTCGAGTGCGTCATCCGACGATGGAAACCGGCACAGACCGACGTTTCCTTCGACTACTCCCTTCTTTCTTAAGGCTCCTTCGGGGGCCTTTTTTATTGGGCACATTTTCATGCAGTATAACCAACCATTTGACCAGGCGTCGAACCCGAACGCCTCGTACGTCAACGGCAATCCGTCGTCTGGCATTCAGGGTTCTATCATCCCGGCTGGCGCCATCGAATATCCGCAGCGTGAACTGATCTCGCTCATCCAGGCAGGCGGCCTTACTCCAAATAACAACGATCTGGCGCAGGTCGCGAAGGCCATCCAGAGCGGGAAGTTGAATTTTGCCAGCACCGCTGGCGGAGTGGTGAACGCCTACACAGCCAGCGTTAATCCCGCACCGACAGCCTACAGCTCGGGCCTGATCGTTAACGTGTGGTTCAATACCCCGAATACGGGGCCATCGACACTTAATCTCAATGGCCTTGGTGCGAAGGGGATTTACAACTCGGATGGCAGCGACCTGGTTGCCAACGACTTGGTCAACGAAGTCGTCCTGATTTATTTCTCCAGCGCCTTCTTCATTGTCAATCGAACGGTCGCCACCGAGACGTCACGCGGCATTCTCCAGCTCGCCACTGCTACGGAAACAGCCGCTGGCACGAACACGAGCAAGCCGGCTTCTGTCGCGCGAATGGCTGCGGCTGTGCAGTCTGGTTCTTGGACGGTAGCCAATACCGCTGGACCGGCAAACACTTACACGGCCAGCCTAGTGCCCGCACCTGCGGCATATACCTGGGGAATGATCGTTAGCCTTTGGTTCGGTACGGCAAATACTGGTGCGTCGACCCTCAGCCTAAATGGCCTACCTGCAATTCCTGTCTTGGGCGGGGATGGACAACCGGTTGTCGCCAACGACCTCTCCGGCAACGTCACCCTCGTTTGCGCTGGGACAGCATTTTTGCTTCTAAGCACACGGCCAGCGAAGGAAACCAATCGCGGCGTCGTCCAGCTCGCCGACGCCGCTACTGTCATCGCCGGTACCGACTTCACCAAGCCCGTTTCCGTTGCCCGCGTTGCAGCTGCTGTTCAGTCCGGAAACTGGAACTATGCGCCAGACATCGGCGTGGTGAATGGCCTTTGGGTCAATCTCACGCCTGCGCCGAATGCCTACTACGCGGGCCTCTCCGTGACGGTGAAGGTTGCCAACACCAATACAGGTGCGGCGACCGTCAACGTCAATGGCCTAGGCGCGAAGTCGATCGTTCACAAGGACGGTACGCCGCTTCAGCCGCGTGAGCTTCAAGCCGGTCAGATCGCGTTTCTGACCTATGACGGCACGAACTTCCAGTTCGACGTGAGCTATGGGCGCCTTCTCAACATTCAGGTGTTTACCTCGTCCGGTACATATGTTCCGACGCCTGGCATGGCATTTTGTCGCCCTAGACTGGTTGGTGGTGGCGCTGCGGGTGCGGGTGGCAACATTCCCGCCTCTGGGCAGGTCACTCTCGGTGCTCCCGGCACAGCGGCCTCATACGCTGAAGGAAAGTTCACGGCTGCACAAGTTGGAAGCTCCCAAGTGGTCACGATCGGAGCGGCTGGAGCAAAGGCATTGGGTGCTCCTGGTGGGAATGGAGGCGCGACTTCGCTTGGGTCGCTGATCACCGCGCCGGGTGGCTTTGGGGGGCAGCAGCTCGTCAACCAGGTCGCTCCGACTATCAATGGCAATGGCAACGTTTCGACAGCACCTACCGGAGCGAACGTAGTTGGATTTTCCGGCGGTGGCGGCGTATCTGCCTTTGCTGTGTCAACCGCCGTTGGCGTTGGTGGAGTTGGTGGCAATGGGCCATTTGGCACAGGTGGCGCCGGCGTTGGGACGAATGCCAACGGGGCCGATGCCAGCGGTTATGGAGCAGGTGGAGGCGGTGTTTGCGTCAACATCGGCGTCGGCGGCCCTACAGCTGGCGGCAGCGGCTCGCCTGGCTATATGATCATTGAGGAGTATTCGCTTTGAGCAAGTTCGCGCGTGTCGAAAACGGAACTGCGGTGGAGATCATCGCAGTTCCAGATGGGCAGGAAATTACCGATCTCTTTCACCCTGATTTTGTAGCTACCTGCTTCGCTTGCAGCGAGGAAGTCGTTGCAGGCTGGTTGTATGACGGGAACGTGTTCAGTGCTCCTAAATCTACAACAATCACCAAGGCCGACTTACTGGCTTATGCTGCAACGCGGCGCTTTGTCATCGAGACTGGCGGCATCATTCTCAACAGCATGCCCGTCATGACCGATCGAGAGAGCCAATCGTTGATTACGGGAGCACATAGCTATGTGCAGGCGAACCCCGACATTACGGTCAGGTTCAAGACGGCGGCGGGTTTCATCGAACTCACGGCCACCCAAATGACAGCCATCGCCAATACGGTCGGTGCGCATGTTCAAGCCTGCTTTGCGGCCGAAGGCGAGGTCTGCAGCCAGATCGACGCCGGCACTATCAAGACCATGGCGGAGATCGATGCCTTCGCCTGGCCATCGAACGGCGCGACCTCCTCCTAGCAGGAGGTTGATCGGCCGCCTTGCAGCCTACCGGCGATTTATGCCTCAGTCGGTTGGGCTATAGAGCGTGAATTCATTCTCTAGTCCAACCACAGACCCAACCTTCCTGTAGCGAGCAGGGAAATCGAGATCCCCGCTATTCAGCAACTCTTTCAACTCGTCCTCAGTCTGCCCTTTATCGATCAGCAACAAAGCCTTCCTTCGTCTGGCAATGTCAGAAAATTGGAGGGCGACCTTGCTATAATTCAGGAAACCTGTGCTCCCAAGCAAAAATGCCGGGTGTCCGGGGGATTTACCGCCTAAGGCGAATACGAGGCCCGGCATATAGTTCACTGCAATGATGTCGTCGCCCTCTTGGAAACCTGCGGTGACAGCAATCTCACGAAGTTTGGTGATCACCGTGCTTTCTTCGGCGGAAAGCTTGAGTTCATGGGGCGGCGATCCGACCTGAGTTGCAATTTTTTGGTCGGTCAAGTCTATTCCCGCGATCGGCATTTCTGCCGGCGCAAGTATACTGCCGAGCACGATGTTGCCGCCTGCGAACGATCCGACGAGCAGCACCACGACGCTAAATAGCATTCGGAACTGCAGGTCGAGCATCAAGCCGGTCATCAGTAATAGGATGATGCCGAACCACGCTGGGGCGTAGAATGAGATAACATTGTAAAGCGGGTTTGCCGTACCCACTGCTGCCGCGAACGGCACGGCGAACAGGAAAACCGCGATCAAGCCTACGTCAAAGCGCAAGAGGGCGAACGACGCGCGATTTTTCTTGGAAACTAGAACCGAAAACAGGTAGCAAGCCAGAAGAAGGAATATCCAGCCCAGATAGGCGGATATGTAGAACGGCGTCATTCCCCAGCTATCGAGTGGCTGATACCGCGCCGCTTGAGAAGCGGCGAAGCCGGTGACGGTCAGTATTGCGGCCACAAGGCATGCAAGCCCGGCCGGAACTCCAATATCGGGGAAAAGACGCCCGAAAGAATTTGGGCGCGCGGCGTTCCATATCGCAAACACCAGCAGCAGCAGATAGCTCGGCCAGAAGATGAACGCTGCGGAGTAGGCGAGCGTTACTACGTTCAGAGGGTAGGCAATGATCTTTGACCCCGGAGCGTGTGCGCCAAGTGTTTGATACAGTTTCCAACCTTCTCGAAATGACCAGATCGTGGTCGCCGGATCTTGCACAAAAATGAAGTGCATAATGAACCACAGCGCCACGCCAGCTGCCATCATGGCGGCCAATGCGAAGCGGTCACTGATAGAAGCCGGACTCCAAAACAACAGCGTCACACCCGTGATGAGCCCGAGCATGACGCCGGCCGGAAACTTGATGAAAACGGCTGCGCCGATCACAAGCCCTGAAAGCGCAAGCGCCAGATACGCCGTAGCTTTCGAAGAATTCGGCTTCAGCGATCCGATGGCGAATAGCGTAAGACCGGCTGAACTGTTCGCAAGGACAGAGGTCAATGTGTAGTACGATGGAGTCGAAAGAGACCATTGGTAGTGGAGTAGTGCGCCAAGCGTGACGAACAGGAATGAAAGAGGTTCATAGTTTCGGATCTTCGCCAGCTCATTGAATGTTGCAAACAGGAACTTCGATAGGCCTGCCCAGAAGATGATCGCTGACAGCACGATGAGCATGAGCCCAAGGACGCGGAAGCTCGCAACATCGTAACCGACTGCGCGGAATAGGACGTTGGTGTATCGGTAGACTGCGGAGACATTCTGAGAAATTTCTTCCGGATAGCGCGCTGCCAGCAGGTACAGTCCCTCATCCTTCAGGCTCAAGCTTTTGTTGGAACCCCAGACGACGGAAGCGAATGTCGATAAGGCAAAAATCGCCAATAGAACCACGAACGACGTCGATATGCTTTCACGGTTAGGTTTCATTTGAATCCCGATGCCCCCAAAATGGCGCGGGGACAAAACCAGAAAGTTGCATTGTTCGCAAGGCGCTCTCGCGGTTTTGGATATTGTTTCAGTGGTTTTTACTCAACAAAACAAATGCGCATCGGTGTTCGCTGCCTCAAAGGCCGTATCCCGCTACCAACCATAGCGAAATCGACACAAACGGGCGTCCTTTGGGCGCCTTTCTTCTTTCAGGATTTCCATGAAACCGAAACTCGTACCCAGACCGGGGCGGGCACTTTGGCGTGCCTATTCCCTTTGGCCGGTCTATGTCGCCGCCCTTCTCGGGCTGGCTCCTCAAATCGTTCCGTATCTCGACGACTACGTCCCGCATTGGCTTTCGGTGGCAATCCTTTGCCTGTCGCCGATCGGGCGCATCATTGACCAAGGAGGCATTGATGCCGATTAACAAGATTGCCGCCACAAAACGCGGCAAGGCAGCGCTTGCTGCTGCCGTTATCGCAGCCGCTGCAGGCGGCTGGCAGGCGACAAAAGACAGCTCGCCTACTGCCCATCCCCCGGCCGTAATTCTGGCCACAGACAGCCTTATCAAGCCGTGGGAAGGTCTTGCACTGAAGGCGCATTGGGATCGGTACGCAAAGATCTACGATATTTGCTACGGCGAAACCCTCATCAACGGCAAGCCGGTTCAGGCCAACATGAGCTTCACGAAGCAGCAATGCGAGGCAATCCTCGAAGCGCGTGTTTATCGGGACTACTACGTTCCAATCGTAAAGCAGGTGCCGAACTACACGAGCTTCCCCGTTAGCCTGCAAGCCTCGCAGCTTTCCGGTGCCTACAACTTCGGCGTCGGCGCATTGGTCCGCTCCAGCGGCATGCGTGAGGCGAGCAAGGGCAACTACCGGCTGGCTTGCGAAATGCAGACCCGGTTCAACCGAGCAGGTGGCGAGGTCGTGCAAGGTTTGGTTAAGCGCCGCGAGATGGGCGACGCCCAGCGCGCCGGCGAGGCTGAAATCTGCGTATCAGGACTGTAATCATGAATGCGAACAACATTACTGCAGCCATCAACTACGTGATGGCTTTCCTGGCGCTCGTGCTTGCCGGGCTACAGGGTTTTGACTGGGTCACGCTAGTCGGCGCCGCTACGGCGCTCAAAATCGTGGCCGGTCTCAATCTACTGGGAATTCTCGCGAGAGCATGGACAGCGACAGCACAGCAGATGGCTAAGTCCATGACAGCCGTGCCGGCGGCTACCACGGCAGGCTCTGCATGATCGCCTTTCTCGGAACAAGCTTAGGGCGCTGGCTCGTCGGCGCCCTGGTGGCCGTATTCGCGTTTGTCGGCGTCTATGTCCTAGGAGATCATCGTGGATACCAGCGGGCCGCTACGGCCTACAAGGCCGAGATCGCGCAGATAAAGGCTGACGCAGCTACGGCGCGCGCCAACGAGATCGAGCGACAGGACTCGGCCAATAATGCCGCCAAAGCAGCTGAAGCCTCCCGCATTGCGCAGATGCAGGTCGACGCTGATGCACTTCAACACCAGATAGAGGAGCTCCAGCGTGAAGCTCATCAAGACCCTGACGCTGGCAAGCCTGCTCTTGGCGCTTCCAGCGTGCAGCGCATCAACAAGGTACGTGAGCCCTCCGCCGGCGCCGCGCCTTGCAACGCCCGACTCGGCATTAACCAAGGACTGCGACCGTCCCGTTGATGTCGGCGACAAGGCGCTTAGCCAAGAGCAGACCGAAAGCCTTTGGATAAAAGACCGCGGCGCATTGGTTGCCTGCCGCCGCAGTAAGGCTGCGCTGAGAGAATTCTACGCCGATCGGGACGGCAGACTGACGGGACAGAAATGACCGCAGAGGACATCATGAAGATCGTGGTGTTCTTCATCACGGTCTCTGGCGCCGGCTGGGCAATCTGGTGGAAAATCGACGCCAAAGTTGAGAAGGTGAAGACCGAAACTGCGGAAGAAATCGAAGCGCAGCGTCAGGCGACGCAGGAACTACGCGACGATTTGGCAGCACACAAGCTACACACGGCCGAGAAATACGTTGCGAAGGATAGTTTGAAGGAAACGACTGAGCAGATCATGGGGGCCATCAGCGGCGTTAAAACCGCGATCGACAACATGACGCTGCGTGTCGATCGTGTCGTTGAAAACCAGAGCAAGCCAGCGCGCACGAGCCGCGCCAACTAACAGAAGCCCCTATCCTTCGCCGGGTAGGGGTTTTTTCTTTTGACTATCTTGACAAAATTGTCATCTTGTAATATGGTGCGCCACACTGGCAATTGCCAACCGAGCGCCGCCAGCAACCTCATGTCCACCACAACTGAGGAGACAACCATGCATTTCTACAGACGGGCAGCGCTCATCGTTTTGACACTAGCCGCGATACTGTTCGCCGGTGTGCTCTTCACGCCTCTCGACATCAATCAATCCGGAGACATCGCGATTTGCCCACACCTCCTCTAAGCGACGAACTTGCAAGACAGGCGGCCGAGGCATTCCGCGAGCACGGAGAAAAGACGGCTGCCGCAGCTGCGCTAGGTCTGAAGCGCCAAACATTTCACACTCGCCTAAAGATCGCGGCCGAACGCGGCATGCTTGGCACCAAACCGGTGCTTCCTGGCTTCGCCATCAAAGCTATATCGAGCAAGTCGGAAGACGGCGCATGGGTGAAGCAGACCAAAGCGCCCGGCGAAGTATTTAAGCTGCCAGAGGGTTTTGCTCCGAAACGGATCTCCAACCTTTCCGACAGCCAGGGTCGCACCATCGCGAGATGGGATATCGTTGAACCCGACAAGGTGGCGCAGCTTGCGGCGCAGCGAGCGGCCATGCAAGCCTTTAAGGACGAAATTCCTCGCGCGGCTGCTGTCATCGCTCCGTCGCATACCATCGATGATCTACTGAACCAGTACACCATTACAGATCACCACCTCGGCGCTCTGGCCTGGAACGAGGAAACCGGCGCCGGCGACTATGATCTTCGCATCGGCGAACAGCTGATTATCGATTGGTTCGCCGCGGCTATTGCGCAATCTCCACCGGCGCGGCGCGCTGTCTTTGCGC
>NZ_JAELUG010000015.1 GCF_016429255.1 Rhizobium sp. ASV8
CCCCCCCCCCCCCCCCCCCCCCCCCCCCCCCCCCCCCCCCCCCCCCCCCCCCCCCCCCCCCCCCCCCCCCCCCCCCCCCCCCCCCCCCCCCCCCCCCCCCCCCCCCCCCCCCCCCTTTTTTCAAGCTCAATACGGAATACGAGATTTAATAGACCGTCTCGTGGGCTCGGAGATGTGTATAAGAGACAGGCCCTGGATCGCGCTCGCAATGGAAAATTTCGAGCGGGAGATGTCGGTTTTTTACCGGCGTTCGCAGTTCAAGCTTGTCGCCGCGACCGTCACGTAAGCAGGCGGCAATCGTTGCGCGGGCAGCTACATACATCAGATCTAAAATAATGCTCGCGCGCGAGCTTGCCGGCTTCGACCACTGTGTTAGTCTGCCGCGACATTTCCTATGCGGAGCGTCTTCAAATGGTTACCGTGCGTGAACCGATCCTGAAACCCGTCCCTATCGAAGAATTAAGACCTACCCAGATCACGGTGGGGATGCGCGAGGTCAAGGCAAAGCGAAAGGCGTGGCGGGAGAAAGCCGAAGCCGCGGGCGACAAGGCCGGCGAGTTCCTCGGAAATCATATGATCCCGGCCATACGCGGTCCACGCGGGCGTTACTATGTCATCGACCATCATCATCTGTCCCTGGCGCTTCACCAGGAGGGCGTGAAGGATGTGCTGGTGACGACCGTCGCGGACCTCTCACGGCTTGATCGCGAATCCTTCTGGTTCGTCATGGACTGTCACGATTGGATGCATCCCTTCGATGCGGAGGGAAAGCGACGTGGCTATGAGGACATTCCGAAAAGTATCGAGGAGTTGATCGACGATCCCTATCGTTCGCTGGCAGGTGAATTGCGTCATGTCGGCGGCTACGCCAAGGATACGACTCCATTTAGCGAATTCCTCTGGGCGGACTTCCTGCGTCGCCGCGTGAAGCGTAAGGATCTGGACAAGGACTTCAGTGCCGCTTTGGCGAAAGCGCTCGAGTTCGCCAAGGGCCGGGATGCGGATTACCTGCCAGGTTGGTGCGGGCCAGTCGCGGAATAATTTCGGCTGTTCAGCCCCTGATCCACCGCTGCGGCGGTGATATGGCGCTTTCCGCCTTTTCGCGAGAGCGGGACGACGGTTGGTGCAGCCGTGTTGACAGCCATTCTCCAAGCGCCTAATGGAAACTCAGCCAGTTCATCTGGCCGTAAGCGTTTGACGTCAAGCAACGCACTCAACGATCCTCACCGGTCGGAGTGCGTTTTTTGTGCCTCCGCCGATCGAGGAAAGCCTGGAGATCATCATGGCTTTCAAATCGACAAGTGACCCGGCGCGCGGCCGTCTTCTGCTCCTGAGCGCCATTCTCTTCATCTCCTATCTTTGCGTCGGCATGTCGCTTCCTGTCGTGCCGATCTACGTAACGAGCCAGCTCGGGCTGGGTAACGCCTGGGCCGGGCTCGGCGTCGGCATCGCTTTTCTTGCGACGATTCTGACGCGCGGCTATGCCGGCGGTCTATCGGATCATCGTGGCCCCAAGGTCGCGGTCGTGCGAGGGCTCGCCTTTTACGCCGCAGGCGCGCTCGCCTCTCTAGGCGCCGGCCTGTCGGCTCAAGCGCCTTGGACCTCCTACGCGCTGCTCATTGGCGGGCGTTTACTGATCGGGCTCGGTGAAAGTCTGGTAGCGGTCGGGGTAATTGCCTGGGGGATCGGGCTGGTGGGGCCTGCACGCTCCGGCAAGGTCCTGGCCTTGGTCGGTGCAGCGATCTACGGCGCCCTAGCCGTTGGCGGCCCTGTCGGGCTGGCGTTGCTCGACCGATTTGGCTTTGCCGGCGTCATGGCAATCGGCGCAATTCTGCCGTGCTTCGGTCTCTTGGCGATCTGGCGGCTTCCCGGGGTCGTCGCTCATTCGGGCGTTGACCGCCCGCCGTTCTGGAGCGTTGTCGGCAGAGTGTGGCAGCACGGATTCATCGTGTGCCTTCAGGGCATAGGATTTGCCGCAATCGGCGCGTTCTTCACGCTCTACTTTCTCGATCGAGGCTGGAACTATGCCGGTCTGGGCCTGACGGCCTTCGGCGGCGGCTTCGTGCTGGTGCGCCTGCTCTTCGGCCATCTTCCGGATCGCATCGGAGGTCTTCCCGTCGCCGCCGGATCGCTCGCCATCGAAACCGTGGGGCAGTTCCTGATATGGAATGCGAGCGATCCGGGCGTCGCCCTTGTCGGCGCGTTTTTGACGGGTCTTGGGTGCTCGATGATCTTTCCTGCAATGGGTCGAGAAGTGGTGCGTCTCGTCGAGCCGCATCTGCGCGGCACGGCGCTCGGCGGCTTTTCGGCATTTCAGGATCTTGCCTATGGGTTGACGGGACCGCTGGCCGGACTGCTTGCCGACCGGGCCGGCTATGACAGCGTGTTCCTGATAGGCATGGTTTCGGCGGCTGTCGGCCTGTTGATCGCCCTCTCGCTTCTTCGAACGCGGGCGACTGCATTCAGCTGATAGAAAACATGATCCCCGCCGTCTTGTCGGGGATCATTTGGCTTCGTTCAAGCGGATGCCGGCTTTCCGCTCGTCGTGACTTCGGCGGGCCAGGTGACGTAGTAGTACTTGCCGTTGAGATTGCCGAAGAAAGCGTATTGCCCGGTTGGCTTGTCGATGTAGCTTCCGTCGCTCGTCCTGGTCAGGCCGCTGCCACCGTCGCCACGCTTCAGATGGTCCTTCAGGAAGTCGTTCCAGTTGCCCTGTTCGATCTTCGTGGGTTTGGCAGCCTTGCTGTTCTTGTCGTCGGGATTCCAGGCATGGATCGCGACGCCCTTGGTCGGGTCGGATACGGACAGCGTTCCGTTCTTGATGGCGGCCAGCATCGCTTGGGACTGCTTGCCGTTCACGGGATCGTTGACGGAAGCCTTCAGCTTTGCCGTCAGCGCCTTCATGAAGTCGGTCGATGTAACGTCGTTGACGACTTTAGGTGCGGCCGGTTGCACGCTGGTCTTCGTCGTGCCGTTGTTGCGCGAAAGCCCTTCGAGAAGGACGCTGAGCTTGTTATTTGCGTGAGACGAGCTGATCGAGCCGCCGGTTAACAGGCTCGAGGCTCTCGATGTTCGCGACGTGTCTTCATCGGTCGCGTTTCCAACGCGCAGCGTCCGCAAGGCAAGCTGCGTATTCAGAAGCCGCAATGAATTGATATTATTTACCATGCCGATCTCCTAGCGCGTGCTGATGGTTATCAGTATGCGTCTGGCATTGGCTAATAGCTTCTCTGGCTTGCACGAGGCTAGTTTCTTAGACCCTGCGTTGTATTTCTGTGCCGAATGGTTTGAATCCCGTGAAAGGGGACCGTGTCCCACTAAGTCATTGATATTCAACGATGCAGGTTTTCCTGTCAGACGACATGCGTTTGTCTCTCAACAGAAATCTGGTTGTCTGCGTGGTTGAGCGCAAATTGCCGGTGAGAACTGCCGATTTCAGCTTTTTGGAAAAGACAGGCAGACCTGGAGCCCCGGCCTGCCGTCTTCCAAGGTGATGGCGGCTGAGTGCAGATCCGCGATTGCCTTGACCAGGCTCAGGCCCAAGCCGTTGCCGGGTGTAGTCCTGCTCTTGTCAAGGCGGTAGAGGCGCCTGAATACCAGCTCGCGTTCTTCTTCCGGGATACCCGGGCCATTGTCGGAGATGCAGGCAAGATAGGATTGCTCCGTCGCTGCGAGCGCCATCACCATCTTGGTTCCTGCCGGGCAATGGGTGATCGCATTCTCGATCAGGTTGACGAAGAGTTGGGTCAAAAGCTCGCGGTCGCCATGGATGGTGGCAGGCGCTGATGCCTGCAGCCTCAGTTCCAGTTTCTGTGCATTGTCCTCGGCGACATGCTCGTAGATTTCCGCGACCGACGCCATGATGTCACGTAGGTTCAGAAGCTTGAAGCGGCCCTTGCCGGCGCCGGCTTCGATTTGCGAAATGCGCAGCAGCGCGCCGAATGTCGCGTCGATCCTGTCGCACTCCTCGCGGGCCTCCAGAAGCAGGCTCTCGACGGTTTCGGTCGTCTGTCCCTGCGGCTGCAAGGCCTGTTCGATCGTCATTCTCAACCGATTGAGCGGCGTTTTCAGGTCGTGTGCGATATCTGCACTCACTTGGCGCATGCTCTCCACAAGGCCCGAGAGCCGGCCAAGCGCCTGGTTCATGTGGGTGGAAACGACATCGATATCGTCGCCATTACCGCGCACAGGAATCCGGCAAGCAAGATTGCCGCCCGAGACCTCGATCATGGTGCGCTCGATGGATTCTAGCCGCCTTGTCGCCCGTCTGGCAAGAAGCGTGCCTCCAACAATTGCCACCGCCACGATAAGGCCGGAGGCCCACAGAAAGCTTGCGAGAACGATATGTTCGATCGCGTCGGTCTCCCGGTAGCTTTGACCAACGAAGAGGAGGTTGCCGCCGACATTGCCCACCATGACCCTTATGGGGTCGTTGCCACTCAATCCAAGATCGCTTGCCGCCAAGGTCGAAAGCCCCGGTTTGACTTGCAATGTTCTGATGTTGCCTGCGAGCCTTTTTCCCTGCTCGTTCAGTAGCAGGAAGGCCTGATCCCCGGCACTTTTGAGCGCGGAATATGTGTCGACCGCGGCGATGAGGTCTTCCAGATCATTGGACGAATAGGTTGAGGCGACGACGGAATAGGTGTCGCTAACGGACCGATCAATGGCCCGGGCAAGCTCGCGCTCCATCAGGCCGTACGCAATCGTACCCGCCACCAGAAGGGCGACAATGAAGAAAAGCCCGAAGGATAAAGCGAGCCTGAAAGGCGTGCTGCGCAGCAACCTAGCGCGGTGCATGCATGCAGTATCCCGTGTTTCGGACCGTATGGACGAGCTGGGTGTCAAACGGTTTGTCGATCTTCGTTCGCAGGCGGCTGATATGCGTTTCCACCACGCTGGTCTTGGGATCGAAATGGAAGTCCCAGACCCGTTCAAGCAGCATTGTTCGCGTCAGCACCCGCCCCTCGGCGCGCATCAATACCTCCAGAAGCGTGAATTCCCGGGGTTGAAGATCGATCGCTGTGCCGCGTCGGCTGACTTGCCGCTTGACGATATCGAGCTCGAGGTCTGCGATCCGCAGCACCGTCTTCCGATCCTGTACCGGCGGCCGTCGGGCCAGCGCATTCAGCCGTGCGAGCAGTTCGGAAAAGGCAAAGGGCTTGGTCAGGTAGTCGTCGCCACCGGCTTCGAGCCCTTCGACCCGATCTTCGACACCGCTCATGGATGTCAGGAATATAGCTGGTGTTTCGACCTTGGCGGCTCTGGCGGCCTTTACCAGCGAGAGGCCGTCCAGCCCCGGTATCATGCGATCGACAATCAGGAGATCGTAGCGCTCGCGTGTTGCCTGGAACAGCGCGTCCGTACCGTCGCGGATCACATCGCAGACGTGCCCCGCCTCGCTAAGACCGCGGCAGATGTAGTCGGCGGTCTTCCGATCGTCCTCGACGACAAGTATTTTCATGTTTCAGCTGCGCTCCGTTGGCCGCGATACGCGCGCGAGTATGGCTTCGGAAGGTGTCAGCAGCCTGAACGGGTGCTTACGGATCCGTAAGAAACGCGCCAGCCGCACGGCCTCGTTTCTTACGAAACAGTATGGTCCCGGCAAAGGCCATGTATGGGCAGCTCTTTAGAAGGATGACATCTGCAACGCAGTCAATGCGGTCTGCGGATCAACCTGAGGCTACGCGTCTCGAACAGGAGTCATCCTCATGAATATATTTAAATCCGCTCAAGGTGCCAGTCTTGCCGTCCTCATCGGACTTGCCATGCTGCCTGTCGCCGCTCACGCTGCAGCGCCCCGCCCGTGTGAAGACGCACTCAAGGAAATGCGCGCGGCGAAATTGACCGCCAAGCTCAGTGCGGACGACAAGACGAAAGTCGATGCACTGGAGGCAAAGGCCGTGGAGCGTTGCAATGCTGACGACGACCGGCGAGCGGATGGCTTTCTGGACGACGCGATGAAGCTGATGAAGAAGTGATCCAGGTCAGCGAGGCAGAAGCAACATGACCCAGCATTTTCTAGCGAGTCCGGAACCGCGCTTGAACCGGGTTCCGCGCGTCACGATCGACTTTTGGCTGATCAAGCTGTTGGCGGTGACGATGGGGGAAACGGCGGCGGATTATCTCGCCGTCAATATGGGGCTTGGCCTTACGCTGACCTCCCTCATCATGGCTGTGGTGCTGGTCGGCGTGCTTGCCGTCCAGCTCTTGCAAGAGCGCTACGTCCCCTGGGCCTACTGGATCGCGGTCGTGATGATCAGTGTTGTCGGGACGCTGCTGACCGATAACCTCTCGGACAATCTTGGCGTTCCCTTGGCCGCCTCCGCGGTCGGCTTCAGTATTGCGCTGGCGCTCACCTTCTTCGTCTGGTGGAGGATGGAAGGGACTTTGTCCATTCACTCGATCTACACAGCCAGGCGCGAGCAGTTCTATTGGCTGGCCATTCTCTTCACTTTCGCGCTCGGGACCGCCGTTGGCGATCTGATCGCGGAGCAGTTCGGGTTCGGTTACATAACGACCGGCCTCATCTTTGCCGCGGTGATCGTTGCTGTGGCGATCGCTTACTTCGGCTTCAGGATGAATGCCATTCTGGCATTCTGGGTGGCTTATATCTTCACGAGGCCGCTCGGCGCCTCCTTTGGCGACTTTCTCTCGCAGCCTGCGGAGTATGGTGGGCTCGGTTTCGGTACCATCTACACAAGTTGCCTGTTCCTCATCGCCATCGCGGCGATCGTCATCTACATGACAGTCAACTATGAGCCGGAAACATCAATCGAAAGCTAGGCGATTTTCCGTGAGACCGGGCCTATGCCCGGTCTCACAGCGCTGCGGCAGATGCCGGCGTCAGATATCGCCGAATTCTGCCAGGATGCGCACCCAGGACCGAATTCCCTTGTGAAAACTCGACAGATCGTATTTTTCGTTCGGGCTGTGGACACAATTGTCGAAACGGGCAAAGCCGACCAATAGCGCATCGCAGCCAAGGCGGCGCTTGAACTCGCCGATGATCGGGATCGATCCGCCCGTTCCCGCCAGCGCTGCCTCGCGCTGCCATTCCGTGCTCAAGGCCTCCAATGTCTTGCGCAGGAATGGACTGTCGAGCGGCATTGTCGTTGCCGGCGAGAGGCCATGATCCTTGAAGGTGACCGAGCAGTCGGCCGGAATGCGGGCGCGAACATGGGCCTGGAATGCGTCGCGGATGGCAATTGGGTCCTGGCCTTCCACCAGACGGAAGGAAATCTTGGCGCTCGCCTTGGCCGGAATGACGGTCTTGAAGCCCGTACCGGCATAGCCTCCGCTCATTCCATTGATTTCGCAGGTCGGGCGCGCCCAGATCTGCTCGAGGATCGAGCGATCCTTTTCACCGGCGGGGATGCTGAGGCCGACGTCGCGGAGGAAACCCTCCTCATCGAAGGGCAGGGCCTGCCATTGCTTGCGAACTGCTTCCGGCAGCTCCCGCATGCCATTATAGAAGCCGGCGATGGCCACGCCGCCGTCGGGTGTCCGCAGGCTGGACACGATGTCTGAAAGAACCTGTAGCGGATTGCGGGCAGCATTGCCGAACATGCCGGAATGCAGGTCGCGACTGGCACAGGTTATTTCGATTTCCTGACCGACCATGCCGCGCAGCATCGTCGTGACTGCGGGCGTGTCACGGTCCCACATGTCGGTATCGCAGACGAGAACCGTATCTGCCATGAGCTCGGTCGCCGTCTTGTCGAGAAACGGAGCGAGGCTCGGGCTGCTTGCCTCTTCCTCACCCTCGAACAGCACGCTGACCTGGATTGGCAGGCTGCCCGTCACCGCCTTCCAGGCTCGGCAGGCTTCCACAAAGGTCAGCAACTGCCCCTTGTCATCAGAGGCGCCGCGGGCAACAATGGCGGTATCGCCGTTTTCCAGGGGCTGCAATGTCGGTTCGAAAGGGTCGGTCTTCCAAAGATCCAGCGGATCGACGGGCTGTACGTCGTAGTGGCCGTAGAAAAGCACGTGTGCTCCAGATGCCGCCTTGTCGTGGCCGACGACCATCGGGTGGCCAATGGTCTCGCGGACGGAGGCATCGAAGCCGATGCCTGTCAGTTCGGCCGAAAGCCATTCCGCGGCTCGGCGGCAATGATCAGCATAGGCAGGATCGGTTGAAATGCTGGGAATGCGAATAAGCTCGAAGAGCCGCTCCAGACTTTGGTCGATGGTATTGTCGACATGGGCTAGGACGGCGTTGATCTGTTCGGTCGCAGGCTTCGGCATCGGTCGTTTCCCGGCTTTATGTTTCGCGTCCTACCATGGGCAGGCAGCGGATCATGCAAGGAAACGACCTCCATTTCAAATGTTTAGAACGATCGGCCGCAATCGGAATCAATGGCTGATTGTGCAGCTATGATCCTGCACGTCTTCGCCGCCCATCCCGGGTCGGGCGACGTCCGTGAGCACGATAAAGCCTGGGCCATCGGCAAAATCGGCGCCGACAACGACGAGGTTGTGGTCACCCATTTCCTTGGCGGGATCCTTCAGCGTTTTTGCGAGCGCCAGGAATGGATTGAAATCGCCCAGTGTTTCGCCCTTGACGCGCATAGCGGTGAACTGATGCCCGGCGATGGTGTCTGGAAGAGGTGCCCAGTCCGTGCCGACGCGATCGGCATCCGCCTTGAGAGTAGCTCGGGCGTCCGCGCTCAGACAATCCACATGAATGTGCAGCTGGTTTTGCGAGCGGGCCTGCTGCGCGTTGACGGCAAGGCTTAAGCCATCCCGCGGGACGGCGTGCGGCAGGCGGGCATTGACGTTGCCCTGCTCGGCCCAGGCGTCGGCGAAGAAATTATGCGTCGCGGGGTCGAGCAGGGCGGCGCTTTCCATGCCGGTGATCTTGTCGGTAGGGATCAGAAGAACCTGTGCGATGCCTCTGAGATCCTTGAGGATCGCATAGTGTTCGCCAGTGTTCACAGAGAGGCAAGGCGCAGTCTGGACGACGCATTTGTCATGCACGATCTTCCACAACACATCGGAATCGGCAAAGGCGGGCGCGAAGAGGAGGGGAAGAAAAGAGGCGGTAAGGGCGGTGACGCGGCGGGAGACTGTCATGCACAAAGGTTCCCTTGTTCAAATGGCTTGGGCATTCCTCAAGATTCCCTGAAACATAATCCGGGCCTGTGAGGCGGTTATGACGGCATGACCGGCGAGATGCCGGAGCGAATGACGATATCACCGCTGCGAGCAGCTAATATCAGCTTCGCTTCATTTTCGCTTAAGGCCACTTTCAGCTTGGTTGCCTAAATGGCAAGGGCCGGGGAGAAGCATGCCTCGTCTCAGGATGCAAGGGTTGCCGCCATGTGGAAGCTGCAGCCTTTCAGATGGCGGAGACGAGGTGTTCACAACGCTCGAATGCCGCAATTCTGCAGCAGAGCGAAAAATCAGGAGCTTAAGATGGGTATCGGAAAGCTGATTGAAGAAGTAGCCGGCGCTGTTGCCGCGGAAGACGCCGTAGGTGCTGTCGATCCGAATGCAGGTATCCTGACGAAGGCGGCTGCTGCTGTCGCAGGCTTTGAAGGCGTCAACAAGCTGACGGACGTTCTCAAGGAAAAGGAAGAGCAGCCGGCCGCCGACAATAGCGGCGATCAGAACGGCTAATCGCTTTAAGCTGCCTTCTCCTGTACGAATTTTCGCGACAAATTTGAGAGCCGGGCCTGTCCCGGCTTTCTGCGTTCATGGCGTTGCTTCAGCGCGCGAAAAGCTTCCAGTGTCCCTCTGAGACGACCTCGACGACACCGTCCACCACCTTAATGGCCGTCTCGTCATCGACCGCATATCCCGGCACGGGCACGCGTGCGGCCCACCTCTCGGCATCCGCCATGGTGTTCTCGGGGGACATGGCGTTGTCCAAATGCGGGAAGATCGAGAAGCCGACCATGCCAAGCGCGCCATCCCCACCTGCGGGTGGCTTCCAGCCCACGAACTCCTCGCCGACATGCGGGGCCATCACCATGCTGCCGGCGCTCAATCCCACATAGACCGTCTTGTCGAGCGACGGGAACAGATCCGCCAGGCCGGACTTGCGCATCCAGTGGTGGAGATAAAGGACGTCGCCGCCGCACACCAGGAGGGCATCGGTCTCCTGGACCAAGGGGACCCAATTCTCACTGTCTATGCTGGGCAGCGCAGTCAGCTCGAGCATTCCCACGGATTTCCATCCCAGCTCGACCATGGGCGTCGACGTCTGCCCGGCAATCTGTCGCCATGTCATGACCGCCGTTCTGGGCAGCATGCCGTACATCGCCGTGGGGATACAGAGGGCGGTGGACTCGGCGATGGGCTTGCCCAACATGTCGACAAGTGCGGCGCGGATACTGTCGTTGCTGACGCCGCCGGAGGTGAGGAGAAGCTTCATCGTACCTTCCTTATTCATCGAGAGCCGGGACAAGTCACGGCGAGGTGTAAAGGCTTTCGTACGCTGCGGGCTTTTGCGAGAGATGAGTTAATCATGGTGCATCGACTTCCACAAATCGAGAGCTCAGCTGGCAGAGGCTGGCCATCCCCTACGAGGCCAGCGTCCAGATCGCAAATATCAACAACTGGCCATGCTCCCACTTCTGCAGCGTGCTTCAGGATTTTTTGAAGCCGGAGAAATTCGTCGGACCTAACGGGTCTTGACGAAACCGAGCCAGGCATTAACTTAAACGGAGGCGCCTCCGTTTATTCGTCGCGCCCTTAAGTCTTAATTCTGATGAGCGCCGATCTTGGACAAGATATCACCGGCCTCGTCTTCCTGAAAATATCATATCGCAACCGGTAGACCGTCGAATAGAGTATTCTGGATTTCGTACGGTTGATCTTCGTGACGATGGCTGGAGCTTATCATGACACGAACCATTCATATTGCACTCGATATCAACGGGCAGCGCCACGAGCTCGACCTCGAGCCACGCGTGACCTTGCTGGATGCGCTCCGCGAGCATCTTTCGCTGACCGGCACGAAGAAGGGCTGTGACCAGGGACAATGCGGCGCCTGTACCTGTCATGTCGACGGCAAGCGCGTACTCTCCTGTCTGACACTCGCCGCTCAGGTCGAGGGCCGCAAGATCACGACAATCGAGGGTATCACTGGCGAAGCGGGTGACCTGCATCCCGTGCAGGCTGCATTCATCGAGCACGATGCTTTCCAGTGCGGGTACTGCACGCCGGGCCAGATCATGTCGGCGGTCGCCTGCATCCGCGAAGGGCATGCTGGTTCCGACGCGGAAATCCGCGAATACATGTCCGGCAATCTCTGTCGGTGCGGGGCCTATAACAGCATCGTTGCGGCGGTGCGCCAGGCAGCGGAGGTGGCGTGATGCGGAACTTTTCGTATGTGCGGGCAAACTCCCCGACCGAAGCCAGCCAGGCGGCGCAGCAGGCCGGCGCAATGATCTTTGCCGGCGGCACGACTTTGCTCGATCTCGCCAAATGCGGGGTGACTGAGCCGGAGACTGTCATCGATATCGTCAACCTTTCCGGGATGAGCGGAATTACCGTCGATGCAGCCGGCGCGACGATCGGTGCGCTTGCCAGGATGAGCGAAGTTGCTGATCACAAGGACATTCGAGTGGCTTTTCCGGCGGTTTCGGAATCGCTGTCGCTTGCCGCCTCAGCCCAGCTTCGCAACATGGCGACGATCGGCGGCAATCTCCTGCAGCGGACACGCTGTTCCTATTTCCGCGATCCCGGCGCCTTTCCGGCCTGCAACAAGCGCAGCCCCGGTTCCGGCTGCTCGGCGATCGGCGGGGTCACGCGCAATCATGCCGTGCTCGGAACGAGCGAGGCCTGCATCGCCTCCTATCCCGGCGACCTGGCGGTTGCTCTGATCGCATTCGACGCAGTGGTCGAGACGGGCAGCCGCAAGATTGCCACCGGCGATTTTTTCCTCCTGCCCGGTGACACGCCGAATAAGGAAACGGTCCTCCAGCGCGGCGAGATCATCACTGCCATCACCATTCCTGCTTCCGTCGCCGCCCGCAACTCGACCTACATCAAGGTCCGAGATCGGCAGTCTTACGAATTCGCGGCTGCGAGTGCCGCGGTGGGTCTGGAACTCGAAGCCGATGGACGAACGATCCGCGATATTCGCGTCGCGCTCGGTGGCGTCGCCACCAAGCCCTGGCGCGCGCGGGCTGTTGAGCAGATGCTTATTGGCAAGGCCCTCGCTGCGGAAACGGTGGAGAAGGCCAGCCGGTTGGCCATGGAGGGCGCCGTCGATCACGGCGGCAACAGCTATAAGATCGAACTTGCGCCGCGCGTCGTCGCGCGTGCCATTTTGCAGATGGGAGGCCTGGCATGACCATGATGGAACCACGCAAACATGGTGATGCTTCCGACGGTACGGTCGGTGGCCGTCAGTCGCGCTTTGAAGGCAATATGAAGGTGACGGGAACGGCGACCTATGCGCTGGAATATCCTGTCGAAAACCTCGCCTACGCCGTTCTCGTGCAGAGCACGATCCCGGCCGGCCGTGTTCTGGAAGTCGACGCCTCGGCAGCGCTCGCCATGCCGGGGGTGCTGCTGGCCTTGACTCCGGACGACGATCTCGGCCTCAAGCTTTCGGCTGATTGGGGCGGCAACAAGCGGGTCGATGGCCCTTATTATCCGCTGCCGCGCGACGTGCAGTTCAACGGCCAGACGATCGCCGCCGTTGTGGCAGAAAGCCGAGAGCAGGCGACGGAAGCCGCAAGGCTGGTGCGTGTTGCCTACGAAGAGGGTGAGTATGTCGCCGATCTCAACGATCCGAATGCTGGCGAGGGCAAGCTCGTGGATGCTTTGTCTTCTGCCTGGGGCGATGCCGAGGGCGCACTGGCCGCCTCACCGGTCCGCATCGAGGGCGAATATTCCACGCCGCGCGAATATCACGTGGCGATGGAACCCCATGGTTTGACGGCGAAATGGGATGGCGACCAGCTGACGATTTGGGAACCAAGCCAATGGTCGCACGGCATGGCGCGCATGTATTCCGAATGGTTCGACATGCCCTATGAGAATGTCCGGATCATCTCGCCCTTCATTGGCGGCGGCTTCGGATCGAAGGGACAGCCGCTCGCCTATGGTGCCGTTGCCATTGCAGCCGCAAGAAAGCTCGGCCGGCCAGTAAAGCTTGCGGTCACGCGACCGCAAAATTTTACCAGTTATGGCGGTCGCGCCGGAACCAGACAGAAGATCGCGCTTGGCGCAACGGAAGACGGTATCCTGCAAGCGATTGTGCATCGCGGCGCCAGCGAAACATCGATCTATGCCGATTGGCCGGAGCAGACGGGAGCTGCCACATCCATTCTCTACAAGGTGGAAAATTTCTCGTCGCAGCATCGCATTGTGCCGGTCAACAGCGTCACGCCCGGTGCTCTGCGTGGGCCGGGCAAGAATCCGAGCGCGTACGGCATCGAATGCGCGATCGAGGAGCTGGCCCATAAGCTCGGCATGGATCCGCTGGAACTTCGTCTGAAGAACGACGCCGATCACGACTACCAGTCGGGCAAGCCGTGGTCGACGAGGCGGTTGCGAGAGGCGCTCGTCGAAGGGAGCAAAGCCTTCGGCTGGTCGCGGCGCAGTCACGCCCCGCGCTCGATGCGCGACGGCAAGACGCTGATCGGATGGGGAATCGGGTGCGGCACGTTTCCGGTCATCCGGGCGCCAAGTGAGGCGATGATCCGCATCCTCTCCAATGGCAGAGTTGAGGTCGTCAGCGGCGCAATCGACATGGGACAGGGAACCTATACGATCCTTGCTCAAAGTGCGGCGGAAGTCTTCGGCATTCCGGTGGATCAGGTCGAAGTTCATCTCGGCGATTCACGCCTGCCCGGCTCGGCAATTGCCGGCGGCTCGATGCTCGCCGGGTCGATCATGGGGGCTGTTCATAAGGCTGCGGTCGCGGCGCGCGATGAGCTTATCGGCCTTGCGCTCAGCGATGCCAATTCGCCGTTCCGTGATACGGGTGCGAATACGCTGAACTTTGCCGAGGGGCGCATCGCGGCACCTCGCGGCGAAGCACCGTCGCTGACGCTCGCGGAACTGATGTCGGTCTTGAAACGCGAAGAGATCGAAGTTCGGCGCAACACTTTGCCGGATGGCGCAAATGCCCAGGAGCAGCTTCAGGCCTGGACGACCATGGCTAAGGTTCAAGGCCCGACCATGGGCGATTTCTCCATGCACAGCTGGTGCGCCCATTTCGCCGAGGTGCGGGTCGACGAGGACTTCGGCACGGTCCGGGTTTCCCGCATGGTCTCCGCCTTTGATTGCGGCCGCCTCTACAATCCCAAACTGGTCGAAAGTCAGTGGCGAGGCGGCATCATCATGGGCATCGGCCAGGCGCTTCTTGAAGAAGGCTTGATCGATCAGCGCAACGGACGAACCGTCAACAACAATGTTGGCGACTATCTCGTGCCGACCAATTCGGACATTCCGGATATCCAGGTGATCTCCGTCGGCGTGCCCGATCACAATGCCTCGGCGCTCGGGGGCAAGGGCGTCGGCGAAGTCGGTATTGTCGGCGTGGCTCCAGCCATCGCCAATGCCGTGTTCCATGCGACGGGCAAGCGCATCCGCGACTTGCCGATTACACTGGAAAAACTGCTCTAGCGGCAGACAGGTTTGAGCCGCACTGCGCAAGCAGGCGGCTCAAACTTTGGCCCGACCCCACGATAGGTCTTTCGTCGCTTGCGCCCGGCTCAATGCCTTGTCGGATATTCCAGCTGCAATGCAACGATATCGGATGTTCGCGACCCATAGCGCTCGGCGATTTGAGACAGCGCGTCGTCGAGAATTCTCGCAGGCGGAAGCAGGGGAATTTCCATGCTGGAAGCGCTGCTTTCGGCGGAACTATCGGACACCAGCACAAGGCCATTGCGCGAACGGATTGATGCCGCCTTTTCGGCAACGACCGCCTGCGAACGAAAGGTTCTGGACCAAGCATCAGCGGCCAGTGCCAGAGCGATTTCGTCGAAGCCATCCTGCGCCGGCAAGCGGATAGTCTCATGGCCCCAGAAGGCGAGATAGTTGGCAGCGAAGCGCCAGAGCCGGCCCGTGGTCATGTGAAACGGCGTTGCGTCATGAGCTGCGCTCCATCCGTCGACACCAAGGCTGGCTGCGACTGATTGTGCCTTTGCCCGCCCGCCGATCGCCTCAACGAGCGCAAGTGAAGCCGGGATCGAGGCGGTGACGCCCGTGGTGCTCATCACATTGCCGTCGACGACGTAGCGTTTGTTGCGCACCCATTGCGCCTGTGGAAAGGCGCGGCGCATCTTGTCGAAGGCGTACCAATGGGTGGTCGCGTGTCTGCCTTCGAAAACACCGGCCCGAGCCGCAAGCCAGGCGCCTTCGCAAATCGAGACGACCATTGCGCGTTTCGAGAATTGCTGACGGATCCAGGCGATGACATTGCGGTTGCGATCGTCATGCATGGCCGGGACAATGACGATGTCGGCACCTTCCGGATGGTCCCGATCGAAATCCGACATGGTCGTGTCCGGTTGGATTTTCAGCGCAGGCATCAGATCCACTGCGCCCGCATGGGTCGAAACTACGAGTACGTCGGCGATGCCGGCGCTGCGGATAATGCCGTGGGGGACGATAAGATCCGTCGTCTCGGTGCCTTTGTTGTCCGCGACGATGACGATGAGGGGTCGTGTTCGCTGGGCCTTTAGCGGTGGGATTTGGATGACGTCCTGACCTGCCGCGAAGGTGATCGAAGCCCAGCCGAGGGTGCCGAAAGCGAGCGCGAACAGGAGAAGTATTTTCAGATAGAGGCGATACATGAGGATAGTCCGGAGTTGCGATGTTCTAGACTGGAGAATTATTCGCAGAGCGGACTGGCGGAAATGCCAAAGATATCGCAATTTACGCCAATGCAGACACCCGCACACCACCCGAGGCGCGTCGCCGTGATTGGATATGACGGCGTTCAGGCCCTTGATATCGTCGGCCCGATGGAGGTTTTCGCCATGGCGAACTTTCATCTGCCGCAGGGCATGCCGCCCTATGAGGTCGTGCTTGCTTCTCCGGCGGGTGGGGCTGTGAAGAGTAGCTCTGCCGGAGGGCTGGTCTTCGGTGAGACGACCAGTCTGGAGCATTTGCCTGCGGATCTCGATACGATCGTGCTGGCGGGCGGAAACGAAGACGGGCTGCGGCAGGTGATATTCAGTTCGGCTCTGTTGGACTGGCTGCATTTGCGCAAAGCCGTTACTCGACGCATGGCGAGTGTTTGCACCGGCGCCTTCATACTTGCGGCTGGAGGATTTCTTGACGGCAGGCGTGCGACGACTCACTGGAGCTCCTGCGCTCTTTTGAAGGAGTTGCGTCCACAAATCGAAATCGAACCTGACGCGATCTTCGTTGCGGAGCCGCCGGTCTACACATCCGCGGGCATCACGGCGGGCATCGATCTGTGCCTGGCACTTGTCGAAGCCGATTGCGGCCCGCAGACCGCCTTGGCGGTCGCCCGCCAAATGGTTTTGTTCATGCGGCGTCCAGGCGGACAATCACAGTTCAGCACCAGCCTCTCCATTCAGGCAAATGCGACCCCAAAGCTTCGCAAGCTTCTGAACGAGATCGTCGAGGAGCCTGCGGGAGATCTGTCGATCCCCGCTTTGGCGAGCCGGGCCGGAATGAGTGAACGCACATTTTCGCGCAGTTTCCGCAGGGAAACCGGGACGACGCCTGCACAATTCGTGGAGATTGCGAGGCTGGATCGAGCAAAAGCGCTTCTTGAAACCTCGGATTGGTCGCTCGCGCGCATTGCCGAGCGTTCCGGTTTTACAAGTCTGGATACGCTGCACCGGGCATTTCTCAAGCATCTTGGAGTGCCCCCAGGGTTTTATCGAGCGCGCTTCGGTTCGGAGATCTGAGCGACGCGGGGAGGATGTCTTCGTCATGATGATGGATAGGATGAGGCCGGGTCCGCTAACGGGTCCATGCATCCCGCCCTGGAAAAAACTTCTCCGATTTACACGATAAAAAACATGGAATGGCTTCTTATCCGTTTGAACTCTGCCATTCTCGGTGCGCCGCAGGGACGACGGCAATGGGATTTGACATAAGCGGGCGAGTTTTGGCCAATGCACGGTCGCTCGCGGCACGGTTTGACGAACAGGAAGAGAATTCATGACCTACCACCCCGATCCGGAACGCTATGACTCTGCCCATTTCCGCCGGGTCGGTCGAAGCGGCCTCAAGCTGCCGGCGATCTCCTTTGGCCTTTGGCACAATTTCGGCGATGCGACGCCCCTCGATACTCAGAGGTCAATTCTCTTCAAGGCGTTCGATCTCGGTATCACGCATTTCGATCTTGCCAATAATTACGGCCCGCCTGCGGGAAGTGCCGAGATCAATTTCGGGCATATCCTCAAACAGGATCTGGCCGCATATCGCGACGAACTGATCATTTCGTCCAAGGCCGGCTGGGACATGTGGCCCGGCCCCTATGGCCGTGGCGGCGGGTCGAAGAAGGCATTGCTTTCCAGCCTCGACCAGAGTCTTACCCGGCTTGGCCTCGACTATGTTGATATTTTCTACTCCCATCGCTTCGATGCCGAGACGCCGCTCGAAGAGACGGCCGATGCGCTTGCGCAGGCAGTCCGGCAGGGCAAGGCGCTCTATGTCGGCGTGTCCTCCTATTCCGGCAACAAGACGCGCGAAATCGCCGCGTTGCTGAAGGAGCGGCAGGTGCCGCTGCTGATCAATCAGCCGTCCTACAACCTGTTCAATCGCTGGATCGAGAAGGATCTGCTCGCGGCCTCGGACGAGGTCGGAGCGGGCATCATTGCCTTCACGCCGCTTGCTCAAGGCCTGCTGACGAACAAATATCTGAATGGCGTTCCGCAGGATTCCCGCGTCAATCGACCTGGTGGCGACCCGCTGCGGCCGGAGCATCTGAAGGAAGAAAATATCGAGCGTGCCCGTGCGCTGAATGAGATCGCCAAGCGCCGCGGCCAGTCGCTTGCCCAGCTCGCCATTGCCTGGGTCCTTCGTGATCCGCGCGTGACCTCGGCGCTGATTGGCGCAAGTTCGGCGCGGCAGGTGGAAGAGAACGTGGCCGCTCTCAACGATCTGAGTTTCAGCCCTGAAGAGCTTGCCGAGATCGACCGTTATGCCGTCGAGGGTGGCATCAATCTCTGGGAAAAGCCCTCGCATGAGGAACTGGTCTAAGAGGCTTTAACGATCTGCCCGATATGTCGGGCAGATCACCTTACGTCGGCCGACAGGCAGAACGGTTCGCTCAACCATCATATTCGATGATTTCGAGACCGGCATTGTAGTCCGTTGCGTAGATCAGGCCGTTGGCATCGACGAAGACGTCTGCGGACTGAATAACCTTCGGCCGACCAGGGCGCCGGTCAGTCATGACAGTCGGTCCCGCTGGTACGAGCGCACCCGTCTCGACCGGATGATAAGGGTCGGAAATATCGAAGGCGCGAATGCCGGCGTTCTGCCAGGTCGCAAAGATCAGGGTTTCAGAGATGAAAGATCCCGGCCGGTTTTCGTGCAGATTGTGCGGACCGAAATGGCCGCCCTTCTTGGTGTAGTCGATCTCAGCGGGTATCGGGAAAGTCGAGATGCTGATCGGATTTTCCGGTACGCGGATGTCGAAGATCCAGGTGTGCTTGCGGCCGTCTTCCTCGTTGTCCAGCACTGCCTCATCCGCCACCACCAGAAGTTCGCGGCCAGGAAGCGGCAGCGGCGAGTGCGTGCCGCCGCCATAGGGCGGGCACCAGTTATGATGCTTGATGAGCTTGGGAGCCGAATGATCCTTGATGTCGAGAAGCGTCAACCCTCCGTCCCGCCAGCAGGCATAGGCCGTATCGCCGTGGACGAGCGCGTGGTGCAAGGCATAGCGTTTGCCATCGCCCCAGTCAGGCGCTTCTCCCGCCGCCCGGTTCATGCCGGGAAGCCACCATTGGCCGACGAGAACAGGTTTGGTCGGATCTGCCATGTCGATGGTGACGAAAATATAGTCGGTAAAGCCGTCGAGCAGCGCTGAGGCATAGGCATAGCGGCCGCCGACATACCAGAGCCGGTGAAACCCGACGCCTTCGACATCCAGCTGGCCGATTTTGCGTGGTTTGTCGGGCACGGAGATGTCGAATATACTCATACCAGCCGTCCAGGCGCGCTCGCGTTTTTTCGAAGCGATCGTCTCGCCCACCGATTGCGTGTAGTAAACCTTCTCGTCTGTGAACGTTTCGACATCGGCGAAGAGATCGAGAGCGTTGATGACCAGCAACAGGTCGTCATGGGTTTGCAGATGGATGTTCCACGTGTTTGCCGGTGCCGGCACGTAGTTCACGGTCTTCGGATTCTTGGGGTCGCGTACGTCGACGATCGAGAAGCCTTGCGACCATGGATGAGCGACATAGGCATGTCCTCGATGGACCATCAGTTGCAGTCCGTCGCCGCGGCCACCGATATCGCTATGGCCGATCAGCGTCATGTTGCGGGCGAAATCCGGTTTAGGCAGGTCGATCGATGCCATGGTTCCTCACAGGTCTTCTGAGAATGAGAAATGCCGCTCCACAAAGGGAGCGGCAGATTCGCATGAAGCGATGTGTCTTAGTTCTTGGCAGCTGGAATCCAGGATGCCGTTGCCGCGTCGCTTTTCAGGAAGGCGGGAAACTTCTGCTGCAGCTCCTCGATCGTGCCGATCTTGTTGCTGACCAGGTCGTCGCGAGTGATGAGCGTCGGCTGGAGGAGAACGGAACGGCCCGGGAACTGACCGGCAATGGCAAGTGAGACGGCGCGGACGGAGACTTCGCCGACGACGGCGGCGTTGGTCGCTGCAGTCGCGACCCAGGCACTGTCCGGTTCGACCATCAGCTGGATGTCCGCAGTGGAGGTGTCGACGCCATAAATCTTCACTTGGCTCGACAGACCGAGTTCGTCGATGGCGAGTTTTGCGCCCTTCGCGAATTCATCCCAGGGTGTGAAGATTACCGAAATATCCGGATTGGCGCGCAGCACCGCCTTGGTCTGATCGGCGACGGATGCCGGAACGGTGTCGTTGACGACACCCCATACGGCCTTTTCCTTTAAATTGTGCTTGGCAATGAAATCCTTCCAGACGGCGTAGCGGCGGTCGAGCGGTGCGAAGCCGGCAACGTAGACGGCGCCGCCCGTGAAGCCTTCGCCCTTATCCTTGACGGCCTGGTCGAGGACGAGCCTGGCCATGTCCTTATCGCTCTGCTCGATCTGTGGCACCTGTGGATTGTCGAGGTCGACGTCGTAGGCAACAACTTTGATGCCCTTGTCGAGGGCTTTTTGCGCGATGTCCTTGAGGACTTCGGGGCGGCCATTGTTGATGATGATCCCGTCGACGCCGAGGTTGATGGCCTGCTCGATGAGATTGCGCTGCGTGTCATTGTCGTTGCGCGCTTGCGAAACCGTGATGTTGACACCGAGTGCATCACCCTGCCGCTTGACGCCGGCCTCGAAGGCCTGCAGCCAGTCACCGCTGCCGAGGAAGCTGACGACAGCGATGTTGACCGTCTTCTTGTCGAAGGGAGCAGGCGCACCGGGGATGCCGGCAGCCGATGCGCCTGTTGTCAGAAGCGAGCCGGCGATGAAGGCTGCTGCGATCGAGCTGAACAATTTCTTCATTGAAAATCCATTGAACTTTAGGGTTGGAGTGAATGGTGACGCCGTTGTCAGGCCTTGCCGCGGCTGATGCCATAGGTAAGCGCTAGCGCACCGACGAGAACGGCACCCTTGATGAAGTCCTGTGTGTAATAGGGCGCATTCAACATGGTCAGGCCATTGAGGAGAATGCCGACGAAGACTGCGCCGATCGTCGTTCCCAGCACGTTCGGCCGGCGCAAACCGAGGACCGCAAAGCCGATGAGCGAGGCTGCAACGGAATCCATCAGCAATGATGCGCCGGATGAAACGTCGCCGCGTCCGACGCGCGCGGCAACAATGATGCCGCCGAGCGACGCAAGAATGCCCGATAGCACATACGCGAAGGTCTTAAGGCGGGCGACATTTGCTCCTGCAAGCCGCGTTGCGGCTTCGTTGCCGCCGGTTGCATAGAGGAGACGCCCAAGGCGCGTGCGCTCGGTCAGGACGTAGAGCACGAGCGCGACGACCAGCATCAGAATGACGGGCAGGGGGATGGTTCCGAACAGGCTCGACCTACCGATGGTCAGGAAGGCCGGATCGACCTTGCCGGTTGCCGTGGCCCCGCTCGGAAGGATCAAGCCCACGGAGATCGAGCGGCCGGCTGTCGGGATAAGCTGCAGACCGGTCAGAAGAAACATGGTGGCAAGTGTCGCAAGCAGATCCGGCACCTTCAGGCGGACGATCAGAAAGGCATTGACGAGCCCGACGAGTGCACCGAAGGCAAGCACCAACGGGACGGTCTGATAGGCATTGAGATCGAGGACGATCATGGCGTAGCTGGCGGCCATGACGCTGGAAGCGGCAACCGCACCGACCGACAGATCGAAACCACCGATCGTGAGCGTGATGGTGACACCCGCGCCGATAATGGCGACGACGGAGACCGCCTGCAGAATGCTCATCAGATTGTTGATGTTGATGAAGACGGGCTGCGCGAAGCTGAAAATGAGGATCAGGACGAAGAGCAGGAAGAAGACCGCGCCTCGGCGCACAAGCTCCTTCAGCGAGAGCGTCTCGCTTGCCGGCTTTTCTTTCCCCCGGATCTGGGCAGTCCCTTCACTCATCTGACGTATTCCTCATTTTGCCTGATATCAGCAATCGCGGGAGCGACGTCTTTCAAGCTGTGATGTTCCATGACGAGCACTCGGTCGGCGACTTCGAGTGCTTCTTCCGGATCGGATGTTGCGATCAAGGTAGCGCGGTCGCTGTGGGCGCGTATGGCTGCGATAATGTCCTGGCGGGCTCCGACATCGACACCCTGGAAGGGCTCGTCGAGAAGCAACAGCCGGCTCGGTTCGGCCTCCCAGCGTGCGAGAACAACCTTCTGCTGATTGCCGCCCGAAAGCGACCAGACCGATGCCGCCGGCCCGGATGCCTTAATGCCAAGGCGGCCTATGGCCTTCTCCCCCTCGCGGGTTTCTCGCCCGGAGAACAGGAAGCCGGAGGGGTACCATTGCTTCAGATGCGGCAGGCTGATCGTGGCCGCAATGCTCTCCCCCGGCCAGTCTGATGGCATGAGGGAAGAGCGATGACGATCCGCGGCGGCCATGACGACACCATGTGCGATGGCCTCGGCCGGTGAGCGCGGTCTGTAGGGTTTGCCATCCAGCAGCGCTTCGCCGGAGGCAAAGCGTTCTATTCCGAAGAGTGCCCAGAGCAGCCGGCTCTTGCCTGCCCCGAGGACGCCTGTGATTGCTATGACTTCGCCGGCATGAAGCGTGAGATCAAAAGGCACACTGTCAGACAGAAGCCTTACGCCTTGAAGCTTCAGGACTGTCCGGTCGAACTGCTCGCGGCGATGTGGGCGCGCCGCTTTCATCGACCGGCCGATCATCGTTTCGATGGCCGCGTCAAAGTCGATCGGCCGTGCAAAGGCGCCGACATTGCGGCCGCCGCGCAGGATGACGACCCGATCGGCCAGCGCGTCGAGGTCGGCGGTGCGGTGGGAGATGTAGAGAATGCTGATCCCGCGTGCTTTCAATTGACGAACGATCTCGTAGAGCCGTGCTGTTTCTCTCGCCGAAAGGCTCGCTGTGGGCTCGTCAAGGATCAGCAGCTGCGCCTTGTTCGATAGCGCGCGAGCGATGGCGACCATCTGGCGATCGGCGGTTCCAAGATCGCCGAAATCGCGATCTAGCGGCAGGTCGAAGCCCGCTTCCTCCATGATAGCGGCAGCTTTCTTTCGGACCGAACGCCTCGACAGGAAGAAAGGTTGTCGCCCGTCCACGAACTGATTGAGCAGCAGCGCATCCGCGACCGAAAGCCCCGCGACGCCGACAACATCAGTGGACTGATGCACGGTGACGATGCCTTGAGCCACGGCCTGTGCCGGGCTGTCGGCACGATACTCCTCACCGTTCCACAGGATGCTGCCCGAATCCGCGGAGTGGATGCCGGACAGGACCTTTACCAGCGTCGATTTACCGGCGCCGTTGGCTCCCATGAGCGCGACGATCTCGCCCTTGGCGATTGTCAGAGATGCATCCGCCAAGGCTTGCGTCGAGCCGAAAGCGCGGGACAGATTTTGGACGGTCAGCAGGGTCATGGAGGCATATTCGGTGAAAGTCTGCCACACTCGTAAGCTTCTGCTATCCGATCACAAGGGCGATCTTCCTTTCATCACCTATTCTATGGAAAAAATTTTCTATTTCCGCTTATGGCGGCGTGGGCGAGCGCAAGACGGGCTGCCGGTATAGGCATGTCTCGGCCGCAGCGACACTGCTTGGCTGACCAGGCAAGACGGAGATTATAGCAGGAAAACGGGCCTTTGCCTCGCTTAGGCGGGCACCCGGATGGAAGGAGAGCCCGGCGCAGGCTTCTGCGCCGGGCTACACTGTCGCTAGTTGATCGAGTCGAGATTGACGCCCTTGGTCTCGCGCACGAAGATCAGGCCGATGACCAGGGTCATTGCGGCAATCGCGATGGGATACCAAAGGCCATAGTAGATATCGCCCTTGGCAGCGCTCATCGCAAAAACAGTCGCCGGAAGCAGGCCGCCGAACCAGCCGTTGCCGATATGATAGGGCAGCGACATGCCGGTGTAGCGGATGCGGGTCGGGAACATCTCGACCAGAATGGCGGCGATCGGGCCGTAGACCATGGTCACATAGATGACGAGGATCGTCAGAATGAGGATGGTCAGCGGCCAATTGATGGCTGCGGGATCGGCAACCATCTTGAAGGCGCCACCCTTGGCAATGGTGTAGACGGGCATGTCAGTCGCGCCACCCGCCTGGTCAGCCGTCAAAAGCTTGGCCTTGACCAGATCGGCAACCGGCGTGACGGCCTTCTCTCCAGCCCGTACCGTTGCGGCATTGAGCCCGAGTTCAGGGTTTGCAGCAATGAAGGCATCGAGCTTTGCGTCCGGGACCTTGATTGGGTCGCGCGCCAGCGGGAAGCCGGATTTTTGCAGGGCAAGGTTCATGTCATGGGCAAATGCTGCCCCCTTGGCCGTCGCGTCCTTTCCGGCGGCGGTCGCATCGTAGGATGTCACGGTAGCATCGCCGACCTTGACGGTTGCCGGCTGGCCTGCCGGGCCCTCGGCGATCGTATAGGGAACGGATGATTTCGATAGGAAGGATGTGGCGATGTCGCAGGAATTGTTGAACTTTGCCGTTCCTACCGGGTTGAACTGGAATGTGCAGTCGCCAGGAGCTGCGGTCACGGTGGCGCGGACCGTTTGTTCTGCCTGTGCAAGTGCTGGATTTGCCGCGTTCGTCAAAGCCTTGAACAGCGGGAAGTAGGTCAGAATCGCAAGCAGAAGGCCTGCCATGATGATGGGCTTGCGGCCGACCTTGTCGGAGAGCCAGCCGAAGAACACGAAGAAGCCGCTGCCGATCAGCAGGGCGATCGCGATCATGATGTTGACCGACTGGCCATCGACCTTCAGCACGTTCTGCAGGAAGAACAGCGAGTAGAATTGCCCGGCATACCAGACGACAGCCTGACCGGCGGTGAGGCCGAGCAGCGCGATAAGCGCAATCCTTGCATTCTTCCATTGGCCGAAAGCTTCGGAGAGCGGAGCCTTGGAGCCCTTACCCTCTTCCTTCATTTTCTTGAAGGCCGGGGATTCGCTCAGCGACATGCGGATCCAGACCGAGATGGCGAGCAGAAGGCAGGATACGAGGAACGGAATGCGCCAGCCCCAGGCGGCGAAGGCATCCTTGCCGACCGCATTCTGAACGATCAGGATGACGATCAGCGACAGGAACAATCCGAGCGTCGCCGTCGTCTGGATCCAGGACGTATAGTAGCCGCGCTTGTTGTCGGGCGCATGCTCGGCGACATATGTGGCCGCGCCGCCATATTCGCCGCCGAGCGCAAGGCCCTGCAGCATGCGGAGGATAATGAGGATGACAGGAGCGGCGATGCCCCAGCTCGCCGACCCCGGAAGAACGCCGACCAGAAAGGTCGAAAGGCCCATGATCAGGATCGTGACAAGGAAGGTATATTTGCGCCCCACAAGGTCGCCGATCCGCCCGAAGACCAGAGCGCCGAATGGCCGGACGAGGAAGCCTGCCGCAAAGGCGAGCAGGGCGAAGATGTTTCGGGTTGCCTCCGGATAATCGCTGAAGAAGGCCGTGCCGATAAAGGCGGCAAGGGATCCATAAAGATAGAAGTCATACCATTCGAACACTGTTCCGAGGGATGAGGCGAAGATGACCTTCTTCTCCTCCCTGGTCATGCCTCGACTCGTCGTCTCGGCCACGGACGTGGTTGCCATTGCTCACTCCTCCCAATTGCACCAGGGACATCGCCAGTCGATCTGTCCGATATCCCCCATGATGGATTACGCAGGACTTTCCGGCCGAATGGGCGCGGAATGTCGCGCCAGTGGGTGCTCTCCCGATTTCCTCCCCCAGGAGATCACGCAGCTAATGCACCCGTGAGTTTTGGCTAAAAATTGAAAATTGCAATGCCTGCAACTGCTGCGGCTCAGGGAAAACTGTGTGTAAGTATCGCGAAATACGAATATATCGGCAAGCGGAGCCGTTGCGCCCTATTTACGCCGGAAAGGACGGTGCCAGGTCGCCGCATAATGCGCCGCGCCCGGCAAAATCAGAGCATATCGATTCAAGCCGTTTGCAGCCTGATTCACGCCGCCTGCAGCCGCAGGCGTTGCATGGGCGGAAAGGCGAGCGCGATGGCGGCCGCACCCAATCCCACCATCGACGATCCAATGAAAAGCCAGGAATAGTTGCCGAAGCTATCGAATATCCAGCCGCCGATCAGCGGCCCCGCTGCCATGCCGATGCTCGACAGCATCGATGCGGCGCCGAAGACGGTGCCGATCACCCGCGGTCCGAAATATTCGCGGGCAAGCACTGCGTAAAGCGGCATGACGCCGCCATAGGCGCTGCCGAAGACGACGGCCAGTGCATAGAATTGGCCAAGTTCGCTGACGCGCAAATAGGTCGCAAGCGCGATAGCCTGAACCAGAAGTCCCGCAATCAGCACAGGCTTGACCCCCAGCCCATCGGCAAGCGTGCCATAGAACAGGCGTCCGCCAAGACCGGCCAGACCCTCGACGCTGTAGATGCTGACGGCCGCCATCGGCCCCACGCCACAGATCGTCGCGTAACTGACCATGTGAAAAATCGGGCCGGAATGGGCTGCGCAGCACGCAAAGAAGGTGGCACCCAGGACGAGGAATTGCGGCGAGCGGAAAATCCGGCCCAGCGGCAGGCTCTGCTCCGCCATCTGACCGTTCTCGCCGGTTTCCTCCGAAGGATCGGGTGCTCGCTTTACCAGCAGCGCTGCCGGTATCAGGAGAACCCAGGCCATGATCCCGATCAGAAGCATGGCGAAACGCCAGTCATAGGTGGAAATCAGGTAGCGGGCGAAGGGTGAGACGGTCATTGGAGCGACGCCCATGCCCGCCGACACCAGCGATACCGCGAGGCTTCTGCCTTTCTCGAACCATGCGGTCGTTGCTGCGATCATCGGCGCGAAGAAGGCGCTGGCTGCAAGCCCGACCAGAATGCCATAGGTCAATTGGAACTGAAGAAGCGAAGCGGCGCGGCTTGCCAGCACGAGCGCAAGCCCAAGCAGCAGCGCGCCGATGACGACAACGATACGGACACCGAAGCGATCGCCCGCAGCGCCCCACGCAAACGCCCCCAGCCCCATCACGAGAAAGTTCAATGTCATGGCGGCGGCGATGCCGGCATGTGACCAGCCGGTATCGGCGGCGATCGGTACCTGAAAGATGGCGAGAGAAAACATTGTGCCAAGCGCGACACAGGTCATCAGCGCCCCGGCGCCAACGATCACCCAACGATACGACGAACTCATCTCCCAGCTCCTCTTCAATGGTTCGACCCTCGACGGGAAGTATCCGCTATCCGTCTTTTGCAGCCCGTCTCAGTAAAGACGACCGCGCTCTCCAGATTTCGACATTGTCGCCTGAAAAATTTCTCGATAGCCGAAAACAGCGTATCGCCATTGCGCGCATCGGCAAGGCAATTTAATCTTGGGCTCATATAAGGCTGCTAAGGGTGCCGCCTCGATATTGGAGACCTGCTTCGTTGTTGCAGCGTAAGCGCGAGCAGGTCCGAATGGCATGCAAGCTTGACATGATACAGAAGCAGATCTTCACAGTCATGAGGCGGCATATTCAATGGCTCATATCGTCATCATCAATCCGCGTTTCGAAACGTCTTATTGGGGCATGGAACATGCACTGCCGCTGTTCGATGTGAAGGCCAACCTGCCGGTGGCCTGCCTGCCATTGCTTGCGGCGCTGACGCCTTCGGAACATACCGTCACCCTGGTTGACGAAAATATCGAACCGATAGACTTCGACCTCTGCGAAAAGGCCGATATCGTCGCACTGACGGGGATGATCGTCCAACGTTTCCGAATGACGGAAATATTGACCGAACTCAAACGACGCGATTGCTTTACCGTCGTCGGCGGGCCTTGGGTGACGGTCAAGGAAGACTATTTCGGCAATCTCGTCGATGTCTCCTTTATCGGCGAGGCCGAAGAGACTTGGCCGCAATTCCTGCTCGAATGGGAGGCCGGCAGCCATGCACGGCGCTACGAACAGTCCGACAAGACGGATATGAGCAAGGTGCCGGTACCGCGCTTCGACCTTCTGAAAATGGACGAATACGCGGTCGGCAGCGTCCAGTTCTCCCGAGGCTGTCCCTTCACCTGCGATTTCTGCGATATCATCGTTGTCTTCGGGCGCAAGCCGCGCATCAAGCAAAGCGCCCAGGTCATCGCTGAAATGGAGGCGCTGCTGGCATCCGGCATGGATACCGCCTTTATCGTCGACGACAATCTGATCGGCAACAAGAAGGCGATCAAGGAGGTTTTGCGCGATGTCGTCGCCTGGCAGGAGCAGCATCATTACCCAATGACCTTTCTGACAGAGGCGTCGATCGATCTTGCCGACGATGCCGAGCTGATGCAGCTGATGGTCGACGCCAATATCCGGGTGGTCTTCATCGGCATCGAGACGCCGAACGAAGAGGCGCTGCGCGAAACCAAAAAGCTGCAGAATCTGCGCAAGGGCGGAACGATGCTGGAGAAGATCCACAGCATCCAGCAGACCGGCATGGAGGTCTGGTGCGGCATGATCCTCGGCTTCGACAGCGATGACGCGACCATCTTCGACGCGCAGCGCGTCTTCATCAAGGATGCGCGCATTGTCAACGCGATGATCGGCATGCTGGCCGCTATCCCGAAGACGCCGCTCTATGCACGCCTTGCCAAGGAAGGGCGGCTCGATCACGACGACCCGCCCGCCTATGGCACCAACGTCATTCCGCTCAATCTTTCCCGCGAAACGCTGCGGGATGGGTATCTTTCGGTGCTGAGCGACCTGCATCAGCCGTCCGCCTATTTCGACAGGCTCGACGCACTCTACATCGATGCCAACATCAAACCGGAAAGCTCCCGCTTACGTCATCTGCGCCGCCACCCGTTGCGGCTGCTCGCGCTCAACGCAACATGGTCCCTGGAAGCGATCGGGATCTTTGTCCGATTGATGCGTCGCGTGAAGGAAGCGGATCTGCGTGCCGTGTACCGCCAGCGGTTTTTCAAGCTTTTGCGGCATCGGCGATCTCCTGTCATCCTGCAAATCTACGCGATCAAATGCGCCATGCATTACCACGCCCATATCATGGTCCAGCAGATGCGAACCGGCGGCGGGATCGTGAACTCGTTTTGACCGGCTTCGAGGTACGGACGCCGAGCTGAGGATAGCGCTTCCCGTGCCATTGCTCGGGACATTCATTGTTGCATCGGCGCAACACATTTTGCGAGATATTTGCAATTCGAAATTGTGGGGGTTGCCGATCGTCTGATCTTGCGTATTATATGCTCGTCCGCAAATCAAATACAGGAGGCGTGAAATGCATCATCAGCAAATGTTTACAAACGCCACTGGCGGAATGATCTCGATGACCTTGGTGTGCTTTGCACCAAATTCTCGACGACTCTATAATTAAAGCTCTAAAAGGCTTTATCTGCCGCCATCAGGCGCATCCCCATTAAACCCACATGACTTGCTACGGGAATAATTTGACTCGTCGTTGACGTGTCAGCTCCTGAGGCCAGTCGAGCTTCAAGAGGACCTGGCGGCTTAATTGCGCCGGGAAGGATAATGACGTCTTCACAATTATTGGTTGCCGAAAACTTAACGGCAACGGTCGATGAACTGTACCAGAAATTCGGTGCGTGGAGGACTGCACGTGCCTTGCTGTTCGTCATCTGGCGGCAGCGGCAAACGCTGAAGCAGGTAGCCGAACTCTCCGACTACCAGCTTCGCGATATCGGTCTTCCCGAGCGGCAGAGCACCTCGCGCTCTCCGCATTTCATGCCGCCGCATCTGCGCCGCTTCGATTGATTCGGAGCGGACGCCGATGAGCGGTTCCCGGCAAATTGCCGACCGAAATGACTGGTTCAAGCAGTGTCCCTTGCCTGTAAAGCCGGGATGCGGAGAACATTGTTCGCGGAACAGAACGATGCGATTTTGTGCGCCAAGGCTTACATTTAACCTCGTTCCAGTCACAATCCCGACAGGGGAAGGCAAGCAATGCTTTCCCCTGTCGATTTGCGAGTACTGATCCCTCACCCTTGCGAGCTTTTTGACGATAGATCCCTGCTTCGGTCGCTGAAGCCTCGGCTCGACAAGGGGGTCGCAATGTTCTCGCAATCCGCCTATGCAATTCAGGCGTTCTTTGCGCAGAGGTGGGACATTGCGAATACTGCTGCTTGAGGACGAGCCGGAGATGGCATCCGCGCTGTGTAGCGCGTTGCGAGCCCGCGATGCCGTTGTCGATCATATGATAACGCTTGCGGATGCGGAGGAGGCAACAAAGGTTGCCGTGTACGATGTCATTCTTCTGGACAGGCAGGTCCCTGATGGCGATGGCCTGTCGCTCATTCCTAAACTTCGTTCAAATGGCGTAAGTGCCCCTGTTATCGTGTTAACGGCGCGCGGGGAGCTCGACGACCGCATAGATGGGCTCGATACCGGAGCCGACGACTACCTCGTCAAGCCTTTCGCCGTCGAGGAGCTTCTTGCACGATTGCGCGCCGTCATGCGCCGGCCTGGTGATGTTCGCGCCGAAGTGGTTAGTCTCGGGCGGATGTCTTACGATTTTGGTTGTCGGGAGGCGCATGTGAATGGCCGCCGGTTCGATTTGCCGCGCCGGGAATTGCTGGTGCTCGAGACGCTGGCCCGCCGCATCGGCCGCACGGTTCAGCGACATATGCTCGAAGAGGCCGTCTATGGGTTTGAAGACGATATCCAGTCCAACTCACTCGATGCCCATATTTCCCGACTGCGGCGCAAGCTCATCGACGCCGATGCCGGCCTCGAAATCCATCCGGTGCGTGGTATCGGCTATCTCCTGAAGCAGACCTCATGAGTGCGGGCCAGCCTTCGCTGCGATGGCGTCTGGTGCTACGGCTCGCCTCGTTGCAGGCGGTGCTTCTGAGTATCCTTGCTATCCTGATCGTCGCAGCCCTCTGGATGACTGGAAGCGTCATCTCGCTTCAGCCGGAGGACGAAACCATCGATGCGATCGCAGAGTCGATCGAGCGCGCAAGTGACGGCACACTTGCTATCAAGGTTACGCCGGCACTCGAATCGCGTCGCGCGGAACTGCCCGATCTCTGGTTTGTCGTGAGAGATCGCGCCGGCTCGATGATAGCAAGCGGGAAGGTGCCGCAGGTCTATGCAGGCATCGGCGGCACTCTCGACGGCATCGGCCAGGCGCGCTTCGGCAGCAACTTCGGTGGAGACATCGTTCCGGTCGCGCGGCTCCAATGGGTCGGTTCGCCGGCAGGCGAGATACAGGTTTTGACGGGTGTCGACGGTAGCGTCTCGCCAACGCGGGTGATTGCCGCGACCGGTCTCGTCTTTTTCAGCACTCTCCTGCCGCTGCTCGTCGTGACGGCGGTTGCGACGGTGGTGGCGGCACCGCTTGTGGTTCGCCGCGCTTTTTCGTCGCTCGATTCCGCCGTAACCCGCGCTGGACAGATCGATGTCGATCGACAGGGAACGCGGCTGCCCATCGAAGACGTTCCCCGAGAGATCCTGCCGCTTGTCGAAGCGGTCAACGATGCGCTGAGCCGATTGGATGAGGGCCACGAGCGCCAGAAGAGGCTTTTTGCCCATCTGGCGCACGAGTGGCGCACGCCCGTCGCGATCCTGCAGGCGCGTCTCGATGGTCTCCCTCCCGGCCCGCTGAAGGAGAGGATCTTCGAGGACACCGTACGGCTTGCGACGCTGGCGGAGCAGTTCCTCGATCTGCAACGGCTCAATCATCGATTTGAACCCACGCCGGTCAACCTCGTCGATGTGGCGCGTCACGTCGTATCCGAACTGGCGCCGCTTGCGATCGCCGCCAACTACGAGCCTTGCTTCCATGCAGAGGAGGACGAGGTTGAAATTATTGGTGATCGCGTCGCCCTCGAGCGCGCAGTTGCCAATCTCGTGCAGAATGCGATCCAGTATGGCGGCCGGAAGGGCACGATTACTGTCGATGTCAGCCGGGCAACCGGGATTACCGTGACGGATGAGGGCAAGGGAATTCCAGCCGATGAACGCGCGCGCATCTTTGAGCCGTTTCATCGGCTTACCGGCTATGGCAAGGGCTTCGGTCTTGGCCTCAACCTCGTGCAGGAGATTGCCAGGCTTCATGGCGGGCAGGTCTCGGTATTGGAGGGGCCGACCGGCGGTGCGGCCCTTCGGCTGAGTTTCCCGTCGGCGGCATAGGCCATTACGTGGCCGATCGATGCAATGTTCCCGCAATCGGCGCGACGGTAGGATTCTTGAGCAACAGTCGAATCTCCAGGACCGCACGGACGGGAACAGATGTCCAACACGTCATTATTTATGCGAACTCTCTTGAGCAATCCGCGCATGGTGGGTGCAATAGCGCCATCAGGGGCAATGCTTGCCGACCTTATCACCAGCGAGGTGAACTCGGCTTCCGGACCCATTCTCGAACTTGGGCCGGGAACAGGCGTTTTCACCGAGGCGCTGCTTGCCCGCGGCATCCGGGAGAGTGACCTTACCCTGGTGGAATTCAGTACGGATTTCGCGGTCATGCTGCAAAGGCGCTTTCCCGATGCCCGCGTTTTGTGCGCCAATGCCGCAAGGCTCGGTACCCATATCCCCCGGGAAAGCCCTCCGTTCGGTTGCGTGATCAGCGGCCTGCCCCTTTTGAACATGTCGCCAAGAGCAGTCGTTGCGATTCTCGATGGTGCGTTGTCGCGCTTGCGCGAGGGCGGTGCGCTCTACCAGTTTACCTACGGGATGCGCTGTCCCGTGCCGCATCGGCTGCTTGATCGCTTCGGCTTCAAGGCGACGCTGCATGGACGGGTGCTACGCAACTTTCCGCCCGCGCGCGTCTATAAGATCGTCCGGCGAAAGCCGTTGAGGCAGGCGGCGGCCACGGCATGATCAATCAAGCAGACGTCCTCGATCTCCTGCCAGCTCTTGCGGCATGGGGCCTGCTCGGTCTGGCTCTTTGCTCCACCGTAGAGAAGCTGATACCTGTCATTCCCTCTGGCGGCATGCTCATCATGCTCGGGATGTTCGGTGTATCCAGCCTGAGCGATATGCCGGGCGTCGTCGCCGTTACGGCGGCGGGATCAACGGCGGGTTCGTTGTTCTGGTATATGCTGGGTCGATGGTTCGGCCCCAAACGCGGCGATGCTCTTGTCCTGCAGATGGAAAAGCGTCTTGGCGTGCAATCCGGATGGTATTGGCGGCTAAAGGACGGGTATCGTCATCACCGGTTTGGCGTCACCTTTGTCGGCCAGATCATTCCGGTTGCGAGGGTTTATCTCGCCTTTCCCGCCGGGGCGCTTGCCTTGCCGGCAATACGCTTTGCTGCCGCAACCTTTTTGGGTGCGGCCCTGTGGAATACGCCTTATCTCCTATCGGGCTACATGCTGCGCAGGCACATGTTCGATCAGGACATAGCACTGCCTGCGGCCTTCGCCGCGATCATGCTCGCCTATCCGCTGCTGTTCATGGGGTATCGTCTCAGCCGGCCAAGCCGCGATGCGGCTCGGCCGTGAGCGATCACTCAACCCTCAAACGGTCAGCATTGCATAGATAACGCCGCCGTTCTCGCCGCGCGTGACGGCGCTGCCGGTGATCGGGTGCTTGACCTTATCGACGATCGACTGGACATCCCGGTCGGTTCGCCATATCAGCGGCCAATTCATGAAGGTTTCCATGTAGCCTTCGACGCCGATATCCTGGGCAAAGTTTGCGAGAAGGAATTTGCCGCCCGGCTTCAGCATCTGCAGGCAACGTTCCGTCAGTTTCACGGCAACGCTTTCGGCCAGATAGTCGTAGAGCCCGGCTGCGTAGATGAAATCGAACGTCCCGAGCTTCTGTGCCCGCCCGAGAATGGTGCGGACGGATCCGTTGACCGCTTCGATGCAGCTGCCGTGGAAGGCAGAGCTGACGGAGCCGACGCTGATGGGGTCCTGGTCGAGTGCGACCCAGCGTCCGAGCTTGTCGCCCTTCAAGGCATCCGAGCGCTCGGCTTCGCGCAGGTGCCCGGCTGCGATTGCCAGGATTTCCGCATTCGGCTTCTCGCTGGCAACGGCATCGACATGCGCGGCGAGAAGATCACGCCGTTCGCGCACCGCGACTGCCGATGCTGCCTGTCGCGTGAAATCATAGATTTCAGCTCCAAGCGGCGACGCTTCTTTCACTTGGGCGTTCACTGCGGGGTGCTCGTAGATGAAATCCAGCAATTGGGCATCACCGCTGTACCCGCGGGGCTTTTCGAAAGACCATCGGGTGAGGGGATCCTGAAGCAGGAAGGACGAGACTGGATGCGTCTGCGCCAGAGAAGCAAGGTGCGTCCAGGTTAGAGGCGTCACTTTGTTCTTCAGCACCTGCAACCGTTCGGTCAGGGCTTTCATGATGCCCTGAACGGGGGCGTTCGCTTCGAATGCCTGCTGGGTCAACGATAGAATGAGGGCGAGTTCGGCTTCGCCCTCCTTAGTCTGGTCGGTTGTAAAATTGTTAACCGTTGATCTCGCGTGTTCCGAGATCGACTGCGCGGTCACAAGGCTATAGCCATCGAGAGCGGTTTGAAATTGTTTCAATTTTAAATGATTCCGTGAAGACTATGAAAACCATATCTCACATAAAATGTGAGCGCTATGGTTTTGTTAATGTCACGGTTGCAACGCTGTCGTTATCAAACGAAGCAAATTAGCAGCCCGGTGAAGTGAGCATTTTGTTCGGTTGAGCGATGCAAAGTGAACTGCGGTGGACATGAAGTCTCGGCTAACTCGGATGATGGTGAACATGCGTCGATTGTCGAGAGGAAGCGATCCTGACCGGGGAGGGCCACGCCGGACGAGCGACCCTATCGGGCTGCGCGCTCTCTATAGGGATTACAGCAACGAGGCGCGCCGTGCCGTGGCCCGCAGCGGGCTTTGGCTTGCCGTGCCCGTCTATGTTCTTTTCCTGATAACCGACCTGATTTTCATTCCCGACGTCTCACACGTGACGATTCCGGCGCGCTTCCTGATCGGCAGTGTCTCGCTGCTGGTCCTCGAAATCCAGTTCGCGCGCCAGCGCCGTGCTGGCGAACTTGAGGCTACATGCGCAGCCGCGGTGGTTCTTGGCTATATCGTATGGCTGGTGCCGGCGTTGCAGACTGCCAATGCCGAGGCATTTTCCTATTACGCCGCTTTCGGCGCAATCTTCATGATGGGCGTCAATCTGTTCTTCAGCCTCGAATTCAGCCTAGCGGTTGCCTCTTCCGGACTGATCTTCGTTTCCTTTCTGTTGTCGCTCACTCAGTTCCACTACAGCCTGGCCTATTGTCTGGCGTTCACGACCTTCTATTCCTGCTGCTTCGTTTTCACATCCTACGTGAATTGGAAGCTGAACAAGGAGCGCTTCAACGTCTTTCTCAACGCCAGGGAGGCCGAGCTGCAGCAACGCCAGGCGACGGAGCGAGGCGAGGCCCTCTTGCGTCTGTCGATCACGGACTCGCTGACCGGGATGGAGAATCGAAGAGCTGCCGATATCCGCCTGAAGCAGTTCTGGGAGCGTTGGCGTCAGGATGCAGTGGCGTTCGCGGTTCTGCTGGTCGATGTCGATTTCTTCAAGAAGTACAACGACTATTATGGCCATCAGGAAGGCGATCATTGCCTCGTCACGGTCGCCAATGCCCTGTCGGATATCGTTGCCCCGCTGGGGGCTACGGTGGGGCGATACGGCGGCGAGGAATTCATCGTCATTCTGGATCTGGATCGCGGCGCGGAAGCTCTGGCTTTGGCGCAAGCCATTTGCGAGGGGATCGAAGCCCTCGACATTACCCACGCGCAGCGGCTGGACGGCTTCCGGCACGTTACCGTCAGCGTCGGAGCGACCATTACCAGAGAGCTTGCCGGCACAAAACTGGAGAACATCATCAACGAGGCCGACCGCGCCCTCTATTCCGCCAAAGCCAGCGGCCGGAACTGCGCGAGGATATTCGACCCGAACGAACTTCCGGGCGGGGATGCGAGTGAGAATATCGCGGCCATACTGAAAATTGCGATCCAGCAAAACCTCGTTTCGCTGGTCTATCAGCCGATCCAGTACATGCAGACGGGTGAGATCGGCGCGTACGAAGCCTTGATGCGGCTGCAGCTTCTCGACGGATCGAGCTCGTCGCCGGCGGTTTTCATTCCGATAGCGGAGCGCACGGGCGCTATCATCGAGCTTGGCTATTGGGCGATCAGAAGAGCATGTTGTGATCTGCTTTCGCGCGATCTCGTGGAAACCGTCAGCGTCAACGTTTCTCCAATCCAGCTGCGCGCGCCCGGTTTCGCAGCGCAGGTCGCTGCAATCCTGGCCGAAACGGGTATCTCGGGGCACAGGCTCGCCTTCGAGATAACCGAAGGCGTCGAGATGGAAATACGCCCGGACGTGCTCGACAGCATTCAGGACCTGAAGAGACTCGGCATCAAATTCTGGCTCGACGATTTCGGGACCGGATTTGCCGGGCTTTCCTGGCTGCGTCTGATGGAATTCGAAACCGTCAAGATCGACAAGTCCTTCCTTCACGATGCAGTAAATAGCGAGGGCGCGAAGGTCCTGCTCGAGGACATTATCGGCCTCGTACGCAACCGCGGACATCGGATTCTGGTCGAAGGCGTCGAGGATGAAGAGCAGCTCGATCTCGTCAAATCCTTTGGCATCGACGCCGTTCAAGGATACCATATCGGCCGGCCGGCCCCGCCGCTCAAACATCCAATTGCCTCAAGGCGGACGGAGCGCCGGCGGTGGCAGGCATCGGCTTGAGCCGGCACGAGGACAATCGCAAAGGCGACGAGTATGTCGAGTGCCGATCTTTCTGAAATCTATCGAGGCTACATTGACTGCCTGAATCGGCAGGATTGGTCGAGCCTTGCCAATTTCGTCCATGACGATGCTCGCTACAACGGCGACTACATAGGACTATCCGGCTATCGCGAGATGCTTGAAGGGGACTTCCGCGCGATACCCGATCTTCACTTCAATATCGTTTTTCTGGTCTGCGAGCCGCCGCGCGTTGCCAGCCGCCTCTATTTCGACTGTGCTCCGAATGGAATGCTGTTCGAAATGCCGGTAAACGGCAAAAGGATCCAGTTTACGGAGAACGTCTTCTACGAGTTCTCGGAGGGGCGCATCCACGACGTCTGGTCGATCATCGACAAGGCGGCCATCGCCGCTCAGATTGAGGCTCCATAATCGTAACCGGCCCGCAGGTTATTGTTCGGGGGCCAGGTGAGGCCGTTGCCTGCGCCCTCAGAAATCCGGAAATTCGACGAGCTTGGGCGGGCTGTCGCAGGCGGGTCATGCCGTGCTCGGGATCGCTGCACTGGTCGCAAGATCGGTCTCGATGAAAATGCACGATCTATCGGCGGTCTGCAGCAGTGTGTCCGCAACGCTGCCATAGGAAAGGCCGCCGCTTGCTCTCTTGCTGACGCCAAGAACGATCAGATTGTATTTGCCGCTACGGGCGTGACGAAGGATGGCCAATTCTGGCGAAGGTCCCTGCTGGACCACTTTTTCGACGTCTACCCCGTAGTAATCAGCGATCGCGCCGACCTTCTTGAGGATATCCTGTTGATCGTTGCCTTGATCGCTGATGCGGGGGATGGCTCTGACCTGCCGCGGCTCGACGATCAGCAGCAGAGCACAATGGGCGCCCGCTGCCTTGGCGATCGCCAGGCCAAATTCCGCCGCACGAATGGAACGTTCCGTGCCGCTGACAGGCAACAGAATCCGCAGTTGGTTGGGATGGTCCGGAAGGGAGCCTCGGGCCGTCACGATAGCGGTCGTTCCCTGAAAGGCGGAGGTCACGATGTGCAGGGATGCGCTGAAACGGCCTTCCTCGTTCATGGAGGGCTCTATGCCTGCGAATAGAAGATCGTGGCCAGTGCCGGATACGTCGGCGAGCACTTTTTCCAGGCTGTCGTCCTTCTCCCGAATGGTGACATGGATATCGCCCTCACTCGCCAGGTCGTGTTCGGGCGGGGCCGCGGCGAGCAGTTCAGTCGCGCATTGCCGTAGATCGTCGGCGAAGGCTCGTGCTTGCGACGTCGCCGTTAGTGTCGTCGTCTCAGGATCCTTTTTCGTGTCGTCGAACTTCTGTACGTCCAGAACGGTGACCGGCATCTTGCGCGCCAGAGCGAAGAATGCCGCAATCCAGGTGGCAAGGCGGCTGCTTTGCGAACCGTCGACCGCCAGCAGGATGCGCTCGAAGTTTGCAAGGAAGCTTTCCTTTTCGAACTGTTCGCGCTCAAGCCTGTCGCGCTCTTCCTCTCGCAATGGCAGGCGCGCCAACGCCCAACGAAGCGTCGGCGGCATGGCCATCGTTGTAATGACCGCCATCGCGACGATGACGGAGAAGAGCTTCTCGTCGAGGACGCCGACGGATAGGCCGATGGTCGCGACGATCACCTCGGTCGATCCTCTGGCGTTCATGCCGCAACCGAGCGCCAGAGCCTCAGATCCGGAATAGCCGCCGAACTTGGCGGCGGCAAAGGCGCCGCCGAATTTGCCAATGCTTGCGATGACAACGACAGCCGCAGTCAGCAATAGGATCGAGGGATCGGCAAGCACGGTCAGATCGGTTTGCAGGCCAGTCAACCCGAAGAAGACGGGCATGAACAGCGCAGTCGTCAATCCTCGAAGCTGCACGTCGATCTGACGCGTCAGAATCGGAGATTCGCCGACCAGAATGCCTGCGACGAATGCGCCGAGCACCGTATGGACGCCGATCAGGTTGGTGATGATCGCCATCCCGCCCATGATCGCGATAATCGCACTCAGCACCGGCAGGTCGCTACGGAAATTGTCATTGGTCCAGCGGATGATTTCGAAGACGATTCGACGGCCGATGGTGAAGCTGACGGCCATGAAGGCGAGCGTGCCGATCACGCTGGTCGCAAGCGTGGTAAAATCGACCATGCCTTTTTCGGCAAGCCCGAAGGTTATGGCGATAATTACCCACCCCACCGTATCGTCGATGATGGCGGAAGCGACGATCAGCTGGCCGATGTTCCGGCGCATGAAGTCCATCTCGCGCACCACGGAGGCGACGATCTTCACAGAGGAGATGGAAAGCGCGGTGCCCAGGAAGAGGGAGGTGACCAACCGCTTCTGGGGATCGGGAATCAAGGAGTCGGGAATAAGCTCCCCCAGGGCGAAGCCCGCAGCGAAGGGAATGACGATGCCTGTCAGCGATACGCCAGCCGCGGATTTGCGCAGCCGCTTCGCCAGTCCCAGGTCGGTCTCCATGCCGGCGAGCAGCAGAAGAAAAAGGATACCGAGCTGACCGACCGCATCGGACATGCTTTTTTGAGCCTCGTTCGATGGAAAGAGGCTCGCTTGCGCGTGCGGGAAAATCAGGCCGAAAAGAGAGGGACCGAGAATGATGCCGGCGATGATTTGGCCCATGATCGACGGCTGGCCGATGCGCACCATCAATTCACCGAGCAATCTGCCCGATACGACAAGCAGGACGATCTGAATAAGAAACAGCCCTTCCGAGGGATGGCTGGCCTTTTGTCCCTCCGCTGCGAAGGCGCTTTGAGCAATCGACAGCGACAGGATGATGGCAATAACAATAATAAGGAAGTTCGACGAAAATGACTTTATGCAATTCTGGCGTGACGACATGGATCGATCCCACTGAATAGTAGGAAAACGCACCAAAGCCGTTGCCGTTCCCGATCACATCGGCAATTGCCGCCTTATTTGGTTTGCCGTGCGAATGCGGTGGCAAAGCTGGTCCGCCGCGGTGCGGGCGGCGGACTATGGTCGATAGAAACGGTCACACCCGCTCCAGCGCGATGGCAATGCCCTGACCGACGCCAATGCACATGGTCGAGAGCGAATAGCGCCCGCCAGTTTCCTTGAGCTCGAGTGCCGCCGTGCCGGTGATGCGAGCGCCGGACATGCCGAGCGGATGGCCGAGCGCGATCGCGCCGCCGTTGCGATTGACGCGGGCGTCGTCATCGGCAATGCCGAGTTCGCGCAGCACGGCAAGCCCCTGCGAGGCGAAGGCCTCGTTGAGTTCGATGACGTCGAACTGCTCCTGACGCAGGCCGAGTCGGGCCATGAGCTTGCGCGAGGCCGGAACCGGGCCAATGCCCATGATGCGCGGAGGCACACCGGCCGCCGCGCCACCCAGAATGCGGGCGATCGGCGTCAGGCCGTATTTCATCGCGGCTGCTTCTGAAGCGATGATGAGGGCTGAGGCACCATCGTTGACGCCGGAGGCGTTACCGGCCGTCACTGTGCCGCCTTCCTTCTTGAAGGGAGTGCCGAGCTTGGCAAGCGCTTCGATCGTTGTGGCGCGGGGATGCTCGTCCTTGCCGACGACGATAGGATCGCCCTTGCGCTGCGGGATGGTGACCGGGGTGATTTCCTTGGCGAGACGGCCGTTTTCCTGCGCTGCGGCAGCCTTTGCCTGCGAGCGAACGGCGAAGGCGTCCTGGTCTTCGCGTGTGACCTTGTAGTCTTCCGCGACGTTTTCGCCCGTCTCCGGCATGGAGTCGACGCCGTACTGCTTCTTCATCACGGGGTTGATGAAGCGCCAGCCGATGGTGGTGTCATAGATCTCGGCGTTGCGCGAAAAAGCGCTTTCGGCCTTGGGAAGCACGAAGGGCGCGCGCGACATGCTCTCGACGCCGCCGGCAATCATGATGTCGGCTTCGCCGGCGCGGATGGCGCGGGCGGCTGCGATGATGGCGTCCATACCGGAGCCGCACAGGCGATTGATCGTCGTGCCGGCCGCGGAAATGGGCAGACCTGCAAGCAGGGTCGCCATACGCGCGACGTTGCGATTGTCCTCGCCTGCCTGGTTGGCGCAGCCATAGATCACGTCGTCGATGGCTTCCCAGTCGACCGAACCGTTACGCTCGATCAGTGCCTTCAGCGGCACGGCGCCGAGGTCATCGGCGCGAACGGAAGAAAGCGATCCGCCAAAGCGGCCGATCGGGGTGCGGATATAGTCACAGATAAAGGCTTCGGTCATCAGGCTGCCTCATGGGCTTTCTTGGTGCGCGCGTTGATATCGCGCAGGACGGATAGTTCGGTTTCGGTTGGCGGGGGCGTCTCGATCACCTCATCGGCAAACTTGATCGCCCAGCCGCAATTCTCTTTTATCTGCTCAGGGGTTACACCTTTGTGGATCGACACGACAGTCAATTGCTTGGTGGTCGGATCAGGCTCGAGAACGCAAAGATCGGTAATAACGCGAGTCGGACCTTTCGTCTTCATGCCCAAGCGTTCGCGGTGATTGCCGCCCTCGCCATGACCCATCGAGGTGATGAAGGGCAGTTTTTCGACGAAACCGCGCTTGGAGAGCGCCATGGTGATGAAGATCTGGCCGCAGTTGCTGGCGATTTCCGGTGCGCCGCCACCGCCGGGCAGGCGGACTTTCGGGTGATCGTAAGGGCCGACGACCGTCGTGTTCAGATTGGCGAACCTGTCGATCTGCGCGCCGCCGAGGAAACCGGTGGTGATGCGGCCGCCCTGCAGCCAGTAGCGAAACATTTCCGGCACGGAAACGGTGAAAAGCGCGGTGTCGCAAAGCTCGCCGTCGCCGATCGAGAGCGGCAGCACGTCGGGCTTGGTGCCGACAGTGCCGCTTTCGTAGATGAGGGTGATGTCGGGCGCATGGGTGAGCCGCGCGACATTGCAGGCGGCGGATGGCGCGCCGATGCCGACGAAGCAGACGTCGTCATTCGTCAGCGCGCGGGCGGCAGCAATCGTCATCATTTCTGTGGGCGTAAAATCGCTCATCTTGACCTCCTTACGCCGATTTGACCGGCTGCTTGCCGGCATGTTTGGCAAAGTCCTCGGGACCGGCCTTCATCACGTGCTCATCGATCCAGGCCTGAAAGCTATCGCGATCGCGGGCGATTTCGTCCCAGGCGATATAGAAGGCGTTGGAGCGCTTGTAGTAGCCCTGCGCGTAGGAGGGGAAGGCTCCGCCCGGCACGGCCGCGACCGCCGTGACCGCCCAGGTCGGCAAGACGACGGAATTGGGCGACGACGGCTTCAGCTCGTCGACGATTTCCTCGACCGTGACGATCGAGCGCTTGGCGGCAAGCACGGCTTCCTTCTGGACGCCGACGATGCCCTCCAGCAGCACGTTGCCCTTTCGGTCGGCACGTAGCGCATGGATGATGGAAACGTCCGGCCTGATGGCAGGAACGGCGGCGAGAACTTCGCCGGTGAAGGGGCAGGTGACGCTTTTGATGTTCGGATTGACCTTGGGCAGATCGGCGCCGATATAGCCGCGCAGCATGGCAAATGGCAGGTTCGCCGCGCCCGCTTCATAGGCATTGGCCATGGCGGCATGGGAATGTTCCTCGATCTCGAGAGGGCGAGGCCATTGGTTCTCGACAGCATCGCGGAAGCGATGGAGGGAGCCGACGCCGGGATTGCCGCCCCAGGAAAATTTCATGCCTCGCGCTGCACCGACGCCGATCAGCTGGTCATAGAGAATGTCCGGCGTCATGCGGATCAGGAAGAGGTCCTTCTTGCCCTGACGGATGACTTCGTGGCCGGCGGCGTAGGGAATGAGGTGGGTGAATCCCTCCATGGCGACGGTGTCGCCATCCCGCACATTCTCCGCCACCGCCTGCGAGAGCGATAGGATCTTCGCCATAGGGTCTCCTCGACAAATGCTGTTCGTGTGGGCGCCAATAAGCGCCTTCGGTTTGATGCCGTCAACGAATTTGTGCGATATTTGACATTTGTTCATATACCGCACAAAATGAGCGTGATTTTGGGGATGCGGTATGCGCGAAACAGATTTCGTCAGTGGGTTTGCCAAGGGATTGAAAGTCATCGAAGCCTTCGGCGAGACGCGGCAGCGCCTGACGATTGCCGAGGCGTCGAAGCTGACGGGGCTTGACCGCGCGACGGTGCGCCGCTCGCTGCTGACGCTCTCGGAGCTCGGCTATGCCGTCTATGATGGAAAGTTCTTCACCTTGACGCCGAAGGTCTTGCGGCTCGGCCATGCCTATCTGGCGGCAACGCCCCTGCCGATCATCATCCAGCCGCATCTCGACCTGCTCTCCGAACGGGCCGGGCAGAATGCCTCGGCTTCGGTGCTCGACGGAACGGAAGTCGTCTATATCGCCCGCGCGTCACAACGGCGGGTGATGTCGATCAACCTGACGCCAGGCAGCCGCCTTCCGGCGTTCTGCGCCTCGATGGGCCGCGTGCTGCTTGCGTCCCTGCCGGAAGGCGAGGCGCGCGCGGTGCTTGAAAGAACCGACCTCAAGGCCAACACGGCGAATACCAAGACCGATCCCGAAGAGCTGATGGCGGAGTTTCGCCGGGTGAGGGAACAGGGTTACGCCCTCATCAATCAGGAACTGGAAATCGGCCTCTGTTCCATCGCCGTGCCGGTCGAGAACGATCGCGGGCAGACCGTTGCCGCAATCAATATCGGCGCGCCGGCCGCCTATGTCGCTGCCGCCGAAATGGTGGAACGCTTTCTGCCGCTGTTGAAGGAGACACAGAAGGCGCTGCGGGTGGTACTGCCTTAATGCGTATTTACCGCCGCCGCGTTAGATCGAGCTGCGATGAGGGAGTTGAAGTCTTGATGCGGTAAATATCAAAAGAGGACGTACGTGTATTTGTTTCCGTCAGACGAGAAGCTGGCGTATTTTCCGGTCGCCTTGTCGCGGCGCTGGCCGCCGTCGTCACGGTAGGTATATTTCTGCATGAAATCATCGAGGCCACGGACATCCCATGTGCCGCTCATGCCGTTTTCTTTGCCGTGCGCGTCATAATACTTTGTAATCGTTGCGGTAACGGTGACCCCCATGGGTGTCATGTCAATTTCCTGTATGGTGCCGTTCTGGGTTGCCGCAACAAGGGCCTTCGCCCGCTCAGCTTCGGGGCCGGTGCCTTGAGCCTGTCGCTTAACAAGATCCATGCTTGCTTCGGCCAGTCGCTGCTTGGAGGCGAGCGCGTAGCTGTCATTGATTTCAGAGGCGTGCTGACCAATCGTGGTTTCGGAATAACCTCCGACACCATCATAGACACGCTGTCCAGCCGTCGGAGCCAACGAAGAACTGCTGCTTTTCATAGCTGCGACGATTTCAATAATCTTGCCGATCGCAGCTCCGGCCTTGAATAGGTCATCCGTATTGCCTGTCATCTTCTCAAAGCCGTTGCCTGCGCTGGTCGTAGAAGATGCCGAGGATGTATTGGAATTGCTGGCGCCCAGGAGCGACAGCGCTGCGGTGCTGGAAAGTGATTTGACCGGCGTCAGCATGAGACTTCTCCCAGGTGCCAATCGCGCTCTACCTTCATGGGCGACCCCTAACAAGACAATTGAGCTTCATGTCTCGCTATCTGAATATAACGCTGGCGTGAAAATTTCGTTAACTTCCCCCAATAGTTGTGTTGTGTGAGCAAACTCGAAAATGAATTTTATGAATTGTATTTTCGGAGACAGGTACTGCGGCATGGAATTTCCCCATAACCCAAGCCGGATTGCTGATATCGTTTGTTACACCCCAAGCCTTCCGCGCTCTTCGATGCGCCAGGTGCGGGGTGTCTGGCCGGTCTGCTTGGCAAAGAAGCGGGAGAAATAGGCTGGATCGGCAAAGCCGAGGCGATAGCTGATTTCCTGGACGGTCGCGAAGGTGAAGACCAGCTCGCGCTTGGCTTCGTCCAGCAGCTTGCGCGTGATCAGCTCATGTGCACCGTGCCCCGTCCGGCTGCGCACGATGCGGCTGAGATGGGCGAGTGAAATACCCAGGCTCTCGGCATAGAATGCGGCCGGTTTATGAGAGCGGAAGTGGCGTTGGATGAGGCCCTGCAGCATCTCCATCCGGCGCTCGGTCTCATCGTCCGGATTGGCGGTTTCATCGGCTTTTCGGGCGATCCGCGCAGTCAGCAGCAATGCCGTTGTCAGATAGGCTTCAAGCAGATCGGTGCGGCCGTTGCGCTGGCTGGCGAATTCCTCCCCCAGACGCCTCAATGTGCTGGCGACGTGGGCTGCATCTCCGTCGCCGGTATCCAACAGGGTCAGATGCGGTTCGGCAAGCCATGTGCCGAGCCGGCTGCGATCGCCCGGAGAGGCCTTCAGATGCGAGATCAGTACCGTGATGACGAAGCCGTCTATGTCTCGTGAGAACCGGAATCCGTGGTTGAGATGCGGGGGCACCGTAATGACGGCGGGCGGTGCAATCGCATGCGCAACACCGTCGAAGACTGCGTCACCGGATCCGGCGTCTATGTACAAGATCTGAAAGAAACTCTCGTGCCGGTGCGGGCGGATTTCCCAATGATGGAGGCTGCTGCGGGACGGGATAGTTTCGCAATGGAGCCAAAAATCCGGCTTTTGACCGGTATTTTCACCATATAGCTCGTAGGTCGGTACATTCCTGGTCATGGCTTGCCTCTTCGGTCATGCTCGATTTGTGCAATTTCATGACCGAAATGTCCATTGCGGATCGGCCGCGCGCCGAACAGACTTGAGGGGAACTAGAGCAGTTCCAGCAAAAGTGCGCAGCGGTTTTGCGTCCGGAACTGCGTAAAGGGAAAGAGATAGAGCATTCCGCAGCATTCCTTTGGGATGCAGATGCTCTAACACGCATGGGAGGATGAGATGCGCACGCAAGTCGCCATTATCGGATCGGGGCCGTCCGGGCTGCTGCTCGGTCAGCTGTTGACGGAGGCCGGCATCGACAATGTCATTCTCGATCGCGTCGGCAAGGACTACATTCTCGGACGCGTGCGCGCCGGCGTTCTGGAGGAAGGTACCGTTCGGCTGCTGGACGAGGCGAAGTCGAGCGCCCGGTTACATGCGGAAGGCTTGCCGCATGATGGTTTCTCGCTCGCCTTCGACGGCCGTGACCACCGTATCGACCTTCATGGTCTCACCGGCGGCAAGCGGGTCGTCATCTACGGCCAAACGGAGATGACCCGCGACTTGATGGCTCGTCGCGAGGAAAGCGGCGCACCGATCATCTACAGCGCGGCCAATGTCCAGCCGCACGGCTTCGATGGCGACGCGCCCTATCTGACCTACGAGAAGGACGGCGTTTCCCATCGCATCGATTGCGACTTCATCGCCGGTTGCGACGGATTTCACGGCGTCAGCCGCAAATCGGTTCCGGATAAGGCGGTGCGCAGCTTCGAGAAGGTCTATCCCTTCGGCTGGCTCGGCGTGCTGGCCGAGGTGGCGCCGGTCAATCACGAGCTGATCTATGCCAACCATCCGCGTGGCTTTGCCCTCTGCTCCATGCGCTCGATGACGCGCAGCCGTTATTACATCCAGTGTCCGCTCGACGAGAAAGTGGAGGATTGGAGCGACGACCGCTTCTGGGATGAGTTGCGCCGTCGGTTGCCAAACCATCATGCCGAGGCACTCATCACAGCCCCGTCTTTCGAAAAATCGATCGCGCCGCTGCGCTCCTTCGTGGCAGAACCCATGCGCTTCGGTCGCCTTTTCCTCGTTGGCGATGCCGCTCATATCGTGCCGCCGACGGGTGCCAAGGGGCTCAATCTGGCGGCGAGCGACGTCCATTATCTGTTCTCAGGTCTTCTCGAGCATTATCAGGATCGCTCGAACGCCGGGGTGGATGCCTATTCCGCGCGGGCGCTCGCCCGGGTCTGGAAAGCAGTCCGCTTCTCATGGTGGATGACGACGATGATGCATCGCTTTCCCGATACCAGCGATTTCGATCAGAGGATCCAGGAAGCCGAACTCGATTATCTCACCCATTCGCGTGCCGCATCGACCGCGCTGGCCGAGAACTATGTCGGCCTGCCGTTGTGAAACTTATCTCGATTTCATCGCCTTTAGTCCCTCAATTGACAGGTAAGTGTGCTGAAATATAGCATTCAGGCATGATTAGGCGGTGGCACCTCATTGCAGAGGATATTCGACAGTCGCGGAAGCATTTCCGAGATGAAAGACTCGTTTCTGCGATGAGGGGCATCGAAATTCTTGCCGATTTCATTGCCAGCAATTCGTTACGCCATGTATTGTTTGGCTGGATATCAATGTACGATCTATGCATCAAGGAAACCAGCATTGATCCATGCTACTCGGGTGCCCACCTTAGAATTTCACCGCTTTCCTCCGGTTTTGTCGAGTTTCGGTATCTCGATACGACGATAAGAGAACGACAATGGGCTCGTCTGGAATCGCCGGAGTGCGTTATTGAAAGGCTTCGTTCTTTCCTTGAGCAAATTCATTGGAACACCATTCCTCTCGTTGATCTAGAAAGCTCGCGCTATCAAGATTACTTCTTCCCGCAGTCTATTGAGACTAATCAAAGTAGGAAATTATAGTTCCAAGTTTTCAGGTGGTTACGCATTTTAATTAGACGGATATTGAGTGATTTACATTATCAATAATTTATAATTTAAAAATACTTTATAATCGTGATTGCGTACTGATTTTTGTCTCAAATCTTCCGAGCGACCTCACTTGCCGCTTCTCGAATGGTTTGCATCAAGATCGACAAAGGCAAGGTGGGAATGGCGTCGGTGCGAACGGTCAAGCCCACCGGCCCCTTCGTCTCGCTGGTGTCGATCGGCAGCAGCGCCAGCAGCCCGTCTTCGACATCGCCGGCAACGACGCCGGCCGAGATGATCCAGATAGCGTCGCTCGATCGCACGAAGGCGCGGCCGAAGGAGTCCGATACGGTTTCGATTTGGTTGGGCACGCCGCCCGCGCCATTGGCGATCAGAAAGCTTTCGACAAACGGACGGATGATCGAACCGCGCGTCGGCATCAAGATCGTGTAGCGGTTGAGATCGGAAAACAGCGATTGCTTGTCTGATAGCAACGGGTGGCCGGCTCGCACCGCGAAGACCACTTGTTCGGAGTAGAGATGTTCGAAGGAAAAACCCGCCATGTTTTCCGGACTGGCAAGTCGCCCGACGACGAGATCGAGATCGCCGACGCGCAACTGTTCCAGCAGTACGGCGTTTTCGCCGGTCACGATCTTGATGCGGCTCCAGGTTTCTTCCCGCAGAAACAGATCCATCGCTCGCGGCATGATCCGTGTGGAAACAGTCGGCAGAGCGCCGACACGGATGGGCGGCGCTTCGCCGGAGCGCTCCTGCGATACGGAATCAAGCCCCTGCCTCAGCGCCGTCAGCGCCGCGCCTGCATGGCGCAGGAAGACTTCGCCATAGCGGGTGATGCGAATGCCGCGTCCATCGCGTTCGAAGACGGCAACGCCGAGCGCCTCTTCCAGTTCGCGGATCGTCTTCGTTACCGCCGGCTGGCTGATATTCAGCAGTCCCGCCGCCTTGATCACGCTTTTCTGGCGCGCAACCTCGACAAAGGTTTGCAGATGGCGGAATTTAATGCGTGCGTCGAGCATCCCTATTCATAACCAATTAGTTATCGTAGGGCAAAGAAATATCATTTTACCTAACCAGATTATACATCCAATCTCGTGCCCGAGGAGATTTCCAGTGCAGTTTGCCCGCATCAACGACGTCACGATCCATTACCAGATCATTGGTGGCCCCGGCGACAAGCCGGTGCTTGTCTTTGCCAATTCGCTCGGTACCGATTTCCGGATCTGGCGCGATGTGATCGTGCGGCTCGCCGGCGATTTCGCCATTGTGCTCTACGACAAGCGCGGCCATGGCCTCTCCGATCTCGGTCAGATGCCCTATTCCATCGAGGATCATGCGACAGACCTTGCCGGCCTGCTCGATTTTCTCTCTGTGAAGAATGCCATCATTTGCGGTCTTTCGGTCGGCGGGCTGGTTGCCCAGTCGCTCTATCAGCGTCGCCCGGATTTGGTGCGGGCGCTGATACTTTGCGACACTGCCCACAAGATCGGCACGGCCGAAAGCTGGAATGCCCGCATCGCGGCAGTAGAGGCAGAAGGCATCGAATCCATTGTCGATGCGATTATGGAGCGCTGGTTCACGCCTGCCTTTCGTCGTCCGGAAAACATAGCTTACGCCGGCTATTGCAACATGCTGATCCGGCAACCGGTTGAAGGTTATGCCGCAACCTGCGCCGCGCTTCGCGACGCCGATCTGACCGAGGCCGCCGCAAGGATCGCGGTGCCCACAATTTGCATCGTCGGCGATCAGGACGGTTCGACGCCGCCGGAGCTGGTGCTCTCGACGGCAAAGCTTATTCCGAATGCGCGCTATGAAGTCATCAAGGACGCCGGCCATATTCCCTGCGTCGAACAACCCGAGGCGTTGACCGAAGTCATCCGTGCCTTCATCGACGTCGTCCTGCGTGGAGAACAAGCCCCATGAATGACCCCACCACGCCGTCCGAGCGTTACCAGCAGGGCATGGCGACCCGCCGCGCCGTGCTGGGCGACGGCCATGTCGATCGTGCCCAGCACGGCGTCACCGAGTTCGATCGGCCTTTCCAGGAGCTGATCACCGAGGCCGCCTGGGGACATGTCTGGTCGCGCCCGACGCTCAGCTGGCGTGAACGGTCCATCGTTACGATCGCGCTGCTGGCGGCGCTCGGTCAGGACGACGAGGTGGCCATGCATGTGCGCGCGACGCGCAATACAGGCGCGACGCGGGACGATGTTTGCGAAGCGCTTCTGCATGTGGCGATCTATGCCGGCGTGCCGGCGGCAAACCATGCGATCAAGATCGCCAAGCAGGTTTTCGAACAGATGGACGCCGAAGAAGCGGCATGAAGCGAGGCAGACATGTCCGACAGAAGCAATAGCAAGCCCGAGACGGGCGCCTTTTTCGCCAGAGACCGGGCCTGGCATCCGCCGGCATTCTCGCCTGGATACAAGACCTCCGTGCTGCGCTCGCCGCAACGCGCATTGCTTTCGCTCGACGGCACGATTTCGGAGATTACCGGGCCGGTTTTCGGCCATTCGATACTGAATGAGCTGGACAACGACCTGATCCACAATTTTGCCAGGGCGGGCGAAAGCGCCATCGGCGAGCGGATCATCGTCCACGGCCGCGTACTCGACGAGCGTGGCCGGCCGGTGCCTGGTGTTTTGCTCGAATTCTGGCAGGCCAATGCCGGTGGGCGTTATCGCCACAAGAAGGAAACCTATCTCGCTGCCATCGATCCAAATTTCGGCGGCTGCGGCCGTGCCATTACCGACGACGAAGGCCGTTATGCTTTCCGTACCATCCGACCCGGTGCCTATCCCTGGCCGAATGGCGTCAATGATTGGCGGCCGGCTCATATCCACTTCTCGGTGTTCGGACATGGCTTTGCCCAGCGGCTGATCACGCAGATGTATTTCGAGGGTGACCCGATGATCTGGAAATGTCCGATCGTCGGGACGATCCCCGACAAGCAGGCGGTCGAGCAGCTGATCGCACCGCTCGACTGGGGTAACACGATTCCGATGGATGCCCGCGCTTATAAATTCGATATCGTGCTGCGCGGTCGCCGTTCGACCCTGTTCGAAAACCGGCTGGAGGGCAATTGATGGTACAGGAACTCGGCTATCTCAAGGAAACGCCGTCACAGACGGCCGGCCCCTACGTTCATATCGGCCTCACGCCGAACTATAGCGAGATCGTCGGCGTCTATGAGGCCGATCTCGGCTCCACCATGGTCAACGACAAGACGCTCGGGGAGCGCATAACAATCACGGGCAGGGTAATCGATGGCGCGGGCGCGCCGGTTAGGGATGCCGTTCTGGAGATCTGGCAGGCAGACAGCGCAGGGCTTTACAACAGCCCCTCGGAGCTGCGTGGCACCGCCGATCCGAATTTTGCCGGCTGGGGGCGCTGCCCGACCAACTCGGCTGACGGTGTTTTTCGTTTCGAGACCATCAAGCCGGGCCGTGCGCCCTTCAAGGACGGCCGCAAGATGGCGCCGCACATCACCTTCTGGATCGTGGCGCGGGGTATCAATATCGGTCTGCACACGCGCATGTATTTCCCGGAGGAGACTGCCGCAAACGCCGAAGACCCCTTGCTCGCGCGCATCGAACATAAGGATCGCGTCGCAACGATGATTGGCGTGAAGGAAGGCTCCATCTACACCTTCGATGTCCATTTGCAGGGCGACAAGGAAACGGTTTTCCTCGATATATAGGCCATGAGCGTTTCCCCCTTCGACCACCCGTTCCTGTCCGGCCTCCTCGGTGACGCGGAGATCGCGGACTATTTTTCGGCCAGCGCCGATATTCGATCCATGCTTGTCTTCGAAGCGGCACTTGCCGAGGTCGAGGGGCGGCAGGGCCTGATTCCGCCTGATGCGGCCGAGCGGATCGCCGAGGTCTGCAAAAGCTTCGAACCGGATCTGGAGAGCTTGAAGACTGCAACTGCGTCTGATGGCGTCGTCGTGCCCGATCTTGTCAGGCAGCTGCGCAAGGCGGTCGGTGGAGATGCAAGTGGCCATGTCCACTTCGGCGCCACCAGCCAGGACGTCATCGACACCGGCCTGATGCTGCGGCTGAAAGCAGTTGTGTTCGTCCTCAGCGGCCGTCTCTTTGCCGTATCATCAGCGCTTTCCAAACTGGATGCGCGTTTCGGATCGAACAGATTGATGGGTCGCACCCGGATGCAGGCGGCGATTCCGATCACGGTGTCGGATCGGTTGCTGGCGTGGCGCCATCCACTCGATCAATATCGCGATCGGCTGACGCAGGAGAGCTTTCCGCTGCAATTCGGCGGTGCCGCCGGCACGCTCGAAAAGCTCGGGCCGCAAGCGGCTGCAATCAGAGGCTTGCTGGCGCAGGCTCTCGGGCTGACGGACGAACCGCAATGGCAAAGCCAGAGGGCGCGCATCGCCGAATTTGCGGGATTGCTGTCCATGATTTCGGGCAGTCTCGGCAAGATCGGCCAGGATGTCGCGCTTCTGGCGCAGGCCGGCGACGAGATCGAGCTTGCTGGCGGCGGCGGTTCCTCGGCCATGCCGCACAAGCAGAACCCGGTCGCGGCCGAAATGCTGGTCACGCTTGCCCGCTTCAATGCTGTTCAGCTGTCGGGCATTCACCAGTCGCTCGTGCACGAACAGGAACGCTCCGGGGCTGCCTGGACGTTGGAATGGTTGCTATTGCCGCCTATGGTGATGGCGACGGCGGCATCGCTGCGCCATGCACTGCAACTCGTCGGCATGATCAAGCGCCTGGGAACGGCGAAAGAATAGGAAGTCGTCGATATTCATAACCGTATAGGTATGGATGAAAGGCTTTATTTCATTTTACATTACCATTTCCTATGGGAAATTGGTGATGATCAAGTTTTAAACGATCAAGGGCGGTACGAAAAACGGCTGCCGGGAGGAGAAAAATGAAACGGTTTGTCTTGGCCGCCATCGCGGCTGTTGCTCTTGGCGGTGCTGCCTATGCCGACACGATCAAGGTCGGCGTCATCGGGCCTTTCTCCGGTCCGTTCGCGCTGCAGGGCAAGAATTTCAAGGCCGGAATCGACGCCTATATGGCGCTCAACGGCAAGAAGGTCGGCAATGACGACATCGAGGTGATCTACCGCGACGTGCCACAGGCCGATCCGGCGCAGTCGAAGGCGCTGGCCCAGGAACTCGTCGTGAAGGAGAAAGTTCAGTATCTCGCCGGCTTCTATTTCACGCCGGACGCGATGGCCGTGACGCCGATCCTCAAGCAGGCCAATGTGCCGATGGTCATCTTCAATGCCGCGACCTCGGCAATCGTCACCAAGAGCCCGCTGGTCGTGCGCACCTCCTTCACCACCTGGCAGACCTCGACGCCGATCGCCAAGGTCGCCTATGACGCCGGCGTGAAGAAGGTCATCTCCGTCGTCAGCGATTATGGCCCGGGCGTCGATGCCGAAAATGCCTTCAAGGCCGGCTTCGAGAAGCAGGGTGGTCAGGTGGTGCAGGCGATCCGCATGCCGCTGTCGACCAACGACTTCAGCCCGATCATGCAGCGCATCAAGGATTCCGGAGCGCAGGGCGTCTTCGCCTTCCTGCCATCCGGCCCGACGACGCTCGGCTTCGTCAAGGCCTACAATGAGAATGGCCTGAAGGCCGGTGGTATCAAGCTGTTTGCCCCCGGCGACCTCACTCAGGAATCCGATCTGCCGGCGCTCGGCGATGCCGCACTCGGCATGCAGACGACCTTCCATTATGCGATTTCGCATGACTCAGCCGAAAACAAGGCATTCGTCGCCGCCGCCGATAAGGCGATCGGCAATCCTGCAGAATTGACCTTCCCGGCAGTCGGTGCTTTCGACGGCATGCATGTCATCTACAAGATGATCGAGGCGACCGGAGGCAAGCAGGATGCGCAGAAGGCTGTCGATGCCGTCAAGGGTCTGTCCTGGGTCAGCCCGCGTGGTCCGGTCACCATCGATGCGGAAAGCCGCCATATCACGCAGAACATCTATCTGCGCGAAGTCACCAAGGGCGACGACGGCAAGTACTACAACAAGGAAATCCAGACCTTTGAGAAGCAGGGCGATCCAGGCCTTGCTGCTGCGAAGTAAAGCGCTCCTGCGAAGTCACCCGCTTAAGCGGAAAACTCCGCTCAAGCGGGTGACGACAGAGACGCTTCAACAACCGGACCAGCGATTTCAATGCAAACCGTGCTCAGCATAGCAGTCGATGCCCTCGCTTACGGCATGGTGCTGTTCGTCATCTCCATTGGCCTCTCCGTCACCATGGGGCTGATGCGCGTCGTCAACCTCGCGCATGGTGCCTTCGCCATGATCGGTGGCTACATTGCCTCCTATGCGGCGCGCGATCTCGGTCTGGGCTATGGTGCGGCCGTACTTTTGGCCGTGGTTGGCACGGTCATTATCTCCATCCCGATCGAGCGCCTACTTTATCGGCGCATCTACGGGGCGCCGGAGTTGACGCAGGTTCTGATGACGATCGGCATCACCTTCTGCATAATCGGCATCGCCAACTACGTCTTCGGTCCGACGCTGAAGACCATACCGCTGCCGGGCGAACTGCAAGGCTCGGTCGATCTCGGCTTCCGTACCATCGGCACGCATCGCATCTTCGCGATCGTCTGCGGCCTGATCGTCGCTCTGGCACTGTGGTTCACGATCGAGAAGACATCGTTCGGCGTCAAGCTGCGCGCCTCCGTCGACAATGCCTCGATGGCGGCGGCTCTCGGCGTGCGTACCGAAATCGTCTACGCTGTCAGCTTTGCCATTGCCGTTGGGCTTGCGGCTTTCGGGGGCGTCGTCGGCGCTGAACTGCTGCCTGTCGAACCCTATTATGCCTTGCGCTACATGGTGACTTTTCTCGTCGTTGTCTCGGTCGGCGGTGCGGGCTCCATTTCGGGCGCGCTGCTTGCCTGCCTCATCCTCGGCTGCATCGACACAACAGGCCGCTACCTAATGCCCGAATATGGCGAGTTTTTCTTCTATCTGGCCGTCATCGCCATCGTCTGCGTCTTCCCGCGCGGCTTTGCCGGGAGGATGAAGTAAGATGGCGCTGACGACCCTGGAAAGAGAGGCCATTCCTGCCGTGACCAGACATCGTACTCTTGGACAGGATGTGATTGCGGTTACCGTGATCGCGGCGTTGGCTGCGATCGGCTACATTCTGTTTCCCGACAACCTCGCTCTTCTGACACGTCTGATCGCGATTGCCCTGCTGGTCTTGTCGCTTGATCTCGTCACCGGCTATTGTGGCGTGGCGACGCTCGGCCATGCCGCCCTTTTCGGCGCCGGCGCCTACGCCGCCGGCATTGCGTCGGCGCATTACGGCATCAACGATCCTCTCTTGATGACACTTGCCGGCATACTGGGTGGCGCGGTTGCAGGATTGGTCTGCTCCGTCATTATCCTGCGCGCGCATGGCCTGCCGCAGCTCGTTCTTTCGATCGCGCTGATCTATCTCTTCCACGAGTTCGCCAACAAGGCTTCGAGCTGGACCGGTGGCAGCGACGGCCTGTCCGGCATCGCCCCGGATCCGCTGTTCGGCAGCTTTGAATTCGATCTCTACGGACATACGGCCTACGTCTATGCGGTCGCCCTGCTGCTGATCGTGCTTGTGTTGCTGCGCATTCTCGTGCGCTCTCCGTTCGGCATGCTTTGCCGCGGCATCCGGCAGGATCCCTTGCGCATTCGCGCGATGGGTGCTTCGCCGAAGATCGCGCTGATCAAGATGTACGTGATCTCGGGCGCGGTTGCCGGCATCGGCGGCGCTTTGAACGCGATCTCGACGCAGGTCGTCGGCCTCGACAGCCTGTCGTTCACGCAATCGGCCGAGGCCCTTGTCATGCTTGTGCTTGGCGGTACAGGCTCCCTATTCGGGGCACTTGTCGGCACCCTGATTTTCATGCTGTTCGAGGATTATGTTTCCGCTGCCAATCCTTTCCATTGGTTGACCATCGTCGGCGCGCTGCTGATCCTCGTGGTTCTCTTTGCGCCGAAGGGCATTTATGGCACCGCCGTCGCCTATGTGGCTCGCCGCCGGGAGGCGCGGTCATGAGCGCGATTTTCGAGGTCGACAATCTCAGGAAAGCTTTCGGCGGGCTGACCGTCACCAATGGTGTCACCCTGTCGATGGCGCCGGGCGACCGTGTCGCCTTGATCGGGCCGAACGGCGCCGGCAAGACCAGCTTCGTCAATCTCGTCACGGGCAATCTGCCGGCTGACTCAGGCGAGGTTCGCATTGCCGGGCAAAACGTCAACAAGGTCGATGCCATCGGCCGCGTCAGGCGCGGCCTGGTGCGGTCGTTCCAGGTGACGCGACTGTTTCAGGACATGACCCCCGCCGAGCATGTCGGCATGGCGGTGTTGCAGCGGACGGGCCGCTTCGGCCGCATGTTCGGCAATTTTCTCGCCATGCGTGATGTCATGGAGGAAACGGACGAGCTGCTCGGTACGCTCGGCCTTGCCGGGTTGGCGCATCGCAGGGTCAGCGAGATTGCCTATGGCCAGCAACGGCTGCTCGAAATTGCCGTCGCCATGGCCTTGAAGCCGAAAATATTGCTGCTTGACGAACCGGCCGCAGGCGTGCCGCAAAGCGATACCAGCCGGATCGAGAAGGCGCTCGCCGATCTGCCTGCCGATCTCGCCGTGTTGATGATCGAGCACGACATGGATCTGGTCTTCCGCTTCGCCAAGCGCGTCGTCGTGCTGGCGGCCGGCACGATCATCTTCGACGGTTCGCCGAAAGACGTGACACAGGATGCGCGTGTGCGCGAAGCCTATCTTGGGAGCTACGCCAATGCCGGCCACGCCGCTTGAAGTCGAAAATCTGTCGGCCGGTTATGGCCCGACGCGCGTGCTGGAAGGCGTCTCCTTCTCGGTGCCGGCCGGCGGCCGGCTTGCCGTGCTCGGTCGCAACGGCATGGGCAAGAGCACGCTGCTTGCCACCCTTGCCGGCCAGACGCGCCGCTACGAAGGTCGCATTCGGCTGGGCTCGGACGAGATCGCGGGGCTGCCGAGCGCGAAACGCGCCCATCAGGGTCTCGGCTATGTGCCGCAAACGCGCGATGTCTTCCCGACGCTGACGGTGGAGGAAAACCTCTCCGTTGGGCTGAAGGGGCGGCCGAAAAGCGCCCTGCAGGAAGCCTATGATATGTTCCCGCGCCTGAATGAGCGCCGCCGAAATCTCGGCGGCCAGCTTTCTGGCGGCGAGCAGCAGATGCTTTCGACCGCCCGCACGATCCTCGGACGCCCCTCGGTCCTGCTTCTGGACGAACCTCTGGAAGGGCTTGCCCCCGTCATTTGCGAGGAGTTGATGGCAGCCTTCGCAAAGCTCGCCGAAACCGGCGACATGACCATCCTTCTCGTGGAGCAGCGGATTCAAAGCGCGCTCGACTTTGCCAGCGACGTCATCATTCTGGAGCGCGGGCGGCTTGCCTGGAGAGGCACTCCCGAGGCGCTTGCCGCAGACCATCAGGTCGTGGAGCGGCTGCTCGGTGTCGGTGGCCTTCATTAGCGCCACGAAGCGCCTCGCGGAGAGGCGTCCGAAACGCGGCTATTCACAAACAGGTTGACGCTGTTGCAGGCCAGTGCCTATCGTTCCTTTCCGGATCGCAACGGGAAGGCATATGGCGCAGCCTGGATCGTTGCCGGCTGGAAACATGTCGTACATGTCAGTGTGGCTGCTTGCGATGACCACACATGCAAAGTCGAGGGCCTGAAACGCAAAGCGTTTTCGGGGAAAACTTATCCTTACATCGTTGGAGGAAGAGATGCCTGACAAACCTGCAATCGTATTGGTTCATGGCTTCTGGGGCGGGGCGGCCCATTGGTCGAAAGCGATCCTCGAACTCAATCGGCTTGGCTATGGCAATTTGCACGCGGTCGAAAACCCGCTGACATCGCTTGCCGATGATGCCGAGCGCACTCGCAAGATGGTCAAGCAAATAGCCGGGCCGGTCGTTCTTGTCGGCCATTCCTACGGGGGCAAAGTCATCACCGAGGCCGGCAATTTGCCGAATGTGAAAGCCCTGGTCTATATCGCCGCATTCGCACCCGACGCCGGAGAGAGTGCCGGTGGTATCAGCCAGGCAAAACCGCCGGCCGCCTTCGAGAACATTGCGCCCGATAGCGACGGCTATCTTTGGATCAAGCCGGACAAGTTTCACGAGAGCTTTTGTCAGGATCTGACGGCAGATGAGGCGCTCGTCATGGCCGTAACCCAGAAGGCTCCCCTTGGCAGCACGTTCGGCGACGTCGTGTCTGCTCCCGCCTGGAAGAAAAAACCAAGCTACTATCAGGTTTCCAAGGCCGATCGGATGATCCATCCGGACAACGAAAGGATGATGGCGGCGCGCATGAACCCGGTGAAGCAGATCGAGCTGGATGCAAGCCATGCCTCCCTTGCTTCACACCCGGGCGAGATCGCCGCTTTGATTGTCGAGGCTGCCAAAAGCTGATGTGAATTCCACATGGCAGCGCGGTTCCGGAATGGTGCGATGCGCTGCATGGGCAATCGCGGTGTCTGCTCCGCTTATCACCAGAGTTCCGCCTGCTCGATTTCAAAAGGGGTGCGACATGGACCTGTACACCGGTGGTTGCCTATGCGGCAAAGTGAGATTTGTAGCGTCGGGACGCCCATATCGAGTGGGCATCTGTCATTGTCTCGATTGCCGCAAGTTTCACGGCGCGCTGTTTCACGCGTCCGCGATATTCTCTCAAGATGCTGTGGCGATCGAAGGCGAGACGCGCAACTATGCCGGCCGGTTCTTCTGTCCTCATTGTGGCTCGTCCGTCTTTTCACGAAGCGCAGATGAAATCGAAATCAATCTCGGGTCACTCGATGCTCCGGATCGGCTGATGCCGACCTACGAGCTCTGGACCAGTCGCAGGGAAGCGTGGCTGCCGGCGTTTCCGCTCGCGAGGCGATATGAGCGCGATCGTGAGGCGGCGGGCCGCTCGGAGGATTAGGGCGCACTCGGACAAAAGGATTATACCGACAAAAGCTGTCGACGGTGTTCGACGTCGGGAAATCATATTGACGACAAAACGTTGACGATTTATCGATATATTCTCATTGTTATTGGCGTCATTCTGCTGGAGGCGGGTTTGTCGGAGAACACTTCGGGTCGTTGGGATTTCTGGATCGATCGCGGCGGTACTTTCACCGACGTCGTCGGGCGGGATCCGTCTGGTGCTCTCCACGCGCGCAAGGTCCTTTCGGAAAATCCGGAGGCCTATCGCGATGCCGCCGTTCATGGCATCCGTCTCCATCTCGGTCTAGGCAAGGGCGATCCGGTTCCCGAGGGGGCGATCGGTGAGGTCCGCATGGGCACCACGGTCGCCACCAATGCGCTGCTCGAGCGCAAGGGCGAGCGCCTTGCGCTGGTGACGACGAAGGGTTTCCGCGACGCTCTGCGTATCGGTTATCAGGAGCGCAAGAAGATCTTCGCAACCGAGATCGTCAAACCGGAAGCGCTTTATGAAGATGTCGTCGAGATCGAGGAACGTGTGTTGGCCGACGGCACTGTCGAGCTGGCTCTGGACGAAACGGCAGCCGAAGCGGCACTGCGCGACCTTCTCGCCAATGGTTACCGCTCCGTCGCCATCGTCTTCATGCATGCCTACAAGTTTCCGGCTCATGAGGCCGCTGTTGCTAGGATCGCGCGGTCGATCGGCTTCGAGCAGGTTTCCGTCAGCCACGAGGTCTCGCCGCTGATCAAGCTCGTCGGTCGCGGTGATACAGCCGTCATCGACGCCTATCTCTCGCCGGTGCTTGGCCGCTATATCGGCCAGGTCTGCGACGAGCTTGATATCGAGCGCACCGGCGCGCGCGTCATGTTCATGATGTCGTCGGGCGGATTGACGGCTGCCGACATGTTTCAGGGCAAGGACGCCATTCTTTCCGGACCGGCCGGCGGCGTGGTCGGTCTTGCGAAGACCGGCGAACAGGCCGGCTTTGCCAATGTCATCGGCTTCGACATGGGCGGCACCTCGACGGACGTCGCGCATTTCGACGGCGAATATGAGCGCGCTTTTGAAACGGAAGTGGCCGGCGTGCGCGTTCGCGCGCCGATGATGCTGATCCATACCGTGGCAGCGGGCGGCGGCTCGATCCTGCATTTCGATGGCGATCGTTTCCGCGTCGGCCCGGATTCGGCAGGCGCTTTCCCAGGTCCGGCTTGCTATCGCAATGGCGGCCCTTTGGCCGTTACCGACGCGAATGTCATGGCTGGCAAGCTGCTGCCGGAATTCTTCCCCTCCATTTTCGGGCCAAACCAGGATCAGCCGCTCGACGTCCAGGCGGTTCGTGGCAAATTCGCGGCGCTCGCAGCCGAAATCGGCGATGGTCGCAGCCCGGAAGATGTTGCCGATGGCTTCATCCGCATCGCCGTCGCCAATATGGTCGAGGCGATCAAGAAGATCTCGGTGCAGCGCGGCTATGACGTGACGCGCTATGCGCTGAACTGCTTCGGCGGCGCCGGCGGCCAGCACGCCTGCCTGGTTGCCGACGCGCTCGGCATGAAGAGCATCCTTCTGCATCCTATGTCCGGCCTTCTCTCCGCCTATGGCATGGGGCTTGCCGATATCAGGGCGACGCGCCAGAAGGCGCTCGGCGTTCCCCTTGATGATGCCGCGCCGGCAGCAATCGCAGCGCTCGGCAGCGAATTGCGCGGCGAATGCGTGCCCGAGCTGGAAACACAGGGCGTTGCAACGGCTGAAATCAAGACAGTGCAGCGCGCCCATATCCGCTATGCCGGCACGGATACCCTGCTGGCGGTGGAGACGACCTTCCCGGAAGCGGACACTCCGGCACGGCTGCGCAGCCAGTTCGAGACGCTGCACAAGCGCCGTTTCGGCTTTGTTGCTGAAGACAAGCCCTTGGTGGTCGAGGCAGTGGAGATCGAAACGATCGGTGGCGCAGCTGCCGATATCGCAATCGAGCTGGAGTCCTCAGCCGAGGGCGAGGCGCAGGCTGCGAAGCGTACCGCTTTCTATTCGGGCGGCGAGAGCCGCGATGCGGCCGTTGTTCTGCGACAGGTGATCAAGCCCGGCCAGACGGTAACCGGCCCGGCCATCATCATCGAGCCCAACCAGACGATCGTCATCGAGGATGGCTGGCAGGCGCAGCTGACACATAGGGATCATATCGTTCTCACGCGCATCAAGGCACTGCCGGAGCGCAATGCCATCGGCACCAAGGCCGATCCTGTCATGCTGGAGATTTTCAACAATCTCTTCATGTCGATCGCCGAGCAGATGGGCATGACGCTGCAGAACACCGCCTATTCGGTCAACATCAAGGAGCGGCTGGATTTCTCCTGCGCCGTCTTCGACGCCGAGGGCAATCTGGTTGCGAACGCGCCGCATATGCCGGTTCATCTGGGCTCGATGGACGCGTCCGTGGCGACCGCCATCCGGGAAAACGCCGTCATCCATCCGGGCGACGTCTTCCTCATCAATGCGCCCTATAATGGCGGTACGCACCTGCCGGATCTCACGGTCTGCACTCCCGTCTTCGACGATGCCGGCAAGACGATACGCTTCTGGGTCGCCAGCCGCGGGCATCATGCCGATATTGGCGGCATTTCGCCGGGATCGATGTCGCCGCTTGCTACCCATATCGAGGAGGAAGGCGTCTATATCGACAATTTCAAGCTGCTCGATCGCGGCCGTTTCTGTGAAGCAGAGCTTACCAAGCTGCTGACGGGTGCGCGCTATCCGGTGCGCACGCTCGCGCAGAACATCAATGATTTGAAGGCCCAGGTCGCCGCCAACGAAAAGGGCGTCGCCGAGCTGAAGAAGATGATCGGGCTCTTCGGCGAAGATGTCGTCGACGCCTATATGGGTCACGTTCAGGATAACGCGGCCGAAAGCGTACGCCGCGTTCTCGACCGTCTGTCGGATGGCGAATTCAGCTATGAGATGGATCAGGGCTGCAAGATCGTCGTCAAGATTTCGATCAACAAGGACAAGCGCGAAGCGACGGTAGACTTCACCGGCACTTCGGAACAGCGCCCGGATAATTTCAATGCGCCGCAACCGGTAACGCGTGCGGCCGTACTCTATGTCTTCCGCGTTCTCGTCGAAGCCGATATCCCGATGAACGCCGGCTGCCTGAGGCCGATCCGGATCGTCATTCCCGAAGGCACGATGCTGACGCCGAAATATCCGGCCGCCGTCGTGGCCGGCAATGTCGAGGTCAGCCAGGCCGTGACCAACTGCCTGTTCGGCGCGGTAGAGGCGCTCGCGGCGGCTCAAGGCACCATGAACAATCTGACCTTCGGCAATGATGCCTATCAGTACTACGAGACTATCTGCTCCGGTGCACCGGCCGGCCCAGGCTTCAATGGCGCCGATGCGGTACATACGCATATGACCAATTCGCGCCTGACCGACCCTGAGATTCTCGAGACGCGTTTCCCTGTCGTTCTTGAGGATTTCCACATTCGACCGAACTCCGGCGGGCGCGGCAAGTGGAACTCCGGCAACGGCACGCAGCGTACGATCCGCACTCGCGAAAAGCTGGAATTCGCCATCCTGTCTGGTCATCGGCGTGTGGCGCCCTTCGGCATTAAGGGTGGAGAAGCCGGCCAGACGGGCCGCAACTACGTCCGCCGAAATGACGGCAAGATCGATGAGTTGATCGGCTCGGCCCATACCGTACTCGAGGCGGGCGAAGCCTTTACCGTCGTGACCCCGACCGGCGGCGGCTACGGAAAGCGGGACGAATAGGAACGCTATGGTGAAACCCGGCGGCCCGGCGCCGTCGGGTTTCGGCAAGTTGCAGGTGTCTTGATCCGGTTCGAAGGAGGCTTCAGGTGACGTCCGAGGAAATGAGTAGACCACGCGATTTGATCGTCTCGTCGGCCCATCTGGCGGATGGCAGCTCGCCGGCCTTGTCCGAGCTCGAATATGGGTCGATCCTCTTTTCCCACGCCTTCAATCGTTGGCTTGTGCGTTGCATGGCAGCGGCCGGCGTGCCCGGCCTTTCTCCGGTGGAGATCCTGATCATTCATTCGGTGCGACACCGCGACCGGCCAAAGACGCTTGCCGATCTCTGCCTCGTGCTCGATATCGAAGACACCCATGTCGCCAACTATGCCATCAAGAAGCTCGAGGCTGCCGGTCTTGTCAAAAGCGGCAAGGCTGGCAAGGAAAAGACGATCCGAGTGACCGACAAGGGCCTTGATGCGCTGAAGCGCTATACTGAAATCCGCGAGCGCCTGCTGGTGGAAGCCACTAAAGTCTCCGGCCTGTCGCAGGGTGGCCTTTCCGACATTGCCTCGCATCTCAGGACATTATCCGGCTACTACGAGCAGGCCGCGCGATCGGCCGCTACATTGTAAGCCTATCCTATCGGCTCCGCCCGCGAATGTGCGCCCGCAAAGCCGGGCCGAATGAGAGATTCGGCGGGCCTTATCTATTTTGTCTTTTCATACCTATATTAGATTTGTGCGGCGGGGTTGCGGGTACTCGCTTAATGGCCCGCGTCGACCGAGCGATGAGATCCCGTTTTCACCTTCGCACGACTTTTGAAAAATGCTGGCTTCGCATGATGGCAAAAGTGTGCTTTTTTTGACCGAAAGGGGAATGGTGTAAAAACTTCTATGAACAACGATAGTTTCGAGCTTAAATTTTGGGGCGTTCGGGGGAGCATCCCCGTATCGGGACCGGAATTTGAGCGGTACGGCGGCAATACGTCGTGCATCGAGTTAAGACACGCCGGTAGGCATATCATATTCGACGCCGGGACCGGTTTGCGCGAAGCGGCCGCATCCCTTGCAAAGGAAGGGGTCCGCAACATCGATCTCTTCTTCACGCATTCGCACTACGACCACATTATCGGCTTGCCTTTCTTCAACGCCATCTATGATCCGCGCGTCAGCGTCGATCTGTGGTCCGGCCATCTCGCCGGCAAAACGACGACGCGGCAGCTGATCGGCCAGTTCATGCGGCCGCCATGGTTTCCGGTCGAACCGGATATCTGTCGCGCCACCATGAATTTTCGCGATTTTGCTGCAGGCGATACGCTGAAACCACATCCGGGCATCGTCATGCACACGACCCGCCTCAATCATCCAGGCGGTTGCATCGGCTATCGCATCGAGTGGTCGGGCAGGGTGATAGCGATGGTCTACGATACCGAGCACACCGACGGCGAGCTCGATGAAGCCGCGCTCGCGTTGATGGCCGATGCCGACCTTGCGATATATGACGCGACCTACATCGAACCGGAAATGCCGAAATATCTGGGTTTCGGTCACTCCACATGGAACCAGGGCATCAAGCTTGCCAAGAAGGCCGGCGCCAAGCGGCTCGCCCTGTTTCATCATGCGCCCGGCCGTACTGACAGCGAGCTGGATGAAATGCAGCGCGATGCGCAGAAGAGCTTCCCGGAAGCGTTCTTCGCCTTTGACGGACAGTCGCTGCAGCTCTAGGCTTGCAGCGACAACCGAAAGCATCATACTGCGCTTCAGTGCACGAAGTCGCCGACCGGCCGCCACTCGATGGCGGCATGGCCGGCAGTCTCTTCAAACAGGGTTTCGATGAAACTCCACGCCAGATCGTCATGCACGAGATGATGCGTCATCACGCCGATCGGCTCCTCATTACCGTCAAAACGGTTCTGCAGTTCCTCGACAACGCGCTGGATTATTTCGGCGTGCGGCAGGCCACCCCGCGCACCATGCCACCTCATGATATCGATATGGGTGTTGATCAGGCCGATTGGCCCCTGCTTTGCCAATCCGAAGACGGAGACGGCGCGATAGCCGAAGGGAGCGAGATGCGGCAACAATGCATCGTCGATCCGGTTCCACGGCGGCACCAGCAAAGGTACGAACTGATGTGGATAAAGCACCTTCAATTTGTCGAACCCGCGATGCAGCTCATCTAGCACGACATCTTCGGGGCGATGCAGGCCGAGTTCCTGCTTCTTGGTGTCGTCAGGCGCATAATTCCGATGCGTCCAGCCATGGACCGTAGCGGTGATCCGGTTTTCTCGCGCCAATCGTTCGGCCAATGGCTCGGCGGTGGGGCCAGGAATGATCGCAAGCGCCATCGGCACCTCGAAGCGATCGGAAAGCGAGAGCAACCGGTCGAGGGCAGGGGTCGGCTCGATGGCGTCGTCGTCACGAAACCAGAGTTTCGCCTTGCGTCCGGCGTCCTTCCAGCGGCGCAGTTCGTCGCGCAAGGGCTGCCATTCGGCTCTATCGCTCATAGTAGGTATCTCCCAGATGCTTTCGAAGAATGGTTTCAAGCTGTTTTGACGCGGCGATCAAGGAACGTTCCCGGTGAACGAAGGTGTAGGCCGCGTCCGCCATGATCTGCCGCTTGTTCCGATCGTCCAGAAGTTTGGCGACGGCATCGGCATAGGCTTCGATATTGCCCTCCGGCGTTAGCAGTCCGGTCCTACCAGCCATCACCACTTCGGGCACGCCTGCCGTGGCCTGCGCGACGACGGGTAGGCCCGCTGCCTGTGCCTCCAGATAGGCAAGGCCATAGGCCTCGTTGCAGCCGGGCCAGACGTAGAGGTCGGCCGTTGCAAGTTCTGCTGCAATCTCCGACGTCGGGCGTTCGCCGCGCCAGACAACGCGTTCGTCACGAAAGATTGAGAACAGCGATCGCACATCGGCTCGCATCGGCCCGTCACCGATGATGGTGAGGGTCCAATCCCGATCGCGAATAAGGTCGAGTGCCTTGGCAAGCATGACGTAGCTGTCGAATTTGTCGCCTTTTCGAAGCATGGCGACAGTGATCAGCCGCGTCGGACCTGGGCCAGCGGCCGAGGCCGAACGTTCAAACTTGGCGGCATCGACAAAGGGTGGGAAGCGCTCGTAGCGGCCATCCGGTATTGCCTCGGCAAGTCCGATGCGGTCCCGCTCGGTAAAGCACAGATTGACCGCCGCTGACCGGACGGCATCTGCGATCAGGCGCTGGTTGTCAGCCCAGCCGTTGTCATCCTGGCGTCGGGAGTAGGAGGCCTCGGCCGTGACATAGGGAATGCCGAGCTGCCGGGCGATCGGCGGACCGATGAGATCGGGTGTCTTGTAATATGGATGATAGGTGAACCATAGGTCGGGTGGCGGCTCGCTTTGCCATGCAGCAAGCAGATGCGAGGTTGCATCCCTGGCTTGCCAGGCGATTGCCTCGCGCAGCTCCGCTTCGGGGGTTGGTGTGAAGCTCCGCAGTTCGCAGGCCACCTCGACCCGGTGCCCTCCCATGCGCAGGGCTTCCATGATCTGCCGGGCCATCAGCCTGTCGCCCGAGGGTACGGGGTGGCTGGGCGGCTTCAGCGGAGCGTAGAAAGCAATATTCATTGTGCCGGCATAGGGTTGACGATTAAGTGATGGTAGAAGCTCGAATTGTGAGAGGATTGCCCGAATTCCGACCGGTTGCGTGACAATAAGGTCCCTGCTTCAAAAAGCCGCATCCTCGACAGCATGCGGCGTTGCGGCTAGATGAATAGGCGATAACCGTTTTCGCTTCTGTTGTGAACGGACAATATACATTGGGTTTGATGACTATCGAGGCAAGAAAGCCAATCATTTCCGATCGTCTCGTGCGGAAATTCCGCCTTGGCTCCGGCTTGGTCGTTTTTTCTTTCGTGATCATGCATCTGGCCAATCATTCCCTCGGGCTCATATCCCTCAGCATGGCCGAGCGCGCGCAGCATTGGTTCATGGCAGTATGGCGCAATCCCATCGGCACGGTGTTCCTCTATGGCGCGCTGGTCGTCCATATTCTGCTGGTGCTGCGGCTTCTCTACATACGTCGAACGCTGGTCATGCCGCCAGGCGAGGCATTCCAGATCGTCACCGGCCTTCTGGTGCCGCTCCTTTTGATCGACCACATCGTCGCCACGCGCGTCGTGCATGTGGTCTATGGTTATCACGACACCTACAAGGCCATAGTCCGTACATTGTGGCTGACATCGCCCACCAGCGGCGTGCGCCAATCCATCCTGCTGGTCATCGTCTGGATTCACGGCTGTATCGGCGTGCATTTCTGGCTGCGTTTTCGCCCCTGGTACACCGCGATCGCGCCCGTCCTGCTATCTTTCGCCATCGTCCTTCCGATTCTTGCCCTGCTTGGCTTTGCGGCGATGGGCAAGGTCGTCACGCATGAGGCAGCCCAGGAGGACGAACGCGGCTATCCGGGTGGCTATTACAGCGACTTGAGAAGTTTCGGTGAGACGGGTTCGGTGCCCGGTAGCCAAATGGCCGACACGCTCTGGCCGTACCGCGCTGGATTTTATGGCGCTTTCAGCCTGTCGATCGCCGGTCTCTTCGCTTTCCGCGCGCGTCGCCGATTGCACGAGCGTCAGCATCAGGTCGCGATCCGCTATGCCGGCGGCGAAGTCGTGCATGCGCCGCGCGGCTTCAGCGTGCTGGAGGCAAGCCGTCTCGGCGGCATCCCGCACTACTCCGTCTGTGGCGGCAAGGGACAATGTTCAACCTGTCGTGTGCAGATTATCGACGGTGCGGAAAACCTGCCGCCGCCGGAAGCCCTGGAGCAGAAGACGCTGAACCGCATCGGCGCCACGCCGGATGTGCGGTTGGCCTGCCAACTGCGGCCCACCGGAAACGTCAGCGTCGTGCCGCTGCTCACACCGATGGCCGAAGCGACGATCCCAGTCTACACGCAGGCGGCCAGCCCAGGCCGCGAGCGCGAGATCGTCGTGTTCTTCTGCGATCTTCGCCATTTTACCGCGTTGACGGAATCGCGTCTGCCGTTCGACATCGTTTTCCTGCTCAACCGTTATTTTGCGCTTGTCGGGCGGATAGTCGAGGAAAATGGCGGGCGAATGGACAAGTTCATCGGCGATGGCGCCATGGCCCTGTTCGGCCTTCGTACCACGCCCAAGGAAGCGAATCGGCACGCACTGAAAGCCGCTGCCGCTATCATTCGGGAAATCGACAAGCTCAGCGCGGAATTGGCAGACGAGCTAAGCTCGCCGCTCGAAATCGCGATCGGTCTCCACACCGGTTTGGCGGTGGTCGGCTCGATGGGATATGGCAGCGTCAAGAACGTCACTGCGATCGGCGATACCGTCAACGTTGCCAGCCGTCTCGAAAGTGTCGCCAAGGAATACAACACAGCGCTCGTTTTTTCCGAGCCGGTGGCCCGGCTTTCCGAAATCGAGGTCGATGGCGTCGAAAGCCGCGAGATCGCCGTGCGAGGTCGCGGTGAGCCTTTGCGGGTTTATATCGTCTCGAAGGAGGCGAGCAGCCGCTTTGCTTGATGCTGCAAACGGGGGTGCGTCGGCGAAGCTGCCGGCGGCGTGATGTTCGCCGTTTGCAACGAGAAAGCGCTGGTGTAGGGATGGCGCCCATGTTCGACCGCAAGATCCTCACCAAGAAATACTGGAAACGCGTCTTCCGTAGAAAGCGGGATGCGATCGCAACGCGACTGTTCGATACGCGTCTCGGCCGCGATATTCTCGTGAGCGCGCTCGGTTCGCGCGTGAAGAGCATGACGGTGGACTGCGGCGATCATGTCATGAGCTTTTCGCCGGCCGATTACATCGGCCGCAAGGTCTTTCGCAAGGGGCATTTCGAGCGCGATCATGTCGACCGATTGCTGAGTGTGCTTCGCGAACGCGGCCTCTTGCGCAAAGGTTCGGCTCTTCTCGAGCTCGGCGGCAATATCGGCACGCAGACATGCTATTTTGCCCTGAGCGGCATCTATGGCCGCATTGTCAGCGTCGAGCCGGATCCACGTAATTTCCGGCTGTTGTCGGCCAACATAGCCGATAACGGCTTTGAGACCATGGTGACTGCGGTCAATTGTGCCGCCGGAGATCGGGAAGGGCAGCTCGATTTCTATCTCAATCACAAGAACCACGGCAAAAGCAGCGCCTTGCGCCAGAACGCAAGCGACGAGAAGATTTCGGTTCCCGTTCGGCCGGTTGCCGATATTCTCGAGCAGGCAGCTGTCGACCCCACCGATATCAGCTTGATCTGGATGGACATCGAAGGATATGAGCCAGTCGCCTGTCGTTCGATGCAGGCGCTGATGGCGCGCCAGGTGCCGCTCTACATGGAGTTCACGCCAGCATTTTACGGCAAGGAACAGGCCAAGGCCTTCGTCGGTGAACTCGCCAGCCACTATGGCGAATGTCTCGCCTTTTTCGAGGATCGCGAGCAATCGATGAGGGTGGCCGACCTGCCGACCGAGGGCGAGCAGTTTGACGTCCTGTTCTTGCGTTGACGGCTGTGCAGTTTCAGTGGAAACGCTCTATTTGCGCCGATAGATGAAATAACGGCCTTCCTTGACGCTGTCAGGCAGCGGCAGGGGCTGGAGATCGGCATGGTCGAGTGGAAGTCCGCTGATCGCAATGCCGCCCGATCTTAGCGTGCCAGCCATGATCTGCGGCAGCCAGGTGAGCGTCACCGCATCCTTGTCTTCGTAACCTGTGCCGATATCGGCATGGGCAAGCGACGCCTCTGCGCCGATGAAGCCTCTAGCGGTATCCTTGATTTCACCGAGAACGAGATTGTCGGCTGAAGGCATGGAAGGACCGTAGGCGTTGGCAGCCCGATCGAAGGCGATGATGCGACGATCCGGGAAAAGCTCGCGCAGATGATCGAAAGTGCGCCCATTGCCCAGGCCGAGCTCAAGCACGGGCCCCTCCAGCATTCGGACCTCGTCGGCAACGGCATTGAGAATATCGCGCTGTGCGCTCAGGCGGCGAATGAAACTATCCAGGCGGCTCATCGTATCTGTCTTATCCTTGGCGTTTTAGCATGATGCCGAAAAGTCTGAGCGGTTTTCCGCCGACATCATGCTTTACTTCCTTGGTTTTGGAGCGGATCCAGATTCTAGGGCGAACGGACCTAAAATCACTCTGTTCCAGTGCCCTCCGTCGCCCGGAGTAGCACGGCAGGTCGTGTCGGTCGACCGCCCGCTGGCTTTTCGCGATGTTTGTTGTAGGGATAGAATGTTGCGGCACTGATGAAAGGGGGAGCTGTTATGGTCGAGCCATCCAACGACGATTTCTTTCACGGGCTGACGGCTTTCACCCGTTTCGAGGGTGTGACCGACAGTGCCAATTATCGGCCGCTTCCGGATGATTGGCTGATCGCCGTTGCGGATATCGTCAGCTCGACAAAGGCAATAGCGGCCGGCCGCTACAAATCCGTCAATATGGCCGGTGCCAGCGTGATTTCGGCCATCCTCAACGCGTTGGACAAGGGCGACTATCCTTTCGTTTTCGGCGGCGACGGTGCACTGGTGGCCATCCCGCCATCGGGCGAGATACGGGTGCGACAGGCGCTTGCCACGGTGCGGACCTGGGTTACGGAGGAGTTGCAGCTTGAGCTGCGAACGGCTCTGGTTCCGATGTCGGCCATTCGCAGCGAGGGGCTTGACGTCATGGTCGCGCGTTTCAGCCCAAGCGATCATGTCTCCTACGCCATGTTTTTCGGTGGAGGCACAAGCTGGGCCGAGAAGCAGATGAAGGCGGGACATTTCATCGTCGAGGCGGCTGCCCCGCAAGCTCGACCCGACTTGACGGGTCTGTCCTGCCGCTGGAACCCGATCAAGGCGCATAATGGCGAGATCGTTTCGATTATTGCCGTTCCGTGCGATATTGGAAACAGCGCGAAGTTCCAGTTGCTCGTCGCCGACATCATCGCCATTTCCCGTGAGGAGAGCCGCGACGGTCATCCGGTTCCCGTCGAAGGACCGACGCCGGCACTGATCTTCGAAGGCACCGACATGGAGGCACGCGCCTTGGCGTCGCCGGCTCGCCGATGGCAGCAAAAGCTTGCCATCGCCGGGCAGATTGCTCTTGTCTGCATCCTCGACAAGTTTGGACTCCGCATCCCGGGCTTCGATGCCAAGATTTATCGGAGCGACCTTGCCGCGAACTCTGATTTTCGCAAGTTTGACGACGGCCTGAAGATGACCATCGACGTCGATACCGTACGTCTGTCGCGTATCGAGGCGCGCCTGCGCCAGGCCGAGGCGGACGGCGTCTGTCGCTATGGTCTGCATCGGCAGGAAAGCGCGCTGATGACATGTTTCGTGCCGACGCCGCTGATGCGTGACCACATGCATTTTATCGATGGTGCAAGCGGCGGATACGCCATGGCTGCCATGGCGATGCGGGGCAAGAAGCCGCCAGAGTTTGCCGCCGGGGCGTGATCGCGCCGCGCTTGGAACGGAAAGACGTTTTGCCGGCTATTTGCTGCCAAATGAAATTTATCGACCCCACCCGCTTTTTGCCCATTGTTTCAGCGGTATGTGCGCCTTATCTGAAAGAGAACAAAACGAGAGTCGACGATTTGCCGGCTGTCTTTTGTTGCATTTTGATTGGATGAGGCAGGCGACAGGTGCGGCCGTTTTTTGGCGTTGGCAGGCACCATCTGTGGGAAAAGCGATGCCGCCTCGCATGACTGTTTTATTCGACCGGGCCGAGAGGCCGGACGCGCCGCTGAGGGTAATCCGGGGATTTGGCAGCTGCTGCATTGCCGGGGCGGTGTATCCATAATTGCAAAGATAGGCTTTGGGGATAATGACTGCTCATTCGACTGTTTCCGATATTCTTCTCGACAAGGTTGCGGAGTGGCTGACCCAGGCGGCATTGACCGGCGAAAACCTGGAAACCATCGTTCGAGGGTTCTGCGAGCGCATGGCAGCGACAGGCATGCCGCTCAATCGGGTTCACCTGACCTTTTCGATGCTGCACCCGCTCTATGACGCGCTTGGCTTTACGTGGCGAAGGGCGGGCGGATTGACGATCGAAGGCTACCGGCATGCCAACGAAAGGCCGGAACGCTTCATGCAGAGCCCCTATTATTACCTCTTGTCCAATAATCTTCAGCATCTTCGCCGCCGGATCGACCTGGATGGCGCGGTGGAATTTCCGATTTTCGACGATCTGCGCAAGGAGAAGGTCACCGACTACCTCGCCTTCGTGCAGACCTTCGGGGCCGGTTCCGTGCAGGGGATGATGGGATCCTGGTCGACCGATAGTGTCGGTGGCTTCAGCGAGGAGATGATCGGCGCGCTGATGCGGATACAGAACCACCTGGCCATGGCGGCCAAGATGGCGGTTCTCGGAAGGCTCGCCAACAATATGCTGACCACCTATCTTGGCGGTGACGCCGGCAAGCGCGTGCTGAATGGTCAGATCCGTCGCGGCGACGGGGAAACGATCCGCGCGGCGCTCGTCATGGGCGATATGCGCCAATCAACCGTCTACGCCGAAAAGGAAGGGCGGCAGGCCTACATCGACACGTTGAACGAATTCTTTGATGCGATCGCCGCACCGTTCAATCGCAACGGCGGCGAAATATTGAGCTTCCTCGGTGATGGATTTCTGGCCGTTTATCCTTGCGGACGGCACAAGGATCCGTCGAAGGTCGCCTGCGAGGCGGCGCTTTCCGCCGTCTTCGAGGCTCAGCGTCGGGTTACTGCATTGAACGAGGATCGCCGCTCACGCAGCTTGAGCGAAGTGCGCTACGGGATCGGCCTGCATGTCGGCAACGTCATGTTCGGTAATGTCGGGTTGAAGGACCGGCTGACCTTTTCGGCTTTCGGGGCTGCCGTCAACGAGGTGGAGCGCTTGCAATCTCTGACGAAGAAATACGCGACTGAGGTCGTCGCGAGCCAGGCATTCTCCGGCTATACCGATTGCGAATGGGGAACACTCGGCGAGGAAAAGCTGCGGGGCGTGCGCCAACGCTTTACCGTCGTCTCGCCGAAGACCGCAACAGCGTCCAGCCGTGTAGCAGAGATGTTCAATGACACCCAAACGGATGGGCTATCGGAGGCCGAGCAGGTCATTCTGTTGCACAGGGATGCCAAGAAGTTCGAGGGTCGTCTTCAAGTCGAAAAGTTTGCCCCGTGACTGTTGCTGCGCCAGGCCCAGCATAAACCGATATATCACTGGAAAGACGACAGTTTTTTAACAGTGCTCCCACTACTTTGACCAGCTAGACACCTGTTCTGGCCTACGTTAGTGTGCCGTATAAGGCCACAAAGGTCATGTGTGTGGGAAGTAATATGTATGGCGTCAGGGACTGATCTGCTGCGTATCGAGAACCTCGACGTTTCGTTCTCGCTCTATGGGGATAAGCTAAGCGTCGTCAAGAATGCCAGCTTGAGAGTGCTTCCCGGCAAGGTTACGGCACTGGTCGGTGAATCCGGCTCCGGAAAGTCCATTATAAGCCAGTCGATCATGGGTATTCTTCCCGCTGCCGCAAAGGCGACGGGGCGCATTCTGTTTACCGATCCGCTCAATGGCCAGACGACGGACGTTCTCCAATTGCCGCGTGACGGCATTGCCATGCGCCGGCTGCGCGGCGCGCGCATGGCCAAGATCTTCCAGGAACCGATGACCTCGCTGTCGCCGTTGCACACGGTCGGCAATCAGATCAGCGAGGCGCTCCGTATCCATAATCCTGGTATCGGAAGGGCCGAACAGCGTGAGAAGACGGAGGAGATGCTGAACCTCGTCGGGTTCCAGGATCCCTACCACACCTTCGATATGTATCCCTTCGAGCTCTCAGGCGGAATGCGTCAGCGTGCGATGATCGCCATGGCGCTCATCTGCAACCCGGCGCTTCTGATTGCCGACGAGCCGACCACGGCACTCGATGTCACCATCCAGGCTCAGATCCTTGGGTTGCTGCGCAATTTGCAGCAGAGCTTCAATATGGCGATGCTTCTGATCACCCATGATCTCGGCGTCGTTGCCAATATGGCCGATGAGGTCGTCGTCATCTATCACGGCGAGATCATGGAGGCGGGGACGGTCGACACGATCTTTCGCAAGCCGCAGCACCGCTATCTGAAGGCGCTCATGGCGGCGGTTCCGCATTTCGACATGAAACCGGGGGAGCGCTTGAAGTCATTGCGCGATGTTCCCGTCAATCTCGGCACGTTCTCCGGCAAGAAAAAGCTGATCGGCAGCGGTACGGCGGCACCGGTCGATACGGCGCCGGAAGTCCTGCTCAGCGTGCGTAATCTGACCAAGACCTATGCTTCAAAGGCCGGGGGGCTATTCGGCCGCAAGGACGGGACGAAATTTCGCGCCGTCGACGATGTGAGCTTCGACATTCGCCGCGGCGAATGTCTGGGATTGGTGGGCGAGAGCGGTTGCGGCAAGACGACGGTCAGCAAGATCCTCATGAGAGCGGTCAGCGCCGACGCCGGCTCGGTCAGCTTTGACGACGGCAGCGGTAAGGTCGATGTGCTTGCCGTCAACGGCAAGGAATTGATGGATCTCCGCACGAAAATCCAGATGGTTTTTCAGGATCCCGTTTCGTCGCTTTCTCCGCGCATGACCGTCCGCAATATCCTGAGCGAACCCCTGGAGATCCACGGGCATGGCGATAGCGCCGAGCGCAAGGAGAAGGTCAAGGCGCTCATGCAGGCGATCGGGCTCGATAAGCACTATCTCAGCCGATATCCCCATAGCTTCTCTGGCGGGCAACGCCAGCGCATCGGCATAGCGCGCGCGCTCGCGCTCGGGCCGAAACTGCTGATCCTCGACGAGCCGGTCTCGGCGCTCGATGTCTCGGTGCAGGCGCAGATCCTAAACCTGCTCAAGGATCTGCAGAAGGAACTCGGGCTGACCTATCTGTTCATCTCTCACAATCTGGCAGTGGTCGATTATATGGCCGACCGGATTGCCGTCATGGCGCGCGGTCGCATCGTTGAAATCGCTCCGCGCGAAATCATTCTGCGCGATCCCGTTCATCCCTACACCCGCTCCCTGCTGGCCGCCGTGCCGTTCCCCGACCTCGATCGGCCGCTGGACTTCTCGGTCGTGAACAGCGAGGGGCCGGCAGCTCGGCAGAAGTGGGGGCCTAAATTCTCGGAGAGCGGGGATGCGGAGCTTGCCTATGCCGATTTGGGCGGTGGCCATTTCGTTCGCGCCCGTCTTGGCGTCGATGCTCAGGAGCTGCGCAAATGATACGTCGGCGCACCTTCCTCGGTCTTTTGGCCTCCACGGTCCTGCCGCAAGTCGCTATCGCGGCGGATGTCGACAATGAGCCGGACTATTATGCGGATTGGCTGAGGGCCGGCCAGATGCCGCACCTCGCCAAGCGCCTGCCGAAATTCCCGCGCATCATCAACGTTGCCCGCATGGGCCGCACACCTGGCCAGTATGGCGGTTCCGTGCGCATGATCATCGGCAGCCAGAACGATATCCGCTTCATGACGATTTACGGCTATGCCCGTCTCGTCGGCTATGACAGCACGCTGACGCTGCAGCCCGATATTCTGGAATCCTTCTCCGCCGTCGACGACACGGTCTTCACCTTCAAGCTGCGCGACGGACACAAATGGTCGGATGGCCATCCTTTCACGGCCAATGATTTCCGCTACTGGTGGGAAGACGTCATTCTCAACAAGGAATTGACACCAGGCGGTGGTGCGCTCGAGCTGCGTCCGCACGGTAGCCTGCCCCGTTTCGAGATGCTCGACGAGCTGACGGTGCGATATTCCTGGGACGCCCCCAACCCCGATTTCCTGCCGCTCCTGGCTGCTGCGCAACCGCTCGTCATCGCCGGCCCCGGCCATTATCTGAAGCAGTTCCACAAGAAATATCAGGACAAGATTCGGCTTTCGTCGCTGATGCAGGAAAAGCGCGTAAAGAAATGGCAGGATCTGCACATCAAGATGGCGCGGTCCTACAGGCCGGAAAATCCCAATCTGCCGGTGCTCGACCCCTGGCGAAACACGACGACACCGCCCGCAGAACAGTTCGTTTTCGAGCGCAATCCTTACTTCCATCGTGTCGACGAAAACGGCCGGCAGCTGCCTTATATCGACCGGATGCTTCTCAACATCAGTTCTCCGCAGATCATCGCGTTCAAGACCAGTGTCGGGGAGAGCGATCTCCAGGCAACCGGATTGGATTTCAACGATTATACGCTGTTGAAAGAGGGGGAGCAGAGATATTCGACCAAGGTCAATCTTTGGAAGGCGGTGCGTGGGTCGCGCGTCGCGTTGTTTCCCAATCTGAACAGCACCGATCAGGTTTGGCGGGATGTCTTGCGCGATGCGCGGGTGCGGCGCGCCCTGTCGCTGGCAATCGATCGCCACGAGATCAATATGGCGGTCTTCTATGGCCTGGGGACCGAGAGTGCCGATACCGTGCTGCCGGACAGCCCGCTCTATAAGCCGGAATATGCATCGGCCTGGATTTCACACGATCCGGGTCAAGCCAATGCGCTTCTCGATGCTGCGGGTCTTTCCAAGCGTGACGAGGACGGTATCCGCCTGCTGCCCGATGGCCGGCGCATGGAAATCACCGTCGAAACGCCGGGTGAAAGCACACTCGACACGGATGTTCTGGAGCTGGTCACGGATCACTGGCGCAAGGTAGGCATCGCACTTTTTCCGCGCGTTTCCCAGCGCGACATTTTCCGCAGTCGCGCCATGGGCGGCCGCATTCTGATGTCGCTGTGGTACGGCCTCGACAACGGCGTGCCGACGGCGGATATGAACCCGGCGGAGCTGGCGCCGACCACCAACGACCAGATGCAGTGGCCTCTGTGGGGCATGTATTATCTCTCAGCCCAGACGAAGGGGGTTGCGCCCGATCTTCCGGAAGCCGCCGAGTTGGTCAAGTTGTTGAACGAATGGGAGGACGCGGCGTCCTCCTTCGAGCGCGCCGAAATCTGGCACAAGATGCTCGCAATATACTCGGACCAGGTTTTCTCGATCGGGCTTATCAACGCGACCTTCCTGCCCATCGTCCATTCCGCAAAAATGCAAAACGTGCCGAAAGAGGCTCTATTTGGCTTCGCGACCAGTCTTCTCGGCATCCACATGCCGGATACCTTCTGGATGAAGGAGGAACGCGCAAATGCTTAGGTATATCCTCTGGCGTATAACGGTGATGATCCCGACCTTGATCATCATCTCCATGCTGGTCTTCACCATCATCCAGCTCCCGCCCGGCGACTTCTTCGAAAGCCAGCTCGCCGAATTGCGCGCGCAAGGCGATACTACAAACCTTCAGGATATGGAGAATCTTCGTCACGAGTACGGGCTCGATCAGCCATTGCCGATTCAGTACCTTCGCTGGGCCGGGGGCATGCTGCACGGGGATTTCGGTTATTCCTTCGAATATCAGCTGCCGGTCTCGGACGTGGTGGGCGACCGTCTGTGGTTCACTGTCCTCGTTTCAGTCACGACGATCCTGTTGACATGGCTGATCGCTTTCCCGATCGGCATTTATTCGGCCACCCATCAATATAGCTGGGGCGACTACGGCCTCACCTTTCTCGGATTGCTGGGAATAGCCATCCCCAATTTCATGCTTGCGCTGATCCTGATGTATTTCGCAAAGACGTGGTTCGGCGTGTCGGTCGGTCATCTGATGGATCAGAAGTATCTGTCGCAACCGATGAGCTGGGAGAAGGCCCGCTCGATCCTCGATCATCTTTGGATTCCGGTCATCATCGTCGGTACGGCGGGCACGGCTGGCATGATCCGCCGGCTGCGCGCCAATCTGCTTGACGAGATGCAGAAGCAATATGTGGTCACCGCGCGCGCCAAGGGTCTGCATCCGCTCCGGGCGCTGTTGAAGTATCCGTTGCGTATGGCGCTGAATTTCTTCGTCGCCGATATCGGGTCGATCCTGCCCGCTATCATTTCCGGCGCCGAAATCACCGCCATCGTGCTGTCTCTGGAAACGACTGGCCCGATGCTGATCAGGGCCTTGCAGAGCCAGGACATGTATCTTGCCGGCTCCTTCCTGATGTTTCTGGCCTTCCTGAACGTGATTGGCGTGCTGATTTCCGATATCGCGCTCGGCTTTCTCGATCCCCGCATCCGCTTGCAAGGCAGGAGTACAAAGTGAGCGCATCCCTGCCAAGCCCCGGCGCGCCCCTGGAGCACTACGTCTCCGGCGCGGATTTCAATCCAGATCAGTTCGAAACCATGTCGGCCGGCCAGGCTCGCTACTACATGGCCTCTCAAAAGAAGCTGATGTGGTGGAAATTCAAGAAACACAAGCTCGCGCTCGTATCAGGGATCTTCCTGGCGTTGCTGTACGGGATGATCTTGATTGCCGAGTTTCTGGCGCCCTATGGGCTGCATACTCGCAACGTGGATTCGATCTACTCGCCGCCGCAGCCGATCCATCTCTTTGACAAAGGTAATTTTGTCGGGCCGTTCGTCTATGGACGAAAGATGACGCTCGACATCGACACGCTGCGCAGGACCTATACCGACAATACATCGGACGTGCAGCCGATCCGCTTCTTCTGCCGCGGCGATGCCTATCGGTTCTGGGGACTGGTCGATTCAAATTTCCATCTGGTCTGTCCGGCCGTCGGCGGTCAGATGTATCTGCTCGGAACCGACCGCCTTGGCCGCGACGTGCTGTCGCGCATCATCTACGGCGCGCGGATATCCCTGACGATCGGGCTGATCGGCATTTCCATCAGCTTTATCCTGGGGATCATCATCGGTGGCCTTGCCGGCTATCACGGCGGCCTGTTCGACCTGCTCGTCCAGCGGATCATCGAGGTGCTTCAGTCGCTGCCAAGCTTGCCTCTATGGATGGCGCTGGCGGCGATCATGCCGGTGACATGGAGCCCGATCATCGTCTATTTCGGCATCACCATCATCCTCGGTATCCTCGATTGGACAGGTCTAGCGCGCGCGGTTCGCTCCAAGCTCCTGTCTCTGCGTGAAGAGGACTTTGTTCTTGCCGCGCAGCTGATGGGCGCCCCCACCAGGCGCATCATCGGCCGTCACCTCGTGCCGGGCTTCATGTCACACTTGATCGCTGCGGCGACGATCTCCATTCCGAGCATGATTCTCGGCGAAACCGCCCTGAGTTTCCTGGGCTTGGGCCTGCGGCCGCCTATCACGAGCTGGGGTATCCTGCTCACCGAGGCCCGGAACGTCAGCGTCATCGCCTTCTATCCATGGCTGCTTTTTCCGATGATCCCGGTAATTTTGGTCATTCTGGCGTTCAACTTTTTAGGAGACGGCTTGCGCGATGCCGCCGATCCCTACAAATAGCAGGGTGAATGGCGAAGACAGGATTGCAATTCGAGGAGCGGACGCGGATGTCGTTTGCCGACAGACCGCGTACATGACTTTCATCCCCCAGAGGTTTTGCCCATGAAGCGGCGCTTAGAAGATGCTCGAATCCTCATGTACAGCCACGATACGTTCGGTCTCGGCCATTTGAGGCGATGCCGCACGATCGCACATGCTCTCGTGGAGGATTATCGTGGCCTGAATGTGTTGATCATTTCCGGTGCGACGATCGCCGGCGCTTTCGATTATCGCGCGCGCGTCGATTTCGTGAAGGTGCCCAGCGTCATCAAGCTGCGTGATGGTGAATATACGTCGATGGCGAGCCATGTTGCTCTGCAAGAGACGTTGAAGATGCGGCAATCGATCATTCGGCACACCGCCGAAACCTTTCAGCCCGACGTCTTCATCGTCGACAAGGAGCCCCTGGGGCTCAAGGGCGAGGTCGAGGAGACGCTGACCTATCTCAAGGCGCGCGGCACGACCCTCGTTCTTGGCATGCGCGATGTCATGGACGCACCGCACTTGCTTGAGGCGGAATGGAAAAAGAACAACGTCCTGCAGAAGATCGACCAGTTCTACGATCGCGTCTGGGTTTATGGACCGCCGGATTTCCATGATCCGCTCGTCGGTCTCGACGTGCCGGCTGGCGTGCGCCGGAAGATGGAGTTCGTCGGCTTCCTGCAGCGCAGCGTTTCCAGGCTCGGCACGAAATCCGAACATGTGCCCGACGACGACTACATCCTGGTAACCACGGGCGGTGGCGGCGATGGCGCCGACCTCGTCAGCGATGTCATCGGCGCTTTCGAGCACGATAGCACTCTGACGCAGAAGACACTGATCGTTCTTGGCCCCTATATGCCGGCCAAGGAGCGCAGCCAGCTGCTGGAACGGGCCGGCAAGATCGACTGTCTGCAGGTGATCGAATTTGATAACAAGATGGAAGAGCTGATCGCCGGCGCGAAGGCCGTCGTCGCCATGGGCGGCTACAACACCTATTGCGAGATCCTCTCCTTCGATAAGCCGGCGTTGATCATTCCACGCACGCGGCCGCGCGAGGAACAGCTGATCCGGGCGCAGCGGGCAAGCGAACTCGGCCTGGTCGATATGCTGCTGCCGGAGGAATCGGCGGATCCCAAGCAGCTTGCCGCCGCTTTGAAACGCCTGCCGAACCGCGCGCCGCCTTCGGCAAGCAGCAGCAACATGCGTCTCGAGGGGCTGGTGCATATTTCACGAACAGTCGGCGAGTGGTTCGATGATCGCGAGCGCTATCCATCGTTGTCGATCGTTGCCGAGTAATGCAATTCCGGCAAGAGTGCGGCGTTGTTTGCGTCCGTAATTGCGCGACGACAACGAGATAGAATATTTCCGTGGCTCCGTTGAAAGCGGACATGCGGATCATCGGGACCTTTTGATGCGAAAGAAAATACTGGTAGTCCTCAAGGGCTATCCTCGTCTGTCGGAAACCTTTATCGCGCAAGAGCTGCTCGGTCTCGAACGGGCCGGATTCGATCTGACGCTGATTTCGATGCGAAAGCCGACGGACAAGAAGCGCCATCCGGTCCACGACGAGATCAAGGCGCGCGTGGTTTACCTGCCTGAGTATCTGCACGACGAACCGCTGAGGGTCTTGCGCGCTTTCTTTGCCGGTATCCGCAAGCCAGGATTTCGGCCGCTCTTGAAGCAATTCTGGGCCGACTTGAAGCGGGATCTGACACCGAACCGCGTTCGCCGTTTCGGCCAGGCC